>JAOZFL010000131.1 GCA_027491455.1 Thermoproteota archaeon | reverse complement strand
GAAATGTTCGCGTAAAGGAAACGATGATAACAAATTAATACTCAGTAATACATCTTTTACAAAGTGGAATAGAGGTGACTAAATTGAAAGAGGTCTTTTCTTTTTTGACGGGGTTAACATCTGTTGCATCTTTCTTTGTCAGTCAATATTACATTAAGATATTTGTGTCCAGCACCTTTACATTTTACGCATTAGAATCGTTTCTGTTTACTTCCCTATCCCTACTAACGTTTCTAATAGCCTTTACTCCAGGGAAACCATTTAAGCTTGAACATAGATTAGGGAACAGGGTTTCCTTCACAAGGAAAACCATTAGGTTAGTTCAAAAAATTTTAATGCATAAAGATTACTTTTAGAGAAATCGGTTCTTTCCTCGAATAAGTGGGAACATGTTAAAGGGTGTTTAAAGGGGTTAATTGGTTCTTTCTTAGACTAAACTTAATTGAAAGGAGGCATTGTAGAGTCGTAAAAGCCTATGGAAGCAAATGACAAAACTTAACTGCTCACTGATACCTCCTTAATTCTTAGAGGAATAGATGCCCCAGTTAACACGTGAGGTGAAGAGCAGCTGCCGCTTTCTTACCTCTGCCAATCAATTCATTGAATGTTTTGCATGCATCCACTGTTTTCTCAGCGATAAGTCTTATACCTTCCCTTCTTAACTTATCCCTTACCTCTGAAGATACTTCCATGTAACCATAATACCCTTTACCCACTATGAATACCTCTGGTTTCTCATCTAAGATCAATTTAATGTCTTCCAAGCGTAAATTATGTCCCTCCTTCCTCCACCAATTCTCAAGCAACCTGTCCTGAAATATTATTAGATCCTTTGTGTATTCCTTTCCATCAACAACAATCTTACCAAACTCATATGAATCTATCTTCATTCTAACCCCCTTTACAGGTTTTTATTGTGTGGAAATCATAGTTATTCCCCTTTTTTAGTAATACTTCTCTCCCTAACATAATACAAGAGGTATAAGCTACCCCCTACTTAAGTAGGGGGCATTCATTGTTCAGGGTAAGCTTTACGTCTATTCCCACATTTACTGGTTTGCCGGACCTACAACTCTGCCATTCCACAGAGCCCATTACCCTGTGAGCTATTTACACCTGGCTTCATCCATCATTGCAAGCATTGCCTAGTTAGCCTTCAAGAATACCTATCCACATCTCCAATTTAAATTTAACCGCAGCTCATCCCCTAACTGAAGCTGAGGTTTTTCTCACAGTAACTTTATAGAAAGTTTAATTTCTTAGTACAGTTACCAAGATAAAAGGCAACAAAACCTTGATTCTTAATTCATCGTCCAATTTAACAATTTAAATCTCATCTTAAAATCACATCCTATCGCCAAGGAAGTTCATCTGCTTTAGCGATGAGGGGAATTGTCGAAACATTTATATCCCCAACCATTTTATAAACATAGAGTAGCTCTGGCTCTGGAGCGGGGCTTCACAGCTATTTCCACCAGCGTGTAAAATTACCCTGTTTAAGAGAAAGAGGAGAAAGAGTTTAGATATGCTTCAAATTCATACTTATCGTTCGCTGATATATTTTGTCTAGTTCTCTGCCTAGTTCCTTTAAATCTAAGAGAATAATTCTTTCGTCTTCAAATTTTCTCGCTTCCTCTCTGAACCCTCCCTTCGAAATAACCACTGTTTTTGTTTTCTTCTTTAATTTCCCCCCTATAATATATGTTTCCTTTAAAAGCTTTTCCAGTTCTCCACGTGTAAACTCGTTTCCCCTCCACTTTGCCTCTCCAATTATAACAGTATCTTCAGCAACAGCACAAGCATCAACTTCAATATTTCCTCGCCAATACGAACCTATCTTTTCAATTATTGGTATCTCTACTTCTTTTAATTTCCCACCAGATGAGAAAAGCAAGGTTTCACGAAGGATTTTCTCCAAGGTAAAAGATAAATAACTATTTTTCCCTTTCTCAATTGTTCTTTCAATTAGAAACCCTCTTTTAACTTCTATGAGAGATTGCCTTGGGTAAATGAACCGAAACCAAAACCTAAAGAATTCATCTTCAACTATATACATGATGTCTCCCTGGGCAAGCGACTCTAACCTACTGATGAGATCCATCTTCATCAATGTGTATAAATACATAGTGGGTGAACCCCTTCTAACCTTTATTTTTGCTAAAGGCAACCCCCTTCTACCACTTGAAATCTTTGCAAGTATCGACATGTAAGTTGAAGGCGCACGTGTTTCCTCTGATAGCAACGCTTCTGGCTCCCTAGCTAACCTGGCATCTGAAGTTAAGATAAGGTTCCTGACGTTTTCAATTGGAGAAATAGCTTCACTGACCAATGTGAAATACCCTGGTGTCCCCCCGAAAAAACCGTAAGCCTCTATCTTCTGTTCCTCAGAGTACCCTTTCCAATACCTCCTAACTATCATGTATGGAAGAGGATTTATCTTTAAATCCCTTGTTTTCCTTCCAAATAAAGGGGAGTCTCCCAACAATGCTAATTTCTCAATTATACCTACTACTGAACCTACTAAAATAAGTGTAATCATTGATTCAGATAAGTAACTGTCCCAAAAGTGTTGAAGCATGGAAATAGCGGGTTTATACGCCTCACTTAGTCTTTGGAATTCATCAAGGACAATTACAAATCTCTTAAACCTAGACTTCCTTCTAATGTACTCCAAGAAATCTCTCCATTCACCAAATCTGACTACATCTCCTGTTTGCTCCACTACATCACTGGTGAACAAACTAAGAACATCTTCAATCCCTCCCCTCGGAACAAATAGGTAAACTCCATTCACCTTGGAAAGTAATTCCTGGACCAAAGTTGTTTTACCGGTTCTTCTACGTCCATAAACTACGATCAATTCAGCTTTTCCAGAGTTTACTGCTTTAATTAAATTATTCAATTCAATATTTCTGTTAAACATCGAAAATGGCTCCTTATATTATATATTAGTTTATCATAAATTAGTTTATCATAAAACAATATATCAATTTATAGTTTATATGTTTGTATATCTAAGTTTTTGTTCATCTATTTTATAACAGGAAAAATATAAGGGTATTACTCCTCAAAAATTAGTTCATTCCTTTTCACTTTGCCCATTTCACCTGATCTCGCCAATGCATACTTAACTAGTATTGGACCGATGATTAAGAGTATCATGGTTGTTGAGATAACGGTGTTCAGTAAATTTAAACCTATTTGGGCTCCGAGTCCACCTGTTTGTTTAAGTTCATAGTATAGATGGGAACTTAAACCTAAAGCTATCCCTGCCTGTGAATATAGACATAAACCTATGTTTCCCTTTACTTCTCCACTGGCATCGGAGATGAAAGCACCCAAAGTTGAACCAGATGTCTTTCCAAGGATTCTCATAAATAAATAAATTATACCTGTCAAACCAAGGGTTGAAAGGAGGTAGATGTTTAGTCTAGCACCTGTTAAAACAAAGAAAACAGTGAATAAAGGGGCAATAAGCTCTCTTGCTGCGTCAACAGCTGTCCCGGCCTTTAAACAGAAGTTAGCGAATATAATACCTAATATTAGAGTTGAAAGTATTTCTGATGCCCCTACTAACTCCGCTGCTCCACTGCAAAGTATCACAGCCCCTATAGCTAAAACAAACAGGTCTCTTCTCTTACGGATAAGCTTCGCGCTAAGAGTCAATATGGCTCCAGAGGTTAAACCTAAAATAATGGCTAAACCAATGTTTTGTGCAAAGTAACTTACCGAGGAAGTAAGAGAGGTTTCCAACCCTTTAAGTGAGCTAATCACATAGTTACTTGCAAATGAGTATGCAAGTATTGATGCAACATCGTCAAGGCCGACTAAGGCCAATATCGTTGTTGTCAGCTTCCCTTTAGATTTGTACTCCCAGACAACATCGGCTGTTGCAGCTGGAGCTGTTGAGGTTGCCAGTGCACCGAACAGAAGAGAAATGTGTATTTGCCTTGTGTATAGGTATACCCCTGCTGTGACCATTAAAAATGTGAAAATAACTTCAAATACAAGTATGGAAACTATTTCACGGCCTATTTCTCTTAATTCATCTATTATTAGCTCTGAACCTATGAAGAAACCAAAAAAAGCCAAGGCCAGGTCTATTAGGGCTCTGTAGGAGTCAAGTTTTTCTAGGGGTAGAAGGCCAAGGGCGGATTCCCCGAAGAATAAACCTATTAAAACCATTCCAACAAGTTCTGGAATCCCAGTTTTTTCAACTATTTTCCCTCCTACAATGCCAAGGAAAACTGTTAACCCCAGTACTGCGAAGTCATTCACCCATAAACACCTACAATGATCTCAGTTAGATATCAACAAACCCTTTTTGTTGAGAAATAACCAGTGTAGTGAGAGGTTTTAAATGGTTTCACCATTTAAAAATATATTTTTAAAAATTGAGGGTCTACTCAAGAAATTAACATGAGAGAGCTTTTAAGGGGGGTGCTTCTTGAAAGAGAAAAAGAAAAGGAAAATGCCCTTCGATGTCTTTTTAAGCGGAGACTTATTCGATGTAGACTTAGAAGGTTTTGAGGGTGGTGGAGGCTACTCTATAACTGTCACCTACGACTCAGCGGGGAAACCAGTTGTCAAAGTCGAAACCTCTGGAAACATAGACAAAGGAAAACTTAGAAAGGAAATTGAAAAACAGTATCCAGGAGCAAAAATAATAGGACTTGAAAAGGAACCCCTTTTAAGGTTCGTGGACGAAGAAGGTTAACTCCTAGAGCCTTAACTTGGCAATTGTTAACATCAGTTTCATCAACATTTTAAAAGAAGAATTAACGCTTTTAACCCTTTAAACCACATTGGAACAACGAAATAAATCTTTTGATAAAGAGTTACATAGGTCATAAAAAATCATAGTTAAATGTATTTGACACTTACCAGCTGAGTCAGGGGGTTTTCTTTCCTGATGGTTCATGGTTCAGCGACTCATTAGGGGTCGCCTCATCCCTCATTGCTAACACATTCAGTGTGAGAGATGTGTCATCACCCGATGGGATCCCCTTCCCTTCTGGGAACGACTTTAATCGAACCCCCTCAAAGGAGTCGTGTTTTGTCTATTCCTCTAAGCCTAAGTCAAACTCCTCAGCTGTCAACAAAAGAGGAAACATAAGTGGTGGTTTATTTTAAATTTATTGTTCATCTATCCCTCAACTATGGTGGAGGGATTTCTGGGTGAGCTCTGTAATGTATACTATGTCTCTTTGAGAGGCCCTAATCTTTCTTAGGTAGCACATTAACAGTGTGATAGGGAGGGTGAGTTAAAAGCGTAGAGGGGATGTTAAACTTCCTGAAACTGTTACTGCGATGAAACTATATATTTTAATGTGACTCTTGTTCGGTACCCTGTGTTTTCCGTTAAAATTCTGTTTAACTGCTCAATTTTTTCTTTGTTTAATTGATAACGCTGAAGCTCCATTAAATTTACATATATTTCGGCCTCCACGTAAAGAGTTTTCCCTCTGAGTGAAGAGTCTACCAGTACCTTTTCCTCAGGTATACCTAGGTAGACGGAGATTATACCCTTTGAAAACCTGTTTATCCCTGTTAAGCTAGCTGAGTATACGCTTCCCTGGTAAACCTGTACACTTTGAAGGGTTATGTAGAGAAGTGAAAAAATTATGAAACCATAGAGAAGGATCCTTGACTTGTATCTGCTTATTTTGCTCCATGTTAAAATCAATATACCCCCTAGAATGAAGATCAGAGAATAAATAGTTAAAGCCCTTGGAAAATATTTAAGGTTAAGGTGATGAGCTGTTAATAGCCATATAAGGAACAATGAAATCATGAGGCACACAGTGTTTCTAATTTTCCTCTCCCTACTCTTAAGGGTTCTATACGAGTAGTAAAATGAAACGAGGAAAATGAACAGGGGGAAAAGTAAACCCAGTATGGGTCCCTTGATCAACTCGATCAAAGTTACCAGTAAAACATTTCCATCTACAAAGGAAAATAATAGCGAGTAAAGGTTTGAAAGGGACCCAGTTAATGATTCAATTAAAAGGGAGGGCCAAGCTGAAACCTGTGTTGAAACAATTAAGCCGAATAGCCAGATCAGCGTTAAAGGAGTGATCACGAAAATCGTAAATTTCCTAAGGGTTTTAAAGATTAAAGGTCTAAACTCCTTTACAAGTTGAACAAATCCTTTTGCCTCCCCCCCTCCCGTATAACTTGGAACTATGCTTAAACTTACATATGTCCAATATATAACTAGGTTTTTTATAAAAGAGGCAATGGAATATACATCTTGATGAGACCAGAAAGTTTTGATTTCGCTGTAAACTTGTTTAAATAATGGGTAGAGAATGTAAAGAACAGCTGCAAGGTAACTTGAAAATTTAATGGCTATTACTTCGATCATTAAAAGGGAAATCGCCCCGAAAGTTACATCGGCTCTTAGCAGAGCTAACCCTATGCCTATCGCTGATGCAGGTGGAATCAATGCAACAGCTATGGCTGCTCCGACAAGCATGCTTATTTCCTTCCTTCTCCCAGAGATAGATACTGCACCAGCTAAACCTGCTCCGATGGCTACAGCTAAATCGCTGAGATTAGGCGTTGCACGGGACATGAGAAACTGGGATGGAACTAGTGGAATGAAGAAGGTTAAAATCCATGCGCATACATAGGATGTGAAAATCGCCAGGAATAACACTTTTAACTCGTTCATAAATCCCTCCCTGAAGATATGGGCACCTGTAATTCCTTTACTCATTTCCTCATCAGATAGGACCCATCCATAAGTGTTAGCCGTTGATATAACCATTATTGGAGCTATGAGCATGGAACCAATTAAGGCAGCAATGTTATCTGTTAAAAGTCCAATTGCTGCCATGAAACTGGCAACAGCTACTTGGGACAACACCCTCACATTTACATTTGTCATTTCATGGGCTTGTCTTAACAGGAAATTTATCCTTTCACCCACTGATCTCCTTAAAGAAGGGATCAGGTCACTAGATTTACTTTTCCGAGTGTTGTAAAACAGAAGCGCTGAGTTTTCGATCCAGACATAGGGTTTAGATGTGTAAATCGGGAAAATAAAAAGGAAAACCAGAAATATGGCTAGAGAACCTATGATGAAGTTAAACCAAAAACCTAATATTATCTTCGCATCGAAGTTCAAGTTGTTCTCAATTGAGCTAAGCAACTTGTAAATGAAGATGCTCCTCCCCGCCTCCCTCTTTCTTTCCTTAAGCACATAGAAACTTTTCTTTATTTCATCATATAGCTTCGTGGCCTGTATATATTTCTTCTCCTCAAAGAGTTTGATGTCTTCCTTTATTTTCCTCGCCGTTTCCTTAAGTAAAGTGGAAAGATTGGCTTCCCCTTCTCTACCCATGAAAAATGGTTCAACTCCCTCGAAAAATGATTTAACCTCAACGTAATCTTTAAATAAACCATTTATTTCCCTGTCAGAAGGTAAAATGTAGATTTCACTTGAAATCTTTAACTCAGTGACACCTGAAACTGCTTTAACAGTTAAATTATAAACTCCTGCCTCCAAAGAGGACTCAAAGGTAAAAGAACAAGTTAAATTCAGGGTTTCCATTGGTTCAAGAGAGAAAAGGAAATTTTTTCCCTCAATAACTTTTCTATCCCTAACTAGAAGGACAAAGACGTTTATTTCCCTTCTTTCCCCTCCGTTGATTAACAGTATGGAAAAATCTTGTTTTGATGGCTTACTTATAACTATTTCCTCAGGGGCCACCATAACTTTGAAGGGAGACTGAAGGTGCTGGGCATATGATAAAAGAGAGGAACTTATAGAAAATGTCAAGATTAAAAGTAAAGAAATAATTAGTATTCCATGAACACTTAATCTGTTGAACAAGTCTCCTATTCCCCTTTCCACACACATCCACCGTCAAGGAAACCCCTATTTCTGAATGGGGAGGGAATCAGCGAAAAAAATATTTTAAACTCTTAACAAATTAATAGTGTAATGGTTTGAAGTGGCACAAACCAGGTTTCCAGCCCGATGTAGGCGGGGGACCAGCAGCTTGAACACCCTGTGAACCAGTACAGTGTGCCACTTCTAAGGTGGATTCCTCGATTTACCGAGGAGAAACTGATACCATCACTTATCTTATAGGATGTGACAATTGAGATTTTTATTTCTTAGTCCTTAGAAACATATTAAATAAAAAGAGAGACTGGGTCGTCTAAGGACCTAGGGAAAGAAAACTAAGGGTTACAACTTAAGTTCTCTGAAAAAGATTCTTTGAGTGGAGATGGGGTAGTCCATGTTTTAATTGTTCTCTGCAACTTGGGTCACCACCTGTTTTGAACGGTTAAGATTTCTATTTACCCCTCCTCTCTTCAAGGTCTTCCAAAGCTTTTAAATCTTTTTCTATTATTTTCTTTATTCTTTGGTAGAATTCCGGGTTCACTTCCTTCATTTTTTCTGCTTCTAGTGCAGCACTAATGATTTTATATTTATCCATGTACAGTTTTTCCTCGCTTATCCTTTTCCTTGTTACACCTATTACTCTGTCTATGAAATTTGAAGTTTCGAGAAGTAAACTTTTTAAGGATTCAATGACTAAAGATGTGTATTTACTTACCTCTAATGAAAACAGGAAATCTAATAGAAGAACTATGCTCATTACCCCTAGAATTAAGTCAAATCGTGAAGTTAACAATGTAAACAAGGTTATTTTAACACCTATATTTATTTGTCTAACTATTAGAAATGTAACGAATCCAAGAATTGAAAGGAAAAGGTTTAGAACCTTTTTTACTCTTATAAGTGAAAATAACAGCCAGCTCATGAAAATAAAAGTGAAACCAGAATAGAAAACAGCTGGATGCAGGAAATAGAAGCTCAAAGCAACAACTAGGCACGTCACAGATGTAACTGATACCCTAAACATGGAAAAGGGTTGGAAGCTGAATTCTTGATGCAGTCTAAGCTCTGAAAGAGCAATAAAGGATAAAGATAGAAGTATGGACATATCAGCTGTTCCAATGAGAAAATCAGGGTTTTGCAAAGCCATAAACACCAATGTTGAAAGGGTGAACAACCAACTGTAATTTGATAATCTTCGAGGTATAAAACCATCATTTGCAAGTTCAGATAAATGCCTTGATGCCGCTATGTAAGCCGGTATCAGTGTTGTTACTGATGCTATGAGGAAAGCAGTGGACATGGAGAAGAAGGAAAAATCACCCTGATTTTTAACTATTTCAAGTGGTGGTATTACACCTGTGATTTCAAATTTAGACATCGAAAAAAAGTAACACAGAAATATAACCGATGAAAAAATCACGGTTAAAATCATTGCCCATGTTAAATACCTTTCCTTTTTGATTTCCCCAAAAATTGGAACTTTAACTTCCTCCTTTACATCCATAGCTAAAGCCTGAATCTCTTGGAAACCGAAGAAAACTATATATACAAAACCAGTTGCAAAAACAGTGTTTATCGGGGTTTCTAAATTAAAAGTTAAGACTCTGTTTAAAACTGGGTAGCTGCCTGGTGTCACTATAAAGAAGTAAACATGTAAGGCTAGAAAGAAGAGGAAAATGGAAAAGAGAGTTATCTGCACCTTCGAGATCCTCTCCTTTTCTTTACTTTCATATTTAAAGAAGAAATAAAGCCATATTGTAAATAAAAGGAATAGTAGTGAAATCGTTACATAGGAGACGAAAACATTATATCTTTGACTTAAAGCTGAAATGAAGTCTTTAAAAAGGAAATCATAAAAAATTATGGCGTTAAAGGATGCAAGAGCAGTGTTTCCAATCCACATAGAGATCCTTGAAATAAAATAAAGTGAACCTAGGCCGAAGGCTTGTTTCACGAAAGCTGGCCCCCCTATACACTCCTCCCCTCTATGTCTCAACGTGTAACTATACATGTTTCCATAGCCCCTTGCTAGAAGAAAAGAAATTAACATTGAGAATAGTAGAGCTAAAAAAGTTGAGGATGGCTCAAACTTTGAAATAGTATATGGAAGCACAGTGAACAAAGAAATACCAATTGTAGCTCCCATACCCATGATTATAGCGGTTGTAAAGCCGAAAACCGGTTTACGTGTTTCTCTTCCCCCTTTATAGGCTAATTTCACGAATAGTTTAGATGAGAAATCATAGAGGAGCACCGTGGTCCCTAAACCGAAAACAATTACAAGAACTATTAAAACAACTTTCTGAACCCATGGGATCAAAGCCCAAAAACCCATTAGAGATATTAAAATAGCTATAAAAGCAATTAAACCCATGAAACCAGCGAAAAGGTAAATAATACGGAAAGTCTGTTTAATTTCTCTCTTCACGATGGTTTTCACCCTTACTAGAGGTCAATCCCAGAAACTCTAGGACTTCACTTGCATTCCTTAAACTTATAAAGCTAAGGGTAAGAAAAGCTAAACCAACGAAGAAGACTATAACACTGACAACTTCTAATTTAATGAATACTAAAAGGTTAACAATTTCATTGAGGACAGATTGAAGAGTAGAACCCCCGTAACTCGGTATAATTAGGAAAAGACCGGTGACAAAAAACAATGCTGCCAATAACATTTGCATGATAACATAGATTGTGCTTAGGAGGGGTCTATTGTAAAGGGTTGGGTGCCTCACAAGAACCAAAAAATCCTTCACTGCTCCTTTCTCTTGGTCAAATTTATTTATCAACTCACGTAGCTCCCCTGGTTTACTAACATAATTAGACATTAAATTCTTTATGCTACCTATTAAATCTCTAATAGCTTCATTTTCCATGATGAACACCTAAAATTAATTAGAAGAATACAAGTACCCAGTTGATAATATTTAAATTCTTATTCTTATTGAGAGTTAGAACAGGTACTCTTTTCTTAAGCTGAGTGATGCCTCATGAACTCTATTTTTAAATCTTATCCTCTAATAAGCATTACTAAGGGCATGTTAAATAAACTGCTTTGCAATTCTATCTTTGATGTTCCCCACGGGTAAAGCTAGGAGTTTTTGCTTCTAAGAGTTTCTGGCCCTCTTAAAAACAACAGCTGTGCCTGCACCTGGTTAAACCTGTCTCCTTGGAGAAAAACTGTATTCAGCGCTCCTAGATGGATTAAAAAATGAAGGGTACCCACACTTTATCCTTTTTGTAATTTTTTAAATCTCTAAAAAGCTCAGAGTTTAATACTGGTTACGGTTTCACATTACTCTTTCAATTCTCTTTCTCCAAGATTCCTTGCTTTAAGTTTTCTAGTATCTTAATTTTTATTTGTTTTGGCTTTGTTGGGGTTTTGAAACTGATTTGGTTAGTTGTGTTGGAAATTTTCTTTAAGTCTAAAACCTATAATTTAATTAAAGAAACCTTGAAACATTTACTTGGCTTTGAAGGTGGCTCCGTTGATGGATAAAGGCTTATCAGAGAAGGAGATTTTAAACATAATCTCTGAAAAAACAAAAAAGGACTTTACATATGACTGTGGAAGAATTTTAAGTTCTATGTGCAGTAAACCTCATCGTTTAGGAATTAGGATTTACACTGAGTGCATCGAGAAGAACATGGCGGATCCCTTTCTTTTCCCTTCATGCTCATACTTTGAAAGGGAAGTGGTGGAGATGCTTGGTGAATTATTATCCAGCAGAGACCCACATGGCTTCATGGTTTCAGGTGGAACAGAGGCGAACATTATAGCTATGTGGGTGGCTTTGAAGGAGAGGAGGATTTCCAATCCTGAAGTGATAGCGCCTAAATCTGCTCATTTTTCGATGGATAAAGCTTCAAGTCTCCTTGGTTTTCGCCTTGTTAAAATAGACCTTAACCATAACTTTCAGGTTGACATTGGAAAAGTGGAGGGAGCAGTTACAGAGAAAACCGTGGCTCTTGTCGGTGTAGCTGGTTCAACTGGTTTAGGCGTTGTTGACCCTATTCCTGAACTTGCAGACATAGCTATGGAAAACAATTTATATTTACATGTGGATGCAGCTTTCGGTGGACTTGTCCTCCCCTTTATGGAGGAGTTAGGGTACGATGCCCCTGATTTCGACTTTAAGCTTCCATCTGTTTGTTCAATAGCTGTAGACCCGCATAAAGTTGGTTTAGCTCCCATACCTTCAGGTTGCATCCTTTTCAGGGATCAGAGCTACATGGAGAAGACAAGGTTTAAGTTGAGCTATAAAACCAGGGAGACTTGTTTTCAGAACACTGTTCTTGGAACCAGGCCATGTGCATCTGTAATTGCTACATGGGCTGTTTTAAAGCATCTTGGAAGGGAGGGGTTTAGAAGCATTGTTTCAAATTGTCTAGAACTAACCCGTTTCCTTTGCAGTGAAATGAAAAAATTGAGGGCCGTGAAACTTGTCACAGAACCAACCATGAACATTGTAGGTATAGAAACAGATGTCGATGTGGTGGAGGTTGCTGAGCAAATGAGAAAAAGGGGTTGGGGGTTAACATTGTATGATGATTACATAAGAGTCGTTCTGATGCCTCATCTCTCAGTGGAAACAATAAAAAACTTTATTAACGACTTGGAAACAGTAATAAAGAACATTGAAAGGGGGGTCAAAGATGAAAGTTTTGGTAAGTGTCAAGGACAAGGAAGAAGCTGTTGAAGCAGTAGATGGAGGAGCAGACATTATAGATCTCAAAAATCCCTTTGAAGGGTCACTTGGCGCATGTTTCCCTTGGATCATCAAAGAGGTGGTTGAAGTGCTTCCGAAAGAGGTTGAAATCAGCTTGGCAATTGGGGATTTACCTTATATGCCAGGTACAGCTTCTTTAGCTGCTTTTGGAGGAGCATCTATGGGTGTTAACTACATAAAGGCAGGTTTGCATGGTGTTAAAAGAGTGGATGAAGCTGTTTATTTGATGAGTAAAGTAGTGGACGCTGTTAGATTGGTCGGTGGAAAAGTGAAAGTTGTCGCTGTGGGCTACGCTGATGCTTTAAGAATAGGGGCTGTTAACCCTTTAAAGGTACCTGAAATAGCTTTTAAATCAGGAGCAGATGTTGCAATGGTTGACACAGCGATTAAGGACGGAAACTGTCTGTTTAAATATCTTTCAAATAAAGCCCTTAAACATTTTATCGATCAATCCCATAAGATGGGTTTATTAGTTGCACTAGCAGGCTCGCTGAAAAGAATAGATCTTTCCCAGGTCAAAAAGCTTAAACCCGACGTAGTTGGCTTCAGGGGATTAGCATGTGAGAAAGGGGATAGATTCAAAGGAAGAGTAACCAAAGAATTGGTTAAGGAAATA
>JAOZFL010000113.1 GCA_027491455.1 Thermoproteota archaeon | reverse complement strand
GAGTTTTTGGCTAGTCCCCATGCTGGTAAGTTGACCTGTGTAACTTGTCACAGTCCACACAGCCTTGAAGTGGAGAAAACTTGTTCAACATGTCATGAGGGGAAGGAGGAGCAGTTTAAGGGGACAGAAATGGAGGAGGCAGGGGTTAAATGCATAGACTGCCACATGCCAGAAGCAGTTAAATCAGCTGAGGGAGACGCTTCAAAGTACTATGGAGATGTAAGAAGCCATTTATTCGAAATAAACACGGATCCAAACGCTAAACTTACATATAAGGTCGATGAAAAGGAGTTCGGAACAGGTTACTTAACACTTGGGTGGTCATGTTTAGCCCCTGGCTGCCATAAAGACGAGGACTTATCCTTTGCATCAGGGAACTATGGAGTGGCTCATGGATCAAAAGCACTGATTAAGGAATTAGAGTCAACCAAAGGGAAGCTTTCAGAGGCTCAAAGCAAAGCTTCAGAGTTGGAAGGAGAAGCAACAAAGCTTAAAAACCAGGTTTCACAGTTACAAACAGATATTGGAAGGGTGAGATCTGAATTAACAACCTTTTTAATCATCGGGGTTATCGTTGCACTCATAGCAGGAATAGCTATTGGTTACATCGTTAAAAGGGTTAAAAAGTAACTCCCCCTCTTCACCCTCTTTTTATATATTTCTCGAGAAAAACTCTTTCCTCTTTCTCCACTGGTCCACGGGTACTTAAGAGAATAAGTATGGCTATGAAAAGCGGGGTTAAAATGAAAAGGAAAATGGACAGTACATCGAGACCTGTATAATACATTACTATGTTTCCACCCACATATGAAACAAAAACAGTGTCAGCCGGTAAAACAATGACTTGCCTCAAATTATACATGAGGGAGCCAAGCTCAGTTGATTTAGACATATTCTTAACTTCAACTTTTTCAAATGCAACCCTACCATTCACAGAGATCCTATGCCACTCCTTCACCGGTGTAAAGAAACTAGATAGGTCCAAGAGGAAAATTTCTCCCGGGTTAAATGTGTAGCTGCCCAACTTAACTATTCCATTTGCTTTAACCCCTCTAAAACCCAAATTAATTATGTGAGGCCCAAAAACCCATCTGTCAATTGAACCATCGACCTCATAGCTCATCCTCAACTCTAAATGTTTTCCACCCAGCCCCCTGTAAAGGCCGATGTGGTTCATTGATAAATTAAAGTTTTTAATGGAGGCTTCAGGGTCCAGTTCCTTAACTGATTCATTGAGTTGTTGTTCAATAGATCTTTGTAAACTGTTAAGATAGTCACAAGAGCTACTTGCCAATTCATAGATTTCAATCATCTTGGAACTTAAAGCTGGAGCCTCAGAAGTGACATTTACATGTATGTTTACAATAACACGGTTGTATCCTCCATCAACACTTGAAATCACGGTTATTGGCAAAGCCAAACCAAGATATGGATTTAAAGCTAAATTAATGATTATTAAACAGGGGAAAACGAAAAGTAGAGTTTCAGAAACCACTCTCTTTCTAATTATTTTGCAAAGAATCATTTCTTTCCCTCCCTGTAAATTCTGTAAATCTGATAGAAAACAAAGGCAAAGGTTGTCCAAACAGAGAAGATAACCATGTACAATATTATTATGGAACCAAGTGAAAGCGATTTCTCAGGTGTTAAGGTTTCAAGTGGAAAACCGGAATCTAAGAAATGATTGATTGAGATATGAACTTTGTGGGGGTTGTTAAGTATCCACACACCGAAGTTGTAGAGAGGGTCTCTTGGCCCGGTGAAAAAACCGGGTTCATAGGTTTTAACCACAACTCTTTTGCTGCTATTACATTTGTCAAGGAAAACATTGTTTTGCTTTCCACCTGGGAAATAAGCGTTTACCTTGATTGTACCCGGTATTCTGAAGGAGTAAGTTAAAGTCGCCTCTCCACCTGAATCTGTTTCAGTTGAGGCGATCAGTATTTCCCCGCCGAAGGTTGTGTTTACAAAGAAATTTATGGTTGCATTTGGAACAGGTTTTCCTCCTTGATCCAACAGGGAAGCTTTAATTTTAAACTCTCTGTCAATAATGACGCTTCTCGGTAAATCAATCATCAATTTTGTAGTGACTTTCTTAGTTGTTTCCTTTGGTTCAATGAATACATTGATTGAAGAAGATCTCTTGGTGTGTATGGTGACGAAGTTGTCAGCTGACTCCTGAAAAGCTAAATTGAAACCATAGGTTCCACCAAGTTTAAAGTCGTGGTCAAATTTATCCCCTGAACTTAAAGGGAAAATGAACTCTATAACGGTGAAGCTTTCATTCTGGGTTCCAGCTGATTTAATTATGTCATTTGAACCACCCCTTGAGGTATCTGGGAAATGTAAATGTCCTTCACCATAATTGTCTGAGGAAAATGTTTCCCCTGTTGAATCCTTAACATAGAATAAAAGTTCGTTTGCTCCCTGCATCCCCACACCCTTTGGTCCAAACCCTATCCCTACCCATCCCCTACCTGGACTGACCAGTGCCACATACATTTTTTCACCGTCATGAACCCAGTACACTGTTATCCCTGTCTCCCGGTTAAGATATGAATAGGGATACTCATTCACCCCTATTCTTCCATCGATGATAACTTTAGGGGTCTTCTCATATGGTATGACTACGCCCTGTAAAGGCTGTGCCCCTGTCAACTTAAACATTGAAAAGTGATAGACTAAAATTGTTAAACATAGAAAAATCAGGGTTTTCCTTACATTAAGCCTCCTATATTTCTTCATGGACATTTTTAACCCTCCTCCGAAACCTCCCAAATCGAGACAACTGGGAACACCTTAGAGAAAATCGTAAATGCCAAGATGAAACCAGCTATGGATCCAGCTGTAACCGACCATTCAACCCATGTGGGGATGTAGAGACCCCATGCACCTGGTATGAGGGGTCTAGCAATTGTTGGAACAACAATTATGTACCTTTTAATCCAAAGTGCAATGTCTACTAGAAGCGAGGCGGCAACTATTCCAGGGATCGTTCTGGTCTTCGGGAAAGCTATGAGTACAGCTGGAATCACAAAGCCAAATAACACCATGGTGTAGAAGGGCAAAGCGTATTCTCCAAGGAAAAGTGAACGTGATAATTCGATGTCTGCTTTAATCCCCCCATAAACAGATGTTAAATACTCGCTTACAGTGAAGTACAGGTAGGCAAGGTCAAGGGTTAAAAGTAAGTAACCAAGATATTTGAAGTGTAGTGGTTTGATGAACCCCTCCAAGTGGTATACACGTCTGAAAATAGCCATAGCTATTATTAGGGTTGCTATCCCGGAGAAAATAGCTGCAACCACGAAGTAGGGTCCAAAAATGGAGCTATGCCATCCAACCCTTAAGGTCATGCTGAAAACCCATGAGACCACTGTGTGAACTGAGACAGCGATGGGTATGATGAGAATTGCCATTATGCCTATGGCTTTTTCCAGGCTTCTTCTCTGCTCCTCAACCCCTCTCCAGTTTAGGGACAACACCCTATAAAGTTTTCTTTTAAGGAAACCTGTTTTCTCAGCTACTTTGTCCCTGCATAAAGCAATGTCAGGTATTAAGGGGAGATATAGAAATGTTAAACTGCCAACAAGGTAAGTTGTAACGGATATGAAGTCCCATAAAAGCGGAGACTCTATCCTTCCATAAAATAACACGTTAAATATTCTTTCAGGTCTTCCAAGGCTGAAAATAACTTGTAAAACAGCAAATATAAGGGCGAAAACAGTTATTGCCTCAGCTATCCTTGTTACAGGTCTCCTCCACTCTGTGTTTGTGACTCTTAGAATGGCTGACAGCAGTGTACCAGCATGGCTAATACCGATAAAGAAAACAAAATTAGTTTCGTAGACACCCCAAAAAACAGTGTTTCTCATACCTGTAACAATTAAGCCATGTGTAAGTTGAATGTACCAAGCGAAAACCCCTAAAAGAACAAATGAAATAAGTAAACCGATGAAAAGATAAAATTGTTTACTTGTACTCGTTAAAGGTTTAAATAAAACATCAAGGTTTCTCTCAGCAGTTTCAGTTTCCTGCATCCACTAAACCTCCTTTAAGGTTTAAGCGGGTAAGTAATTGAGGGTTTACTTTTTAGGGGGGCGAGGTAAATAACTCTGGGTTCTGTTCCAAGTTCCTCGAACAACCTAAAGGAGAATCTTTTGGAAAGCAATTCAGATATCTTCACGGTTTCAACTCCATTTGAAGCAGCATCCTCATATAGGTCACCCATGTAAAGAGCTCTCATCTTGCAACCCAAGACACAAGGTGGCAGTTTACCCTTATTTAACTCCATAACGCAGAACATACATTTCTCCACCACACCCCTTGGATGATAGCTTTCAGGGTAATGCTCCTCGTTTCTCTCAGCTGGGAAAGACGGGTTTTCCCAGTTGAAGTATCTGGCTCCGTATGGACAGGCAGCCATGCAAAGCCTGCAACCAATACACCTGTCTTTATCGATCATCACGACTCCATCTTCATTATAGTAGTTTGCCCCTACAGGGCAAACTTTGACACAGGGTGCATTTTCACATTGCATGCAGGGCCTTGGCAGGAAATAGGTTACTCTTAAAGGGGTTTCCTTTATAACATATATTTTTATCCATGTTTGACCGTTAGGCACACCATGTTCTATGTTGCAGGATGCAGTGCAAAGTGCACAGCCGTCACACCTCTCCAAATCTATTATCATAACCCAGTGCCTTTTCCATTTCCTTTTCACTTGTAGCGGCTGAGCCATCGCAGTTGAAAAAATCTCAAATTTAAAATCTCCACTAACCGGGAAGGGCAATTTTTTATCCGCAACAACCTTTGATTTCCCCAGAAGGAACCTGTAAAGATAGTGGTAACCTATAATTCCACCTAGAAACAGTGAAATTAAAGTTTTTATGTACCTTCTTCTACTAACCATTGTTTCCCTCCATCTCCTAAACAATCTAAGGATTATTGATATAAAAAATATAAATTATTTTCTAATTATTATTATTGAAATATTAGAGTGAAACATTTTTTAAATTTTTCGTCCTCTTCATATATTTTTACTATAAAAATAGCAAATAATACATAAATCTCCTTATTAATAACTGATCATTAAGCAGATAATAGGGAAATAGTTCATCATAAGGAAGCAGGTCTTTTCTTGGTTACTCCTAGGAGGCTTTAAGTCCTTAACCTTATTGGTTAAGGGATAAATACTGACCTGTTTAATTTAATAAGTTTAGGGCCGCCTCCAGGTACACAATAGATAAATATATATCAAATATTTTTTAATAAAAAAAGTAATAAAATATTTTAAAATATAATCCTCTTTGTATTTTTTTATTTAAAAGAAATGTTATATAATTACAAAAAATTTAAATATCTCTATTTTCTATTCCTTCCAGTGAAACCATTGGTGAACAAAGAAATAAAGAGGGTACGGTCATGGCCAGTGGAAGACTTAGAGGTTTGTTAACAGTGGTTCTTTCCACAATTTTAATTATTATTTTATTCAGTGCAGCTTCATACTCTGAGCCAGATGAAAGGAAAACTGTTGGTTTCTCAGTTTGTAAAATTTGTCACTCAGGTGAATTTAATTCTTGGAGTCTCTCACTGCACAAGGACAAGGGAGTTGAATGTGAGATATGTCATGGACCGGGGAGCCTACATTCAAAGAAGCCCTCGAAAACAAACATCGCCATTAATGTATCCTCTAAATCATGTTCACCATGCCACTCCACAGGAGACTTGGATTCAATTCCAGCTGAAGGTAACATGTTAAAGGGGAGGATACAGGTTAACGAGTTTTTGGCTAGTCCTCATGCTGGTAAGTTGACCTGTGTGTCATGCCATGACCCACATAGTCAAAAGGTTGTTAAGAGCTGCTCGACATGTCATGAGGGGAAGGAGGAGCAGTTTAAGGGGACAGAAATGGAGGAGGCAGGGGTTAAATGCATAGACTGCCACATGCCAGAAGCAGTTAAGTTGAATGAAGGAAGTGAAAAGTCTCATTTAATCGACATAAACACAGATCCAAATGCAAGATTAACTTATTTTGTCGATGACAGAAAGGTGGGAAGTGGTTACTTAACTCTTGAGTGGTCTTGTTTAACCTCTGGTTGCCACAACAACAAGAACATTAAATGGGCATCTGAACTCTATGGAGTAGCTCATGGCGCGAAGGGGTTGACAAGGGATATAAAGGAGAAGATGGGCGAAATTGAGAATCTGAGTAACCAGTTAAGTGAGGCTAACTCTAAAATAAAGGTTTTACAGGAGGAAGTGGAGAGAACTGATGTACAGAGACTGCTACTCGGTGGCTTAATCGTTTTGACGGCTCTTTTAGTGTCAATATATTATTTTGTGGTGAGGAGTTAACTTCTTGGAGGGGGAAGGGCTGTGGAAGAAGAGAAAATTGATAGAAGGGGGTTCATAAAGAAATGTATACTTGTTTCAGGTGCCTTAACAATTGGTTCATTGGTTCCCCTAACAAAGTATTTCTTCCCGATTCAAAAGTCATCTGGTTCAAATAAAAAGAAGAAAATAGCAAATGTAAAGGAACTTCCAGTTAATTCAGCGAAAATGTTCAGTTATCCGGTTAAGGATCCCTCATGGGGATGGATCAGTGAATGTGTACTAATACATTTGCCTTCAGGGGAGTTCAAGGCATACAGTGCAAATTGCACCCATCTTAGATGTATAGTAGAGTATAAACAGAAAGCTTTAAACCGTGAAAACGTTATTTACTGTCCATGTCACGCTGCTCTCTTTAACCCTTCAGACGGCTCAGTTATTTCTGGCCCCCCGCCAAGGCCTTTACCTGAGGTTTTACTTGAGATAGATGGGAATGGAGACATATACGCGGTTGACTTCAGGGTTCCCGGTGAGGAGAGGGAAAAATAATGGGGGTTATTGAATGGCTGGATGAAAGGTTCAAGTTCTACGAAAACTTTCTGAGGATGAAAGCTCCCAGGCATGCCTTCAACCCCATGTACTCCTTGGGTGGACTCACATTTCTTTTCTTCATTGTCCAAGCAGTTACAGGTGTTTTCTTAGCGATTTATTATCAGCCTTCCCCTGAGTATGCTTATGACAGCGTTGCCAGGATAACATATGAAGTTAGATATGGAAACTTTGTTAGGAGTCTCCACTTCTACAGTGCCCAGTTCATGGTTCTCTTTGCCCTCCTTCATTTCATCAGAACATACTTTACAGCCTCCTACAGAAAGCCTAGAGAGTTTACTTGGATAACAGGTATCTTGGCAGGGGTTTTAACCATTCTCTGCGGATACACCGGTTACTCCCTAATATTTAACACCATATCAGTTGCAGCTGTACGCATAGTCATCGGCTTAGTGAGAGACATCCCGTTAATAGGCTCTGTCCTCACAGATATCCTTCAGGGAACAGGTTCCCTATCTGATCTGTTAAGCAGATACTTCACCTATCACACATTGCTTTTACCAGGTGCATTGTTCCTGGTTTTAGCTCTTCATTTCTACTTGATAAGGGTGCATCACATTTCAGGACCTGTAAGCGAAGGAGGAAAAGTTGAAGAGGTTCCATTTTTCCCAAATCTATTTGTTTTAGAGGTTGCAGGGATATTCTTTGCGTTAGGAGTTCTTTTCATTATTAGCAACATGTTCCCTGCGGAGTTAGGTGAAAAATTTAATCCATTGAAACCTCTTGGAGTAGGAGAACCTGAATGGTATTTCCTCTCCTTATATGTGTTTTTAAAGGCTGGTGTGCTTCCATTATTAGTTGTATTAGTACCTGTTCTTTTGATACTCTTCTTCGTATTGCTTCCATTCATGGACAAGAGGGGTGGTAGACATCCATGTAACAGACCATTTTACACCTTTATAGGGTTAACGCTGACCCTTTCAATGGCTATATACACTTATTGGGGGTTAATCACCCCGGGTCAAAGCATTCCACTGGGTGATTTAATTTTATCATTGATATTTGTCACAGCTGTAAGCTTTGCCTTTTCATATGGTTGGCATCTATTGGGAGGAGAAAGGTGAATGAGTAAGAAAGATAAATTCAAATCGTTAAAACCAATTGTTTTATCCTTAATCATTTTCCAAATGCTCCTCTTCTCAATAATAATTTTAACAAATATCCCCGTGGCTTCAGAGGCTTATCTCAGCTCTGAAACCCTTAAACCCTTCAGTTTCATCAAAAAACTATTGGATTATACGCCTGCATTAATTGGTTTGATTTTCATAGCTTTTGCAGAGCTACTTTTCATCTATGGCTTCACCTTAATAAAAGAGTAAGTTAATGGAAACCTCCTTGAGAAATTTTTTTAAAGGAGGACCCAGA
>JAOZFL010000062.1 GCA_027491455.1 Thermoproteota archaeon | reverse complement strand
AAAAACCGGTTAGGAAGAAAGTTGAACCTGTTACTTTACCTTCAGCTGCAAGAGAAGAAGTGATAAATGAAATAGGGAAAATAGTAGCTGAGAAAGGCTTTAGTTACTTAGCCAATAGGGGAAACATGGGTAAGATACTTGAAAGATGCATTTCACACCTTAAAGAACATCCACTGGTTTGGAGGGAAATCATGGCGGCTGAGCTAAGTGAAAAGGAAATCAAGAGGGCATCAGCGGTTATCATCTTGAAGTGGACCGCGAAATCTACCTTAAAAAACAAAAATAAAGGTCCGTTAAACCTTTAAATTTTAAGAAGAGCATTTCCCTTAGGTTAATGTACTCTTTATGAGAAAATACTTTTAAAACTTTAGGGGGATGAATTTTTACATACAAGAAAGCCCCCATTTAAGTGGGGGGAGTGTCAAAACTTGTTTATGGGGGAAGCATCATGGGTCCCCCTAAAACAAATATTTCAATATCTGACTTCCTTAAACCTGATCTAAGGTTAATCCTGGTTTTCCTTCTTTTCTCTTTTATTTGTGTTGGTGGAGTTGTTCAGAGCTATGCATTTGTAGATGATGTTCAAGGTGTACATAAACCCTTCCTTTATGACTTCCTTAAGCCATTTTGTTTATGGGTTCCCTGGGTTTTCTTCGCTGCCCCGATCCATGTGTTTGGCTACTTTTTAGGCCTTGAATGGATCCTAGGTTTCTTTCCAAGTCTAGATGCAACTAAACTCCCAGTTGCAAGTTTAATTTATTCATATCTTGTTTCATACTGGGTTTTCTACACATGGGATAAGTGGCTCAAAGCTGCTTCATCAAAAATTAAGTTCCTGATTTTCTTTGTACCTGTTTCTTTGGCGATGCTGAAGGTTCCCCTAGTGACACCTTTTTGGCTACTGGGTTTCACTAGTTACATTTTTTCTCTTTCCTGCCTTCTTTTCCTCTCAGCTGTACTTATAGCATATTTTGTTTCAATCTATGGCTTCATCAAGCTTACATCTACTTCTCTACGGAAACTTAAGGAGTAAAATAAATATGTTTTTTAGGATTTAACCCTTGTTCACAGATGATTAAATGGTTAACACTTGTATAGATGAAGGGTTAAGACGGGTTTTAGAATAGGTGGACTAGGCCATTATTCGATGTGACTTTGCTTCTCAAAATAGTGTTTCATTTCTCCCATTTGTATGGTGTTGTTTTAATTTCATCTAGGTCTATTTTGCTGTTTCCATTTTTGTCTCTCCATGCAACTATTACTGCGTCTCCGTTTAAGTTCCAGCCATAAATGGATGCTTTGTCTATGTTTTTTAGGATTTCGCTGCATGCATCTGTCGCTAAACCTGTGTAGGTCCAGAGAACCATTATGTATCTTTTCCTTTGTTTTAAAACCATTATTAAGCCATAATCACTTTTCCCGTACTCCACATCTCTCCATTTAGCCACTTTCTCCCCTGTTGATTTGATGTATAGCCACTGGGGAAAGACAAGTGGGTTGTGTTCCTCGTTGTCAGGGTAGACAGGTACTAGTTCTATCTGTTGACACACATAGTAGAAGGAGACTGTGTTGACCCAGTGGCAACCCACAGCTATTAGGTTATGTGATGTGTCGTTTAGGTAAACAACTCCCTTTTCACATGTAGTTATATCTGTATCGAACAGGACATTTGGCATTTCACCATGCTTTGAAACTTTTTCAGCAACCTTTGCTCCAGCTACACCGTCAATGGTAGCTGATTTCCATCCTTTAACCCCGTGATCCCCAAAGTACCCTATGACAACTAAGGTGTTGTTTGTGAAGGGGTAGGGGAAATCAGAGACAAGTGGTTCATGCACTTTAAAAACAAGTTCCTTTTCCAGGGAACCGTTAAAGTATTGAACTTTAACTATGACTCTATAAGTCCCCTTTGGGTCCATGGTGGTAACTGTTATAGGGGAGGTGTAGAGACCCTTCCCCCCCTCCTTAAAAATCAATTCCTTCTCCTTCCATGTTGGATAGATGAGTTTCGCTGTTAGGTTAACCTGTGCTTTGGAAGGTGAAATCCTTACATTTACTTGGATTCTCTGGTTAAAAGTTATATCTTTCCTTGACAGAGTGACATCTACTTTTTCAGGTTTTAATGTCTCTACAACCCTTACTGTTTTGTTTCTCTTTAAATCCTCCACTTGTCTAGTTAGTTTACCCACTGTTCCAGTTAAGTTTTCAATTTTCCTGAGTAGGGAAGTCTTTTCCTGGTTTAATGTTTCGTTTACCTCTAGCAGTTTTTCAATTTGAGATTTCAGCTCTTCCCCTTGCCTCTTTAAATTTGAAAGTTCACCGTTTAACTTAATTATTTCCTTTGAAAGCCCATGGTTTTCACTGGTAAGCCTTAAATTGGCGAGTAGAAGAATTGCGTTACAGGTGAGAGCAACTGTTAGGAGGAGAGCCATCAATA
This sequence comes from Thermoproteota archaeon, assembly GCA_027491455.1. Lineage (GTDB taxonomy): Archaea > Korarchaeota > JAOZGF01 > JAOZGF01 > JAOZFZ01 > JAOZFL01. The sequence continues at coordinate 2,417 of JAOZFL010000062.1, read as the reverse complement.
CTTTCCAAGTGGAACCCATCTAACCCGCCTCAAACAAGTGGAATTAAAATCTTCATAAAGAAGGGAACATCAATTTTACAGGATTTAAAACCTTATTTTTAAACCATTAGGACCATTAACACTAACTTAAACAAGTGTTCTGAAAGGAGTATAAAGTTAGAGCAGAGGCACCTATAGAAATTTAATCTATGGGTTACTCTTAATCCTTTTTAACCTTCTTGATATTTCCTCATCGCCCCCTTCAGTTCATCCATGTTGATTGTGAGATAGATAACGTCCCCAACAGTTTTCACAAAGGATGTTTTTAGAGTAGCTTTAAAGGACCCCACAATTTTCCTCCAGCCAAGTTCTTTTCCAACATCTTTTTCAATTCTTAGAATCAAATCCGTAATTTCCCATGTGGAGGGGTTAAACAAAACGTCTTTAACTTCTCCTATAACTCTTGCCTCTGAATCTATAACTTTTTTCCCTCTCAGAGACTTAAAATTCATTTCTATCCCACCTAGTTGAAACAATGAAAACAAGGTTTGGAACAGCTTTAAATATTTATCAGTGGGCAGGGAGTGCTTTAAATGGAAATACAACTACACAGGGTGAAAAATAATTCACTACTTCTTTTGGTTTCCCTTTTACCCTCCCTGTTAGTTGTTCCCCCTTTTACATTAATACCATGATTCCTAAATGGAATCATTTAAAAAGTTTTTGAGCTATATTTTGTCCTTAATCCAGTTAAATTAGTGGTGTGAGATGCTCCCCCCTTTTTTACTTGGTGAGGTACCTGATTGGTGGCTTGAACTTTCAAGGTATCTTTGGTACTTCATTGTTTTTATGGGTGGATTTGTCAGGAAAATCCTTGGTTTAACGGGTCTTCAGGTATCTGAGACATACACGGGTTTAATAGGTTTCCTTGTCACAGTTGTCATTGTCATAGTTTTTCTAAAGGCAACTGAGAACCTATTAAAATACATCTTAGCCCTAGTCTTCATCATAATTGCATTAAATGTTTTCTCGGTTTTCCTTTAACTCTGAACATTTTTAGGTTTCAGCTGAGATGTTTATCTCAGATTAATTTGTAGGGGTACACCGGGAAAACTCCTTACTTTGATGGGGAGATGAATTGCGGTTAAACTTAAGGGGACATGGTGTAAGTATCCTTGGAGACTGACCCCATAGGCAATGTTTACAATGACGGATGAAGCCAAATATATAGATATCCCATAGGGCGATGAGCCGTGAGTCCCTCAAAACAGTAAATGTGGTCGAAGCGCAACGCCGTAAAGGCAGACTGAACACTGAAAGCCCCTTACTTTAGTGAAGAGTAACTCATTCATCTCTACCCCCTACTCACCTTAAGGGGGATTCATGTATTTGAAAATAGCCTACATAGAAAACCTTTTTAAAGAGGAGATGTGTTTAAAACCTTTAGACATGCCAAAAATTTATAGAGAAACCGTAAGAAAACTCCATTCTTCAGAGGGGAGATGAATTGCGGTTAATTTAAATATCTAACTTCTAAGTTAAAACGGGATGTTCCCATGCAAAAGGATGTTCAAGTAACGGTTGTAGGAAAGGTTTTCAAGGCAAAACTTCAAGGAATAGAAATCAGATACCTAACAAAGAAAGAAACCAGTGGCACCTCCAAGACATGCCATAGATGCAGGTGTATTGCTCGAAAGATAAATGGAAGAATCTACAAGTGTCAAAACTGTGGAATGGAATATGATAGAGACCTGAATGCATGTGTAAATATAGCCCATAGGGTAACGAGCTCTATGGGATGGGGGAGCCGTGAACCCCCCAAACCAGCAGATGTGACTGGAGGCGTAAAGCCCCAGGTGAACACTGGAAGCTCCCTTACTTCAGTTGGGAGTAGCTCACATGTGCTGTTTCTCCTTAACTTGAGGGGGATGCTTCGTTAAGGTGTTATTCATGGTTTCAGTTAACATGTATGCATTGGAGTTGAAAAGTGTAACTAAGCGTTACGCTGACATTGTAGCCGTGGACAATGTGGATTTGGAGGTTAGATATGGAGAGGTCTTTGGCCTGCTAGGGCCGAACGGCTCAGGGAAATCAACAATCCTTAAAATGACCTTGGGACTAGTTAAACCAGATTCTGGACACATAAGGGTTTTAGGGGTAGACGTGGAAAGAGACGCTGTAGCTGTGAAGAGACAGGTTGGATATGTCCCTGAGGCTCTGCACCTCTACGAGTTTTTAACTGGGCTTGAGTACCTTGACTTCGTAGGTGATATTTACGGGGTGAGCGTCTCAGAGAAGAAGAAACGGATAGAAGAGTACTTGGAGGCCTTTGAACTGAAGGGAAGGGAGGGTGACATGATGAACAGCTACTCAAGGGGGATGAAACAGAAAATAGCCCTTATATCGGCTTTCCTTCACAAACCAAAACTGCTCATCTT
>JAOZFL010000020.1 GCA_027491455.1 Thermoproteota archaeon | reverse complement strand
ATCCATGTAACCCACGACCAAGAAGAAGCAATGTCAATAGCCGACAGAATAGTGGTGTTTAGGAGGGGGAGAATTGAGCAGGTAGGCAGCCCAGTTGAAATCTATGATCGCCCAAAAAACATTTTTGTAGCTAATTTCATCGGAGAGATGAACTTCTACGAAGGAGTCGTTGTGGAGAGAAAAGAAGATTCCTTAACGGTCGACGTAGACGGGTATCTTTTCAAAGCAAAACATGCAGATTCTCCGAGCCATGTTGTCATAGCTATAAGACCTGAAAATTTAGTTTTAAAGAAAAGGAAAGAAGGAATAAACACTTTAAGAGGCAGAGTTAAGGATTCATCTTTTGTCAGGGGGACCCACAGGGTTGAAGTTAAACTTGAAAATGGAAGAGAAGCCACCGTAAAATTGTTCAACCCCTTTATCGAAAAGGTTTTTGAAAGGGGAAACAAATTAAACGTTTATTTCCCACCTGAATCTATACATGTTTACCCCTATCCACGTGAAGGTCTAAGAACAGCTTTATCAATAGAGTAGGAGGGAAACATTATGCCTGAACTGGAAGTCAGAAACATTTCAAAGTATTTCGATTCAATAAGAGCCCTTGAAAATGTAAGTTTCAAGGTTAAGGACGGGGAATATGTAACAATAGTGGGTCCAAGTGGATGTGGGAAATCAACCCTTTTAAGGGTAATAGCTGGAATAATTAAGCCGGACAGAGGAGAAATATACATTGGAGGAGAACAGGTGAACAATAAACCTCCCCAGGAAAGAGGCATAGGCCTTGTTTTCCAGAACATACTGCTCTTCCCACACATGAATGCATGGGAGAACATTACTTATGGACCAGTGGTTAAGGGGTGGAGTGACAGGGAAATAGAAAGGATTGGTCGTGAAATGATGGATCTTATGAAGCTGACTTTTCGATCCGATGCCTATCCAAGTGAACTGAGTATGGGGATGCAGCAGAAAACAGCTTTGGCTAGGGCATTAGCCTCTGGCTCCAGTCTCCTGCTTTTAGATGAACCTTTAAGTGCATTGGACACAAGGGTAAGGGTTAAGCTTAGGTATGAGTTGAGGGAGATGATTAAGGAGTTAGGGTTAACAGCTATCCATGTAACCCACGACCAAGAAGAAGCAATGTCAATAGCCGACAGAATGATAATTCTCCGTGAAGGTGAAGTAGTGGAGATAGGCACCCCTGCTCAAATATACTTTAAACCTAGAACCCTTTTCACAGCTGAATTCATAGGGGGGGAATGTAACATCTTTGAAGGGGAAGTCATCAAGATAAATAATTACTTCGCAGAAATAGAGACAGAGGACGGCTTCCCTTTAAAGGTGAAGCCACATGGTTTACATAAAGGGATGAAAATTGTGGTAGCCGTAAAACCTGAACACATAACTCTAAACTGTGGAGGTGCAGAGAACACATTTAAGGGTGAGGTAAGGGAAATCGACTTCCTGGGTTCAATAATCAGATATGAGATTCTGGTTGATAAGAGCAAACTTTTTATTGGGAAAACACATAGAGGAAACATGAAAATTTTAAGGTTAGGGAAAACCATAAACATAGGATTAAAAGCTCAGAACATCCATGTATATAGGAAACAATAGGTAAGGGAATGGAGTGGTTAAATGAGCAAAATACTTACGAGATGGTTTGAAAAGAGAAGGGAAACAAAGGCCATTAGAATGATCAGGGAACACTCAGAGATCACTTTGAAAACCGTTGAAAACTTTAGAAAAGAAGTAAGAGAAGCATTTAAAGGGGAAGAAGGAGAAGCATTGAAGATCCATAACAGAATAACTCTTTATGAAAAAGAACTAGATTCAATTAGACGCTTAATAATAGATGAACTTGCAAGGGGGGAACTTCCACCTTCAGATAGGGGAGACCTCATGAGGCTTGCAAGGCAAATTGACTGGGTAGCTGACTGGGCACATGAATCAAGCCGAATACTTAAAGTCCTTTTACCTAGATTTAAAGAGATAATGGAAGCTACAGGTGAAATATCAGACATAGTGCTGAAGATGACGGACAAAGTGTTTGAAACAGCTGAAAACCTTAAGGAAACAATTGATAAATTAATGCAGCGCAACATCACCGAAACATTGAACTACGCAGATAAAGTTGAAAGATTGGAAGAAGATGTAGACGGCTTATATGAAAAGGCAAGGGAACAGTTCAGCCGTGTATGCGCCCCATGGAAATGTATACCAGAACTCATACTTCTAAGTCAATTAATAGATAGCATAGAAAACATCGCTGACAGATGTGAAGACACAACCGACCAGATACGTGTAATAGCGGTTAGCATGGCGTAACCTCCCTGGTTATAGCAATGGGCTTCCAGTTTTTCTTTTCCGTGAAAAATAATCCCAGCAAAATTTACAGATTCCAGGTAAAGGGAAAGGTTTATAGTGTGATCCATATAATAGTAGGATATTGGATAATTTTTATGGGTGAGGGACATCTAAACTATTCTTAAATTAAAAAGGTGTTTAAGTGAAATGTCTTTTCAGACCTATGAAGCTATTCTCAAGAAACTAATGGACCTTTACAATAAATCGCCTATAGGATGGAAAATAGCGATCAACCAAGATTCAAGTGGTTTCTACAATATCTATGTATTAACACCTAAGGGATTGTATCAAATAAAACTTGAGAGTTTAAGTATCCCTGCACCTCTAGGTCTAGGAACTAAAATTGGAGGTATAAAAGAGGCTAGAAAAGTTATAGGGAGGAGAATACCGGACTACGGCTTCAGAACCCTTTCACAAAAAGAGTTGAAAATAATAATTGAAGCCTTGGCTAAGAATAAACCTTCAATATTAGGGGAAGTTATAAACAGGGTTCTTAAAGCTAAACCCACAAAACTTCCACAGAAAAACTTTTCAGCCTTGTTAGAAGGACCAGTGATCTACTTAAACAAAGAAGTCTTTGTTTCAAGGAAACAAAGGGAACTTGACGAAAAACTAAGAAGGGACTTAAAGAAGTTAATGTATAAAGAGGGGAGATATATGGGCTACGTGTAACTCCCCTTTCTAAAAGAGTCTTCTTTTTTTGATGAGTCTTAAACAGTTAAAGCGGTGCCCTCATTTCTCCTTTACAGGTTTAAAGGGCAACTAAGCCCAGCAAAAATCCAATGTCTTTAATCAACTATGTTCATATCCACATGTTTTTCCCCTATACTATGCACTTCATCAAAGAGGTTTCCATAGGCAAAGCTTAATGTTTAGGTTTTCCAATTGAAATGGGAAATTGGAAAAGAGAAGTGTATTTAAGACACAAGAGAAAATTTAATGGCTCAGAAACATGTGAGTTATATAAAGCACTTGGAGATGCAACCTATGAACTACCTTGAATTTGTAGAGTGGGGTTATAAACCAAGCCCAGATGAACTTATCTGTTTATTTAGAGTTGAGCCAAGCCATGGTTTCAGCTTTGACGAAGCAGTTGGAAGAGTTGCATCTGAAAGTTCAAATGGAACCTGGACCGAAGTGTTTGTGAGCGAAGAAGTGAGAAAGCTGAGTGCAAAAGCATATGAGAAAACCAATGGATACGTTAAAATCGCCTACCCAGTCAACCTCTTTGAACCCGGTAACATGCCTCAAATTTTGAGCAGCATAGCTGGTAACATTTTCGGAATGAAAGCAGTTGCCAATCTAAGACTGGAAGATGTTTACTGGCCACCTAAAATTGTTGAAACATTTAAGGGGCCTAAGCATGGAATAAATGGAGTTAGAGAGACTTTAAAGGTGAAGAACAGGCCTTTAACGGCGACTGTGCCTAAACCAAAAGTTGGGATGACACCTGATGAACACAGCTGGGCAGCCTATGAAATATGGGTTGGAGGAGTGGACATAGTGAAAGACGATGAAAACCTTACTTCCCAGAGATTCAACAGGTTTAAGGAAAGAGTTGAAAAAACACTGAGGATGAGGGAAAAAGCAGAAGGTGAAACAGGTGAAAGGAAGTGTTACATGCCAAACATATCAGCTGAAACCGGTGAAATGATTAAAAGAGCCGAAGCAGTAAGGGATCTCGGAGGAGAATACGTAATGATTGACATCCTCACCTGCGGATGGGCCTCTCTACAAACTATTAGGGAGAGAAACGAAGAACTAAACTTAATTCTACATGCCCACAGAGCTTTTCATGCAGCTTTCACAAGGAATCCGAAGCATGGAATGTCCATGAAAGTTGTAGCTGAGGCTGCAAGGCTAGTGGGTGTAGACCAGTTGCACGTTGGAACAGTGGTCGGAAAACTTGAATCTCCACTTAAAGATGTAGCTGCCCTTATAAAAATCCTCAGAGAGGAGAAAATAAATGAAAACATGGATTTAAAACTTCTAAACAAAAATTGGCAAAAATTAAAGCCTGTTCTACCTGTAAGCTCAGGAGGTCTCCACCCAGGGTTAATCCCTGAAGTAATGAAGATTTTCGGGGTAAACGTACTTATACAGGTTGGTGGAGGTGTACTTGGCCACCCAGATGGGGTGAGAAGCGGGGCAGCAGCGGTTAGACAAGCAATTGAAGCGGTTTCCAAGGGGATTTCACTGAAGGAATACGCTGTTAACCACAAAGAGCTGAGTAGAGCACTGGAAAAGTGGGGATACATAAAACCTAAATGACAAAGTTAATCTATACCCTTAACACTTGGAAACTCTAAAAACTAGGGAAAAATTTCGGTGAAGGAAGCAGAGTTGAATCTGCTTAGAGTTCCCATTGACCTGGACCCCTAAAGAATGTTTAACAGCTGTAAAGATTATACGGGTTTAAGGGATGTGATACCTTCTAGTGCCACTTTAACCAAGTCATGCTCCTCAACCTCCTTGAACTCAACCCCTCCACTGAACGGCGACAATACAAGGAAAACACCTCCAACTTTAACTCTCCTTTTAAGCTTAGCCTTCATCCAATTTGCATTGTACCTAGCCGCTAATGCAATTAGAACTGAAAGCTCCATTTCAGTGCAAAGGACCCCTGCCTCGTTTAAATACCTTAAATTTTCCTTGAACAAAGTTGGAGAAGCTGAAAGCTGAGGGTCCTCAACCTCGTAGAGTGCATCCTTTGTGTGGGTTACCCCTACATGTAAATTTCCTCCCAATTCATACCCCATTTGTTCTGCAGCCCTGATTAATGCATAAATTACTTCGTGGTCGCAGAAAAGCGGGTATCTAGGCCCTATGATCTTAGATGAAACGTTTTCCTGAGCCAAAGCTCCAGTTGAAACCACTAAATCCCCTGGTGAAACCCAGTCCTGCAAGCTTCCAGATGTACCTGGTCTAATCAGGTACATCCGATCCGAAGGTTGAACAGCCTCTATCACTTCTCTTATGATAATTGCAGCAGAACTTGGACCCATACCTGTATCTATGACTCCTACCCTCTTACCCTTATATCTTCCAACCACTACAAGTTGCCTTTCATCGGATAGTGTTTTAACGCTCTTTAAATATCTCATTATCAACTTTACCCTGGCTCTAGAGCCAGGTAAAAGCACTCTATTAGGAAGTTCTCCCTCAACAACTCCTATGTGGTGGAATTTTCCCCCTAGCAAAAAGTAACACCTTACCTCCTAATTTTAATTTTTTCAAAAAATGGGGGAATCATGCCCCTTTTATAGTTTATTTCTATATGGAAGGGGGTGTAATATAAAAGTCAATGAAGCTAACACATCCAAGTTATGCTCCCTATGTGGTTCTCAAGGTTTGAGGCGCAACGGGAAATTTGTTGTTCCAAATGCAAAGTAGAATTAAACGCAGACTATAATGGAACATTAAATATTTTGAAAGAGCCCTTGGGTATATCTCAAGGGTAGGGGCTGCCTTGACACAGCCCAAACTGGGTAGAATGAAGCTTTTGCAGATAAACCCAGAATCTCCCGGCTTCAGCCGTGGAGAGTGTCAAACCTGATATGTGGGAGAGAAATAAACTGAGTGGTCTGTGCTAAGTGTAGCTGTAATCATTAGAATTTAATAGGAACCTGAGATGATCAAGGGGAAAATTAAGTTTGAAGGCTGCGTTATATGGTTATGTCCAAATGTTTATGCTCCATCTGATGATAGCTTCCTCCTGGCCTGGTACATTCAAAGGATTCCAAGAGGAAATGAGAGATTAGCGTTGGATTTAGGTACAGGGACAGGTTTCCTTGCAATTTTAGCAGCGAAGAAATCATTCAATGTAGTTGCAACAGACATAAACCCTTTCAGTGCGAGATGTGTGGAGATTAACGCTAGATATAATGGTGTAGAGGGTAAAATAGGTTTCAGGTTTGGAGACATGTTTAAATGCATGAAAGAAAACGAGAAGTTCGATTTGATTATGTTTAATCCACCTTACATCCCTGAGAAAAGGGAGGGATCAGATTTTTTGGCTTTGGCTTGGAAAGGAGGAGG
>JAOZFL010000084.1 GCA_027491455.1 Thermoproteota archaeon | reverse complement strand
GGTAATTTCCCCTTTATCCTCTCCTCATATTGAAATTTAAAAACAATGTTTGCTCCAGGAATCAAACAAGCTGTTAAGTCCTCCTGCACCTTTATGAGAGGCAAGGCTTTTCCCGCTGCTTCAGGCTCAGTTAGGAAATCCACGTTTATAAGATGCCTCTTTCCATCGAATGGGGAAGTGACTTTCTTTTCGAATCTGAAAGGGTTACCTGTTTGAATGTAACCTACCTCCTCCAATATTTTCCTGATGCTCTCATATTTCATCATCACTGAAGGTTTAAGCACTAAATCTATGTCCCTTGAACCACAATGGTTGAAATAACCCCTGGTGAGGAAGTAGAGAGCCCATCCCCCAGTCAACACAAAATCTTTCCTATACATTTTTAGGGCTGTGCATAATTCAACAAGTGCAGAAAGAGAGGCCTCTGTCAAGCTTCTACTATACATGTTGCTCACCGTTCTCGGATAATTAACATTTTATTATCCGCCCCACCTCGCTTTTGTAGGAGGTCATGACCGGCTTTCGGGGAACGGTGAAGCACCCCACATGGACAACTTCAAAGCTGTATTCTAAGCACCAACCAAAATGTTCATCTGCCTTCAAACCGCACCTTCCACATTTAAAGATGACCTATTCAGCTTATTTAACACATATTGGGCATGTGTGAGGTGTATCCCCAGCAACTTACATGCTTCCCTAAACATCCACGGTTTTTCCATCCTAACCAAGAATTGTAAGAGAACCAATATAAAACTAACTATTCAAGAACTGCTGAGCAACCCAGCATCACTTTACCTCATTTTCTCTATAATGTACCTATATACGTGTTCAGTTGCTTCCAATCCTCACGCCGGATAATTATACAGGTCAACATAAAGCTGGATACTAGAAATAACCTTCACCATACCTGTACCTTTACCATTCTTGACTTTTACACCTTGCCGACCATAGAATACACCTTTATCATAGAAGATCAAAGTTTCAGGAAGACACCCTAGAAGGGGTGAGGACTTTTTTTCCAGATTCAAGGTTTCCAATGAAGAGTCACTTATAACTTTGTCGGTGGGAGGTCTCCCTGTGAAAGGTGGAGGGAGGAGAGCTGATAGACTTATAAAGCACCCCTTTCATCCCCCCATCTAGATGTGAAGAGGGGCCACCCTTGAAAAGCCTGTGGAGGGAGTGACTCCCTGCCTAAGGTTGGCTGAAAAAGCTGCCTTATGATAGTGAGTTGCTCCGCTGAAGCAGGAGCCTCTCAATGGTTTCCAGCGAAACACTCCCCGAAGCAAAGGCAATGTAGGAGTACCTAAAGGAAAAGTTGGAAGCCCCATGTTTTTGCATGGAGAGGAGGCTATATCTTTAACTCTCCTTAAAGACCAAAGGAATTTAGGATTTTATTGGATATCTGTAACGAAAAAGCTTACTTTAGAAAGAAAGTGCAAGTAGAATATAGTTCCCCCTTCCTCTCAAGCTTAGAGGTTAAGTCGACAATTATCTCATCTCCCTTAACCCCTAATAAAGCTCCATGAAAATTGTACACCTTGGCCATATACCATAGTCCCTGATTAAAGGGGGACCGTAAAATATAAAAATGAAAAAATTGGTAAGTGGAAATGAGAGATCAAAATAGGAATGTTTGGCAGGTTATTTGGGAAGAAATCTGATAAAATAGTCCAGCAATTACTGGCTCTGGAATCCAAGGTTTCTAAATTATCTCCAACATTCGTTTACATTACAGATAGGCAAACAAATAAGGGGAATATAGGGGATGCGATTCCAACAATTTGTGCAGCGATCAGCCTTGCTATTAAACACCTGCAAAATCACAAGCCTCGAACAGCATATAGCTTTCTAAAGGCATTAGAACAGGAGATTCGAATAGGAATAATGCAAACTGAGGCTTTGGGGAGTATCTGTGTGATTCCAATTGATTCCTCAATTAACTCTCCGAGAATGACTAAACTGGAAGAATACATGAAGAAACTAGGGCAAATATCTAATAAGATTAAAAGAGAAATGTTATACGAACCATAACCCCCGGAAATGATGCTTGAAGTGAAAAGATATTTCGCATTTTTACGGGGGTAAATTGAAGCTTCACCACTAAGGTCCTCAGCCAAGCTGGAAGGAATAAAACAAGCACAGGATACTCCATACCAAACTTTTGTCAAGTTACCATCTTCTCTACGTTGCCTAACAGAACTGTTAAATATTTGATGGGTAAATGTGATGTTTGGTAGGTGAAGATGGAACAGCTACATACCAAGAAAACTTTTAACACCTCCAATCAACCCTTAAAGCAAAAGCCTCATCCACCGGCAATTAAGAACACCACCAAAAAACCCCTAAAAAATGGGGAAATATCTATAAAAAATTGACATCGAGTAAAGCAAAACTTTACAATATGTCAAGAAATACTTTATAATGTAAACAAATGGGGTATGTAAATGTTTTGAACATTTTCCATGGATTGTGTCGAGTAATACTTTACATGGTGTAGGGGGGGTCTTTACTTGGTGTCAAAGGAGTAGAGGATTAAATGGGTGAAAGAATTGAAGTTCACACAATCAATTAAAACCTGCTTAGTGGAGTGTCCAATGAACCTCGGTTTCAGGGAACTTGAAAAAATCAAAGGTGCAATTGAAGAAATGGTTCCAGGGCTGAAAATTTTCTTCTTTAATCCCTTCCTCGTTGTATCGGAGAGACAGCTAAGAAATGCACTTTATAAAGCCATGAATTCATTTAGGAAGGGAAGAAACATATCTAGGACTCTTGAATTGGAGTTCATATGTTACCTAACAGGTGAAAAACAAATAAAGAAGGCTAAAGAGAAAAATGAGAAGGTGAATCGATTAATAGGTTTAATGCTCGTCTCTAAAAGGAAAAAAAAGATAAAGAAGGCTTTATCTATTCTCAGGAAACACTTCCATGGAAAAATAAACCTAAACTTGGAATTCCCAGTTGCAGATTTAAACATGGTGATGGAGGAACATGGACTATCAGAGGGAGAAAAGAAATACGTCTACCTAGCGGATAAGGAAGTCAATAAAGGACTGGAGAAACTTCTACTTGAGAAAACAGCATTACTAGATCTGAAAAAGTGGAGGGGATAAAAAACATAAAGGGAAGACCAGTGTTTAGCTCCTCCCTTCCAGCATTTTTTAACTTGTGTAATCCCATTAGATTTAGAACTGTCGAGTCTCCGGATATTCTCTAACGTGGATTGCTGTGACCAGTTTTTCAGCTTTTTCTAACTGTTTCCTGTCCGCTGTTATCAAAGTAACTCCTTTCTCCTCCGCTAACTGGATATATAACGCGTCGTAGAAGGTGAGACCAGTTTCCCTTGCTACTTCCATGGTTCTCGAAGCAGACTTAGCTGTCAGAGCTGTAAGCTCTAGGTTAAGTTCAATGAGGGAAGCCACAG
>JAOZFL010000066.1 GCA_027491455.1 Thermoproteota archaeon | reverse complement strand
GATTTCCTCATATGAATGTGCAGCTATGCCGAGTCCCCTAGACAAAGCGAAAATAGCTCTTCCCATCTTCCAGTCGAATCCAAGTTCACATGCCACTGCAGCCATTGCACCGTCAATGTTAATCGGAAGGGGTTTCCTTTTAACATTAGATAAAACCTTTTCCACATGTCTCGCTATTTTTATATAACTTCCATTTAATCCACACTCCGCTGCCACCTGGAAAAGCTTATTTATTCTAGGGTCTCCCCCTGTGTGCAACCCATGTCCGAAACCAGGAATCCTTTTTTTCTCGGCAAGATACTTCAAGACAAATCTACGAATGGTTTCCTCTAGTTTTACTTTATTTTTTGTTTCTTCGTCTATGTCATAAAAAAGTTTCATTGCTCCTTCAATGGCTCCACCATGATATTTCCCTAGAGCGTTTATTCCACTTGCCATGGCGTTTTGCAGACCTACACCTCCTGAAGCAACATATCTCGCAGCTGTAACAGATGGACAGTATAAGCCATGGTCACATCCAGCTACTAACAAAGCATCAAGTATCTTTCTCCATTCACGGCGAGGCAATTCCCCTTTAAAAACCAAGTATAAGGTTTCACCATATGAAAGGTTCCCTATTAAGTCCTCGATTCTGTAACCTCTTATCAGGATTTTGTTGGATTCGATGCAAGTTATGGAGGTTCTCCAAAAATATTCTTGTTTTTTCATTTACAACTCCTCCTATATCTCTAAACCCATGTTTCTTCTCAAGTTTTTAAATTGTTACATGAATTTCTCCTTTAAAGGAACATAAAGGAACAAAGTTAAACTGTTAAATTTAAAAGTGAAGACTAAAAGTTTCAGAGCTATTTTCTCCGTTTCAGGAAGTCATGAAAAATAGTTTTGTTAATGCATTGGTTAATGGGTTGCCCTTGTTTTAGGAAACACTGAAAAATTGCCTTCTCAATAAAAATAGAAGGTATGTACAGATTTTTATCTTAACTTATAACTTTAAACATTTTTCAGATTTAAGAGTGCTAATTCCTTGAAAAGAATCTTCTCTTTAAAATAGTTATAGGCCTAAATACGCCTTCTTTATTCTTTCACTTTCTTTCAGTTCTTCTCTAGATCCCTCTAACACTATTCTTCCATGTTCAAGGACGTATCCATAGTCAGCTATTTGAAGTGCCATGTATACATTTTGCTCTACTAAAAGCACGGTTAGATCTGTTTCTTTCTTTAGTTTTTCAATCACCTTAAAAACCTCTATGACCAGTTTAGGAGCTAGTCCTAGGCTTGGCTCATCCATGAGCAGAATCCTCGGTGAGCTCATTAAAGTCCTTGCAATGGCTAGCATCTGGCTTTCTCCACCACTTAATGTGCCTGCCAGCTGTTTAGATCTCTCCTTTAAAACCGGGAATAATGTGTATACCAGTTCAAGGTTTTTTTCAAATTTCTCCTTTGCATGTTTTGTATATGCGCCGAGTTCAAGTGTCTCATAAACTGTTAGCTGAGGCCACAGCCTTCTACCCTCTGGGACCATGCCTACTCCCATGTCGACTCTTTTATGGGTGGGGACATTTACGATGTTTTCCCCAAGGAACTTCACATCCCCTCTCCAAGGCTTTAATATTCCTGTAATAACTCTTAGTGTAGTGGTTTTACCGGCGCCATTACTACCTAAGATTACATTTATTCCTCCCTCTCGAACTTTGAGGCTTACCCCCCATAAAGCTTGAGCCTCCCCGTAACCTGCATCTATATTACTCAGCTCCAATGGATATTTAACCATGAAAGTTCACCTCATTTCTGTGGCTTTAGTTTCTTAACAAATTTAAGCGCTAGCTCTTTTTCACCCAAGTAAGCCTCTATAACTCTAGGTGTGTTAGCTATTTCCATGGGTGTGCCTTCCGCTATTTTCTCTCCGTGATGTAAAACAACTATTCTCTCCGCGATATTCATCACGGCATGCATTACATGTTCAACCATAATGATCGTTAATTCTTTCTCATCCTTGGCCTGTTTAATTAGATTTAGGCTTTCCTCAATTTCCTTTGGGTTAAGCCCTGCTAGTTCCTCGTCCAGCAATAATAATTTTGGTTCAGCAGCTAAAGCTCTAGCTAACTCTAATGTTTTCTTTTCATGCAGTGTTAATTTACTAGCTGGTGCATCAGCGTTGTCTATTAAACCTACAAATTCAAGTGTTTCCAGTGCTTTCTTCCTTGCTTCACCCATGGTGATCCTACTGGCTAATCTGCCGAATAAGGCCCCTATCATCGTGTTTTCCAATACTGTCATTTCATTGAATGGTTTAACGATTTGATGGGTCCTCGCGATACCCATACGAGTTATTTGATGGGGGGGTTTCCTTGTAATATCTACGCTATCGAAGAAAACCCTTCCCCCTTCAGGCTTATAGACCCCTGATATAACATTGAACAGAGTTGTTTTCCCCGCCCCATTCGGTCCTATGAGGCCAAGTATTTCTCCTTCATATACTGTGATGTTTACATTGTTTAAGGCTACTAATCCCCCAAATTTCTTGGTTATGCTCTTAACACTCAATAATGTAGCTTTGGACACATCCTCAACCTCCTAGTCACTCTAAAATTTCTCTTAACCTGACTCCTCTAACCTCGTATTTTCTAAGTATCCCTACCACACCTTCTGGAGCAAATAAAATAATCAATGCGACGATGATTCCCAGGATTATCAGGTTTACACCTGGATAATGTATCAACAATGTATCGTACAGCCAATAATATATCACTCCCCCGATTAGAGGCCCCAACACTGTTCCCAAACCACCTATAACAATCATGACGATCATGTCCACTGTGTGAGCTAAATCAAATGCTTCACTATACACTCCACCACCGTTCAAGTAAAATATTGCTCCAGCCAACGCTGTAAATAATGCACTTACAGTATATGCAAGTGTCTTATATCTAGCTGTTGGTACACCCATCACTTCTGCTGCGTCTTCATCCTCTCTAATAGAGACAAGGCCCATACCGAACTTCGACCTTTTAATTAGGTAATTTGTAACTAGCACCGTGATCATTGTAATGAGCATTGCAGTGAAAGTTGCAGATTTATCCACTAAGCAGTGGCTCGGTAAAATTACTTGTGCACCATAAAACTGTTCCGGGTTAATAAATGGCACAATCCCCATCACAATGTACATCGCCGCGAAATCTAAACCTATCGTAGCTATGGCAAAGAAAGCTCCTCTCAACCTAAGCACTACGGCACCCACAACCGCGGCTACTAAGGCAGCTATTGAAGAAGCAAATAAACCCACGATGATTATTCCCTCTCCTCCAATCTTTTGCAAAGTATTCATCCACGGTACATAGTATATGCTTAATGCATAGATATATGCACCTATTCCGAGGAACACACACTGCCCAAAACTAACGTAGCCTGCAAAACCCATAATGATATTTAACGAAGCAGCTATTGTGATAAAGTACGTGAATATCACCAATGTATCAAGGGTTGCAACGTTAAAAATCCTTGCAAAAACCACTGTGATTGTTAAGGCCAATATCAGTATGGGTGTAGGTTTCCCTATGTAACTCTTCACTGTTCCCTTGGCTGAACCCAAAACACTTCACCTACCAAATAACCCCTCAGGTTTGAATAATAGGACGAGTATTAGAACTATGAACGCCGTTGAAAGAGCTAGTGGAGCGCTTGCTAGGGGATTAAAGGTTAAAGCTATGATAGCTTTAGATAGACCATATATTAAACCGATGATTATTCCACCAATAAAGGACCCTAGTACATTACCCAATCCCCCTAACACAACTATTACAAAGGCAAGTGGTGTGTATATAAGCGCGGTTCCAGGGATTATAGCAGTCTCATGTAAAACAATTAAAAACCCTGATAATGTGGTTACACCAATAGCTATCATAGTTGTCAGCATTTTTATTCTTACAGGATTAATGCCTACCAAGGAGGCGGCTTGTGCATCCTGCATAACAGCTCTTATAGATTTACCCAGTGTTGTCCTCGTTAAGAGAAGGTGTAACGCAGCTACAATAATTACTGCTACAATAGCCGCTAAAATAGAGTTTGTCCTTACAACCACTGACCCGATGTCGATACTTGACTTAAGTCCAAAATGCCAAAGACCTAAGCCTTTAGGTTCAGATCCAATAAAATGATAGTAGCTATTACTAAGCGCTACTGACAACGCAAACATTATTAACAAGGTGGACATCTCGATTTTAAGAGTCACCTTCTCTACCTTACCCACTAATTTGTGCAGCATTCCCCAGTATATAGCTAGTCCTGTGATTAAACCAAGCGCCAACGATGCTAAGAGACCAATATATGGAGATAAACCGAGGAAAGCGTATAGTATCACGATTAAGTAAGAACCTATAAGCAGTATTTCTCCGTGAGCGACATTTACAACCTTCATGACACCCCATAGCAACGTTAATCCTGTTGAAGCTGCACCCAGAATGATCCCCCATAAAACTCCATGTACAACGCTGATTACAACGGTTGATAAGCCCATACAAGATCCCCCTTAAAAAAATTAGAAGGGGAAGGTGGATGTATATTGAAAAATATTCATCTTTGCCACCAATTAGGTGCTGGATACACAGGCTTAGAGGTAGCTGCACTTTCAGGCCATATCAGCTCTTTCTTTCCATTTTGCCATTGCATGACAACCATGGGGTGTCCAATGCATTTCCCAGTAGTTGGATCAATCCATTGAGGACCAAATAAAGTCATGATGCGAAGCTTATTAAATGCTGCTCTAACTGTGTCTTGATCTAAGCTGCCAGAGGTTTCAATTGCCTTACACAGGAATAAAATTGCAGCTGTTGCCTCAGTGGCATGGTAGTCAGGCTTTGTACCACCTGAGATGTCTTCAACCATGGGTATATACTCCTCATTTGTTAGTCCATACCACTCAAGCCCTGCTTTTTTCGCGGCGTCAGGTGAGTACTTTACCCCTATTTCCCACTGTGCTGGGGCCATAACACCATTAGCTGCATTCTTTAGTTCATCGTAGAATTGCGGTAAGGTAGGCGCCACTAAAACAGCTACTGCTTTAAGTTTCCATCCAAGCTCCCATGCCTGGCGTGCTAACGCTGTACTATCTGCGAAATGCCCGCCTCCCATTAAGACATTGGCACCAGCTGCCATTGCCTCAGAAATCGGTGATCCAAACTCGGTGACGCCTTTTTCATATCTAAATTCATAAACTATGCTTAGCCCCTTCTTTGTTGCAGCCTCCTTAGCTCCCTTGATAACAGAGGCTGGGAAGGGTGTGTTTTCATATATCAAAGCAATCTTGATGTCAGGGTCATTCATGGTCGCAAGCATCTCAACTACAGATCTTAGATAATATGTTGCAGGGCTTAGTGCTCCAACAAAGTATTTATACCCCTGCTCATATATAGAGTCGCTAGCCCCTCCATGGCTGACCATAACCACTCCATGAGCTTCAGCAACGGGTGCAGCTGCTTTAGTTAACATTGATGAGTAAGGTGCCAACAGGAAATTAACTTTGTCCTTTTCGATTAACTTGCTATATAACTCAGGAACCCTTTCAGAGCTACTTTCATCATCATAGTATTTATAATCTAAGGTATAAACCTTACCGCCCACTTTTAAGCCGCCATGTTCATTAATCCACTTAACCGCTGCCTTTACACCCCAAAGGGCAAACCTGCCTTCACGTTCATATTTACCCTTCAGTGACAGTGTGCCACCAATAACTATGGTTCCAGGCTTCGGTGTCGGTGTTGCTGTAGGTGTAGGTGTTGCAGTGGGTGTCGGTGTCGCTGTTGGTGTAGGTGTAGCAGGTGGCTGCCCTATACAGCCAGCCAGCAGTAGCGCAGCCAGGAGAAGTGAAATACCCAAGACATTTGCTTTGATCAATTTCAAAACCTTCGCCTTATCCAACTTTACTCAGGGAAATGTATTTCATTTAGTTTTAAAAATGTATATGTTTTATTTACCTTAAATATTTTTATAAGGGTCTTAAACTCTTTTTGAAAATACAAGTTGCTTGGAGAGAGATATAAGCCTTTTTTTAAATAAATGAAGGATAAAATCTAATTATTTCTCTGCGGATCAACTGTTAAGGGCAAAGGTATGCTTTGAGAGACAGGTTATCTTGAAAGGGAAACTATGGATACA
>JAOZFL010000021.1 GCA_027491455.1 Thermoproteota archaeon | reverse complement strand
ACAGGAAAATAAACCACTGGTCTCAGTTCAAACACGCAGTTAGACCCTATATCAACGACGAATTATGCGTCAAAGCCGTTGAAATAGTGGATGAAGTTATCAGTGATACTTCCATCCCAATTTATTTCTTAGAGTCAAATGTTGTCCAAGAATATCCAAACGTTGAACAGCTAAACGAAGTAGACATAGGGAGTTGCTATATAGACTTAGCTGTCGAAGTATCTGAAGGAAGAGGGTTGCGGTTAAATAAATAATTTTAGGTGGTTATAGTAAGTTTATGCCCAAGTGAATACAAGCTAATTGGGGCTTCTCGGAAAATTTTTCTACCTGATGCAAAATGAAGGTAAAGTTGGAGTTGTATTGCTACTTGAGTAGCTAGATTCTTTTGAAGAAAGCTAATTCTGCAGTTACCCAAATGATTACACTAAATGTTTTTATTTGAATATGAAAGCACTATTTAACCACAAAAATGCTTCATGGCTTCTTCAAATCTAGTGATTAAAGAGTCTTGATTCATCTCCCTAGATACGACTTTTTTACGTGTTCATCTCCTAGAAGTTCCTCT
This sequence comes from Thermoproteota archaeon, assembly GCA_027491455.1. Lineage (GTDB taxonomy): Archaea > Korarchaeota > JAOZGF01 > JAOZGF01 > JAOZFZ01 > JAOZFL01. Next base: position 10,634 of record JAOZFL010000021.1, on the reverse strand, counting down.
CCTCTACCTTCAAGAACAACCCTTCCACTCTCAAGCACTGCTGCTCTCTCAGCTATTTTCAGTGCGTGATAGACATTTTGTTCAACAAGCAGTATGGTTACACCATTTTCATTTATTTCCTTAATTGCATCGAAAATCTTTAAAACAATCTTTGGAGCCAAGCCAAGAGAGGGTTCATCCATCATTAATATCCTAGGTGCTCCCATCAACCCTCTAGCAATTGCTAACATCTGCTGCTCTCCTCCACTTAAAGTTCCAGCCAGCTGATTTTTCCTTTCCCTTAAAATAGGGAAAAGGTTAAACACATTTTCTAAGCTATCTCTCCTTTTTACTCTTGCTTTTTTTGTGTAGGCTCCTAGCTCAAGGTTTTCAAGCACCGTCATCCCTGGGAAGAGCCTTCTACCTTCAGGAACATGGATAATTCCTTCTTCTACGATTTTATATGGGTGGAGACCATGTATATTTTTATCTAAAAACTTTATTAAGCCAGAGAACGGTTTAAGAAGACCTGAAATTGTTTTTAATGTAGTTGTCTTACCTGCACCATTTGAACCGACTAGGGCGAAAATTTCACCTCTTTTAACAGTGAAAGATGTTTCCCAGAGAACTTGAAGGTCACCATACCCAACATTTATTTTCTTGACTTTCAGCAACTAACTCACCCTAAAAAATGTATTTCTCTCCTAAGTAAGCTTCTATGACTCTTTCGTCCCTAGTGATTTCACAAGGTTCTCCCTCAGCGATTTTTTCGCCGTGGTGAAGAACCATTATCTCATCCGAAATCTCCATAACCGCCCTCATTACGTGTTCAACGATAAGGATAGTTATACCAAGCTCGTCGCGAATTCTCTTTATTCTTTTTATCATGTTAATTGTTTCTGTAGGGTTTAAACCAGCTACAACTTCATCTAAGAGCAAAATCTCAGGTTTAGTGGCTAAAGCCCTAGCTATCTCCAAGCTTTTCTTGTCTGCTAACGTGAGGTTTTTAGCTAAAACTTCTCTTTTACCCTTTAAACCCATGAAATCAAGTATCATTAGAGCTTCATCCCTTGCTTCCTTAACGCCTGGAGGGTTTCTTCTTCCAAAGAGAACACCCATTGTTACATTGTCCCAAACAGATAAATCTTTGAACGGTTTAACTATCTGAAATGTTCTACCTATTCCTCTTTTACAGATCTGATTGGTTTTTAGACCTATTATATTTTCACCTTTAAATTTTATAACCCCTGAATCAGGTTTATAAACTCCCATAATAACATTAAAAAGGGTTGTTTTTCCGGCTCCGTTGGGTCCAATTAACCCTTTAATCACGCCTTTAGTCACCTTAAAATAGACGTTTTTCAGCGCAGCTAAACCACCAAAGTATTTACTGATGTTTCTCCCCTCTAACAAAGTTCCTCCTCACCTCGTGGTAAAACGTTTTCTGTGACGGCTTCGGCTTTCCCTCCTTTTGATATACTTGTTAAGAGTTCTTTCACTTTAATCATGAACCCGTCAGGCATATAAATAACTATAATGACTAAAAGTGCCCCGAGAAGGAGTTCATGTCCTCTAGTTAAGAGCTCGGTGAACAGAAATTCATCGGTGCACCATATAATTAAACAACCAAAGATGGGACCTGAAAGAAGGTTAATGCCGCCAAACAAAGATGATACCACTGGGAGTAAGGTCCAGGAGACACTGTAAGCATGACTTGGCTCCATGTAATGCGTGTAGTGGGCGTAAAATGCTCCGGAAACAGCTGCAAATAAACCACTAACTGTTATAGCTATGAGCTTATATCTAAAGGTGTCAACACCCACTGTTTCAGCTGCGTCTTCATCTTGAGAAATACATTTGAAGGCAAATCCTATCCTGGAGTTCCTTACCTTTCTCACCACCAAAAACGTAAATAGTAGCACTGCCAACAATAAATAGTAGTTTGGCACTTTATCCCTGTAAAGATCCAAGGTTAAACCCCAAAATTTGAAAACTGGAAGAAAGGGAGGGATATCATAGATCCCTAAAGGGCCACGTGTTAGAGGGCCAAGGTTAATAACTATAATTCTACATATCTCCGCGAAGGCCAGCATTGAGAGGGCAAAATATGGCCCTGTGAGTTTTCCAAGCCTAAAACACAGACCCCCTATTCCAGCCCCCATTAAGGCCCCAAATACACCACTTATCAGGATGGAAACAGGGGGAGGAACCCCGTAATCTATTGCCAGGAGAGCTGAAACATAGGCTCCACTGCCGAAGAACGCTGCATGTCCGAAGGAGATTTGACCACATGAAACAAGTATGCTCCAGCTAAGGGAAAGAACTGAAATTATAAGTGCAAGGTTAAGGACATGAAGTATGTAGGCTGAAAACCCCACCATGAACGGAAGCATATAAGCTAATGCAACAACTAAAATAAATGTTTTCAATTCAAAGCTACTTATTTTCCCTTTAAAAATGCCCAAATGTATCACCTAATGAGAAGACCTACCCAATAACCCTGAAGGCTTAATTAAAAGAGTTATTATGAAGATTACAAACCCTATGAGTTCCCTATAAGAGGCTGATATAAGGGTTGTAGCTATGGATTCAGCTACTCCAAGCATGACCCCTCCTAATATAGTCCCAGACATGGAGCCTACACCTGAAAGAACCACTATTATAAAAGCCTTAGCTGTTATCCACCCACCAAGGGCAGGATAAACATAGTAAAGTGAAACGAAAAGTGAACCAGCCGCTCCCGCCAGCATCGAGCCCATGACAAAAGCAATAATATCTACCTGTTTGTCATTTATACCCATTAACTGAGCTGCTATTCTATCTTCTGTTAAGGCTCTGATAGCTTTCCCTAAATATGTCTTGGTGAGGATTATATGTGTAAACATTATTAACCCAAATGACAGTGAAAAGGTAAGTACATCTCCCCTGCTAACCCTAATTGGACCTAGAGACACGGTTTCTAGGAAAAAAGAAACATTTACTCTTCTATAATCTGCTGTCCAAATCTGCAGTATGGCATTAGCTATAAAAATCCCTATTCCGTAGGTTAACAGGAACGTATTTAATGCTGGTGCCTCTTTAATTTTGGACACAAAAAATTTTTCCATGATTAACCCTATACTTCCAACCACTAATGCAGCTAGCGGCAAGGATAGAAGAGGGTTCAGGTCTTCTAATACAAAAAGCCAATAAGCTACATACCCCCCTAACAAAACCAATTCCCCATGAGAGAGATTTATTACGTCCATTACCCCCCAGATCAAGGCTAAACCCATGCTTATTAATGCATAAACCCCCCCAACTAAAATTCCATATACAATGGATGAGAGTAGACTTTCCCAGAGCACTTTTCACACCATTAAAAAAAGAAAAAGAGGGGTTAAGGGGGTTTCCAAGGTGTAGCAGGGTACACAGCTTTTCCTGTAGCCATTTCAGGCGGATACACAATAATCCATTTACCACGCTGGATCTGGAAAAGGCCTGTAGTGTAATACAATGTCTCCCCACGTTCATCAAACTTTACTCTGCCTATAGGGGTAACCGTATCTGTTTTTCTAAGTTCACTCATCACGTTTTCACTTGTAACGGTTTTTCCGGCTCCTACAACCTTCCTAACAGCTTCCAGTAAAATCTTAGTTTGAACATATCCTAGCATTCCCAAGTAATCCGGTTCTTTACCATATTCCGAAACAAAGTCGTCGTGGAATCTCTTCTCTACCTTTTTAGCTTCCTTAGGGGCGGATCCATACACCCAGGGAGCAGTTCCATAAACATATTCGCTAAGTTCCTTTAGTGTTTCGATGAACTCAGCTGCACCCACCCCCCAGCACCCGATGTAAGCTCTGAAGGGCGCATCCAGTGTTTTACTGTCTCTTATTGAAGTCACATAGTCTGTGAAGTAACCGTCAACCACTAAAACCTCTGCTCCAGCATCTATAGCTTTACTGATCAAGGGTTTAAGGTCTGCTGCTCCATGCTCAAACATTTCATATGTAACTACCTTAAGACCTTTCTCCTCAGCCAATGGTTTAGCTATTTCAGCTAGATCAGTGGTTGCCACCTTATTTGCGTACAGAATCGCTATTTTCTTTACATCTTTAAAGACATCAGTTATCGTTCCAATTTGCGCCCTTGCATATCCCATAACTGTTGTTATCCGAAAGAAGTATCTGAATCCTCTTCCAATAAGTTTAGGGGAAATTCCCCCAGATGTTAAGTAAGGCACGCTGTACCTCTCAGCTACCTCTGAAGCTGCTCCGATTATGTGGCTTCCATAGCCACCTGTAATTGAAACAACTTTGTCTAGGGTGCAAAGTTTCTCAACAACAGCAGCAGCTTCCTCCGGTTTACTCTTATCATCGTAGACGATTAGCTCAACTTTGATATTAGGATTATCTGCCTCGAAATGCTTCACTGCAAGCTTAATGCCTCTAAGTTCACCCTCACCATGCCTTGCTAAGCCACCTGTGAGAGGCATGTGAACCCCAATCTTAACCGTTACAGGTGTAGGTGTTGGTGTTGCTGTTGGTGTAGGTGTTGCTGTTGGTGTAGGTGTTGGTGTTGGTGTTGGAGGCTGCCCTATACAGCCTGCAACCAGTAGGGACAAAAGGATTAATGCTACAAGGGGAAGCCTTGTATCAACCCGAAGACTCCTCCAAGTCAACATGCCACACCCCTATCCTTCCACAACACATATTTGTGTTATACCCCTTCCACAAATACCTTTTTAAATCTTTCCCTTTACAGAGTTACTGCTGGAACCCCCCTCAAAGGACACATAAAATTCATTGGAACCATGAAAAGAATCCTTACTAAATCTTTAGAGCATATTTAAGGTAAAAGGAAATTAACTTCCTCAAGTGGAAAGTATTTGTAGAGACAAAGCGTAAGCAGGCTGACTTGGAAGTTTAATGTCGATTTATTGTGAGCAAAAGAGTGAACATATTAACTTTACGCTGCTGAGCGGCTTTTATTTTCTCTAATGCATCGTTAAAAGCAAGAAAGATAGGTTAAACTCTTAAGCTGGTTCGATTATTGACTATAATGAGTGTAATAAGTAGGGGGGGTTTGGTTATTGATTGTAATAAACAAGCATAATATAAGGGAATACCTGTTGCAGAGAGGCGTAATAAGTAAGGAGAAGAGTTTAATTGTTCATCCGCTATCCGGTGGGGTTTCAAGTACTCTTCTTAAATTAATTATAAATGGAAGATGCTTTGTTTTGAAGCAGCCTCTAGCAAAATTGAAAGTTTCAGTTGAATGGAGTGCTCCATTATGGCGAAGCCACGTTGAGGCAAAATGCATACGTTTCCTCTCTACCATATTGCCAAGGGGAGCTGTTCCAAAAATAATACTAGAGGATCCTGTTAACCACGTGATCATTATGAGCTGTGTATCTGGAGGGGCTGTGCTTTGGAGGGATGCGTTGATGAAAGGCAAAGTAGACCCCAAGGTTGCTGAGAAAGCAGGGTTTTACTTGGCGATTATACAGAATAAAACATTTAATGACTCCTCTATCAAAGAGCAGTTTTGTGGATATCCACTGGGAAAAATAGATGCATACTATAAAGCTATAAAGCCAGTGCATCCAGACTTAAAAGAGCAAATTGAGGATGTAACAAACTTCTCGATGAACAATCGAAATGTTCTTATGCTCTCTGATTTCAACCCCAAAAACATATTCGTAAAGAATAACAGAATAACACTTATAGACCTTGAGGGCGCCCATTGGGGAGACCAAAGCTTTGATCCAGCCTTACTCATGACACATCTTCTTCTTAAATCCATTTTTAATTGTCACATCAAGAAAAGATACTTCGAAGCTGTTCATGCTTTTTGGAGAGCTTACAGAGGTTCTTTAAGGAGCAGTATCAAAGATTTGGAGGCGAAGGTAGTCATGCACATTGGTGCTCTCATGCTTGCCCGCGTTAACGGAAAGTCACCTGTAAAGTATCTTAATGAGAGGGGAAGAGCCACAGCAAGGTCGCTTGGCAGAGAAATATTGTTTAAAAGATACTCAACCGTTCAGACTGTTATTAATAGGCTTAATGAAAATATAAGTGGTTAGAAACGTCTCTAAACAAAATTTTTCCTTTCTAACTTCGTGTTGCCTAAGCTGCTTCCCACTTCGAAGCACTTTGAAGAACATAAATATGGTGGAGGAGTTAATGTGGATTTTAAATTAAACAAAGAGCAACTGGATATGAACAGGGTAGCAAGGGCTCCGTGGAAATGAGTTTGACCCTGAGTCAGCTGAAACTTGATTGGAAAGAGAAGCTTCTACAGGTTTATATAAAAAAGCAGCTAATCCTGGTTTTTATATGTATATACTTTTCTAGGGAATCTGAAGTTTAAGGCTATGTATACCTGGAACCATTCAAATATATATCAATACATGTGTAGCAAAACTGTGCGAGGCCTGGTTTCTTTCTATTGAAGAAATTCAATTGAGTTAAGCGACATTGTTCCAACCAGTCACTCCAAAGTACTGTGAGTCTTTCAGAGGGACAGAAAGCTAAGCATGCCTTGTATGAGAGACAACCAAGATATAGCTTGCATCTTTCTTAGGGACATGAACTCTATTCTTCGAAGCATTGAGCTTATACATCTATATCTCTACTTTTAGGGTTTCTTAATAAAAACCATTAAATTTTACATGGCACTCAGCTTCACTACTTAAAACTTTTTTTAAATATTTAGCTCCTGAGAAGTCTGATCAGGGGAAAGAGGAAATTTTTAGATAGCTTTGAGGACAAGTTCAACAACATCTACCGTGCGTAGACCGCCAAACTTCTCGTAGGCATCATTTAGGTTTGTTTTACAAAAGGGACACGAGGTAACTATGAAGTTTGCCCCTGTTCTCTCTGCTTCTTCTATTCTGCGCTTTGCTACGTTAAGGGCGAAACCACCCCATGTTGATTTAACCCCTCCTCCAGCTCCGCAACACCAAGCATTCTCCATGTTTCGCTCCATCTCTACAAGTTTCAATCCAGGAATCGCTTCAAGTATCTGTCTTGGAGACTCATAGAGTCCCATATGTCTACCAAGGTGACAGGGATCATGGTAAGTTACAGTTGCTTTTATTTCCCTTGAGAATTTAAGTCTGTCCTCGGCAATGAGTTCTGCCAGCAAATCTGTAACATGAATTACCTCAGCTGAGACTGTTCTGCCCATTTTTGGGTAGTCTTTTTTGAGAGTTTTATAGCATCCAGCGCAGCTTGTCAGAACCCTTATTGCCCCGCTTTCCTCTATAGCTGCGGCATTATGGTCAGCTATCTCTTTTGCAAGATCAACTTGTCCTATACGTAGAAGAGGCGAACCACAGCACCATTCATCCTCTTTCAGAGTTGAAAACTCTACACCGCATTCTTTAAGTATTCTAACAGTTGCCTCTGCAACCTCCTTTCTTATATAAGCAGCTGTGCATCCAACAAAATAGACTATGTCGGCTTTCCTCTTTTCGTAAACGTTAAGTCTTCTAAGCAGTTCCATTCGCTTGCTGTGCGGCTCAAGGTAGGGATTTCTCTCCATCTTTATGTACTTAGCAAGTCTTGCTTGAGGGTCTGTTGGCCCTACTCCCATGCGCACAAGTTCTTCCCTTAGAGCTTCAATTATATCCACGATGTGTTCATGTAAATCTAAGACACACTGAACAGTGCAGCTTGCACATGTTGTACATGTGTATATGGATTTAATCAGCTGCCTTGAGGGTCTAACTTTCCCAGTGTATATCCCCCTGGCAATCCATATCCTTCCGCTTGGATAGAAAGCTTCCAGTTTAAACTCTTCCCCTGAGGGGCATGAAGGTTTAAATATTCCATAAACGGTTTTGCAGTTTCCACATCTTGCGCAGCGATGCAACCATTCAGCAACTTCGCTAAGTGGCATTTCCATCACTTCAGACAAAGCCTTCCCGGATTCATTACTCCATTTGGGTCAAGCAGTTTCTTTATTTTCTTCATAAGTTCCAGACAACCCCTGTCCATTCTTTGCTGTATCATTTCAGCCATCCATATCGGGGGCTTATAGGGTATCCCCCCTATATCAAGTACCAGTTTGCAAAGTTCCCTACACATGTCTTTCACCTTATCCTTCTCTTTAGCTGAACCCTTATTAAACGGAACGAGATATCTTAACACTCCATAATGTCCTTCTCTCATAGCTCTCATGAATATCATGGGGGAAAAGCCGTATCTCTCCATAATTTGAGTACCCTTTCTGTATCCCTCAACCCACCTTGACATAGGAACATATGATCCAACCCATGTTAAACCTCCACCAGCTCTATGATCTATCCATCCTAAAATGACGTTTGATGGAAGGTTAAGTCTTATTTGTATCTCCTTTTCTGGAAGTTCCACAGGTTTTAGGTTATATTGTCTGATTATTTTACTAGCTGTCCCCCATTTTCCCTCGAACTCCTTCCTGGAGCTACCGGAGATTACAACTTGTAGGTAAGCTTCAACTCCCTCCTCACGTTGAATGGGATACTTTGTCACCCTAGCCTTTGAAAGCGCCCAGCTTGAGACAACGATATCTTCAGCTATGTTCTTCCTCACTATTTCTATGGCTGGTTTAGCTACCATGTTAGGGTCTGGAATAACAGCTATGAGTAAATCTCTAAAATCCGGTTTAGGCCACAACTGGATTCCAGCCTTCGTGACAATTCCAGTTGTTCCCTGCCACCCAATGAAAAGACCAGCTAGATCTGGAAGGGGATGTCTTCCAAACCAGTAAGGGGAAACGGAACATGAACCCACACGTACAAGTTCTCCAGTTGGTAACACGACTTCAAGTCCATTAAGCATATCTGCGTTTGAACCATATTTAAGGGACATCGAAGCTAATCCCTGGAGCAATGCATTTGCAACCACTGAGGCAAAAGGCGGGCTGTAAGGCCATGAATACCGTAAATTCCTGTATTTTGTGTTAAAGAGCCTTTTTAACTGCCCAAAAGTTACACCAGGTTCTATAACAGCATACATGTCTTCTTCATTTACTTCGATGACCCTGTCCATTCTTTTGAGGTCTAAAATTATGCCTCCTTTAACCGGGATTGTCAATCCCCCAACATTTGTTCCACAAACAAAGGGGACTACTGGGATCTTGTACTTGTTAGCTATCCTTAATATTTCTTGGATTTCTTTAACGGTTCGGGGCATAACCACAAGATCTGGCATATGAGGAGGTTCAATTGTCATGTCATAGGAGTACACGTAAAGGACGTGTTCCTCTCTAGAAACGAATGAAGAACCCACTACCTCTTCAACCTCGCTGTAAATGGATTCTATGTTTCTTCTCAATTCCAACATCTCCTCCTTTTTGGAGATTAACAATAAATACTTCTATGTTTTATAAGCTTATTGTCCTTTCAGAAACATAAAAGAGGTTGTTAATTTTAAATAGTGTCTAAAATGCAAAGTAAAACTGCTATAGTCGCCGCTTTTCTTTTCACAATACAAGGAGTAATATTTACTTTCTTGATATTCTTCGCTACAATTTACATTAATAAGGTGCTACAAGTCTCGGTTACAACGCTTAGCCTAGTTATTTTCTTTGTAATGCTTCCCTACTACCTCAAGGTTCTATTCGGATTAGCTGTGGACTTCCTTTCTGAGAGAAGATTTGGGAGTAAGAAGCATCTTGTTATGTTATTCTCGCTTAGTCAGAGTGTAGTCTGGTATTTCTTGCCAAAAGTGAGAAGCATAATTCCGTTTAGTTTCATGATGCTGCTGGCCGTGGTTTGCTTTTCATTTATAGACTCTTGCCTAGATGCCTATGTGCTCGGCTTGGTTTCCAAAGAAAGAAGAGGACCGATGTGGGGGCTTTCCTGGGCAATGAGGGGGGTAGGAGGAGTTCTCTTCAGTGTTCTTGCTGGACATGTCGCTTATACTTATGGATGGGAACTTGTCTTCTCCACATTATTTCTCTCCGCTGTTTCCATGGCAGCTGCTGGATTATTTATACATGAACCTCGACCGCCTGGGGGGCTGAGAAACTCGATGCGTGCACTGAAAAAGGTTTTCAGATGGATCTGTCCATACCTAGCCATGGCTTTCTTCATTGCAAACTGGATCCCGTTAGGAATAGGTGTTTGGATGTATGGTCCCCTACTTAGTAGTTTCTTGGGTATATCCATTGAGTACGCTGGGCTTGCTTCATGTCTTGCAAGTTTAGGGAACCTTTTTGGATCATTTTTAAGCGTAGCTATAGTTTTCCACCTAAACCCTTGGAAAGCTTGGAAGCTGACGGTTGTGGTCTATGCTGCATCTTGTTTATTACTGCTTCTCAATAACGGGGATATTTCCATAGCTCTCATCACAGCATTTCTTTACGGTATCGGCAGAGGCTTTGTCATGGGAAATGGCTTATCAATTGGAGGAGAACTAATTGTGTCATCGCTTAGGGCAACTATGCTTGCGTTATATTCTTCATCGATTTACTTAGGTTTCAGCATTGGAGGGCTCTTTTCAGGATTCTTCATTCACATGGTAGGTTATGAAGTAAACCTTACAATTGCTGCTTTAGGGATGATTCCAACATCTTTACTCTTAATCCCCGTTAAAAGAAGCAAGATAATTGCGGTTCAGGAAGCCTGAAATTTCTACGAAATCACCGCGAGGAAACCCTCTACTTTAGTTGGGGGGATGAATCGC
>JAOZFL010000035.1:665-4837 GCA_027491455.1 Thermoproteota archaeon | reverse complement strand
CCCCCATGCAGGCATTTCCTCTACTGGAATAAATACTCCACTGACAAATATTAATGGAAACTTAATAAGTGATGAAAGCATCAGCGTGGTCGCCGGTACATCGGTTGGCGGATAAGCCGAGAGCAATAGACCAAGAGAAGAGAAGCAAAGTGAAGCCAGAACCATTGATACAAGTAGAAACAATAAGTTTAAAGCTTTAACGCCAAGCCATAAAGCGATTAAAACCGGGATAATTGAGATGAGAAAACCGAAAATAGACGAAGCTACAATATCACCTAGTATCATTGCCCACAGAGAAAGAGGTGTTGAAACAAGTCTCTCAAGTGTTTTTGACCTTGACTCCCATGGAATTATAGGAGGTGTTACAGCTGTCGAAGCAAAAAACAGAGTCATGCTTAAAAGCCCAGGTGCAAGTCCCTGTAAAGAAATGTTTCTACCTATGTAGTATGCAAGGAAAAGGAATAGTGGGAAAACCAAGCCGAAAATAACGACAGGCCCCTTCAAATAATAGATGCGTACATCCTTCTTCACAATGATAAATGATCTCTTGATTTGACCTAGGAATTGTTTAAACATTTCTACTAAGCTCCATATCCCTCAGTTAGCCTTATGAAAACATCTTCTAAACTTGGTGAAAGAGAGGTTAAAGATTCAATTTTCAGGTTCTTCTTCCTAGCATATTTAATCAGGGTGTAAATTGTTTCATCGAGGTCTTCAGTGTAAATATATAGTTTATCCCCCATTTTTTCAATTTTAACAGCTTGAACAAATCTAGACATGTCTCCAAAGTCTATTTCCCTGTTAAAGCTGATTGAAACAGAGTTTAACCCCTTTATTTCCTTTTTAAGGTTTTCAGGGCTGTCTATGACAGCTATTCTTCCATGGCTAATCACAGCGACCTTTTCACAAAGTTTATCTGCCTCCTCCATGTTGTGGGTTGAAAGGAAAACAGTTACTCCACCTTTGTTTAATTCACGGATAGTTTCTCTTATCAGCCTAGTGCTTTGAACATCTAGACCAGATGTAGGTTCATCCAAGAACAGAATCTCAGGGTTATTTATCAGCGCCATGCAAAGCATAAGTCTCTGTTTCATCCCCTTAGAAAACCCCTTGACAAGTTGCTTCCTTCTTTCATATAAACCGAATTTTTTCAGGAGTTCAACACTTCTCTCCTCTCTAATGTCTTTAGGTACATCATAAAGTTCAGCTATAAGTATCAAGTTATCCCATGCTGAAAGGTCAACGTAGGCATTCGAGGTTTCAGGTACAACACCCATTATTTGCTTCGCCTCCAAAACATTTTTCTCAATATCCAAACCCATTATGTAAGCTGAGCCTTCATCAGGTTTCAGAATACCTGTTAGCATCCTAACAGTTGTTGTTTTCCCTGCTCCATTTGGTCCAAGGAAACCGAAAATCTCTCCTCTCCGCACTCTAAAGCTAATGTGGTCAACTGCTAGAACCCCATTGAAACTCTTAGTTAAATTCTCAGCTTCCACCGCTTCAATAACCATTCTACTCCTCTCTAACCATTAATTTCCTAACCTCTTCCTTAACCTTTTCAAGTTCTAGTTCAAGCAGCTCTAAATATTCATCTAAATCATCTATGTTGGAGCGAATAAAGTGTAAATTCCTGAATTGAAAGGTGAAAAAGCTTTTGCATCCATAAAACCCATGTCTAAATTTACACCACCCAAATTCACACACTCCCTTCACCCAGCAAATTTATCACTATTTTCTTTGTTTTCAGCTTCCAAACCTTGTGGGGGGCTCCTCCCCCCTCCTCCCTGTACTCAGCTACATCTATTATTCCAGCATCTCTCAACTCTGAAAGATGGTAATAAAGCCCAGAAGGAGAAATCTCCTCTCCCTTCTCAAGCAAATGCTTATATATTTCCTTTGTACTTCTAGCTCCGTCACCTATAAAATCAATTATCAACCAACGTGTAGGGCAGTGAAGAGCCCTGACCAATCGTCTTAACCTTTGAATCTTAGTGTTTAAGCTTTTATCAAAATCCATAAAAATTTCACTGTAATAATATAGTGAAAAATTGAAATATTTAAATCTTATGTTGCTATTCACAGAATTCCACATAAAGGAAAACATTAATTCATGAAAAGGAAGAACAATGTAAAGAGTTTAAGAAGAGTTTTGCATTGCCTATATAGAGTATCCTTTGTAATACGAGATCATGTGGAAAGTAGTGAGCGACAGAGTAAATGTAGGGATTTCTTTTCCTTTGATTACCAGGAATAATAACTCTAATAATAGACCCGATCATTAAAACCCCTTTACGCCAGTAGATGAAACACATTACAGATACCTGTTTTTTGGCTTACTCAGCCTATAATAGCTCTGCAATACCTTCCTCAGAAAGTAGACATGTTACACTTAGTTGGTGCATAACAATCTGATCAATAATCATAGGTGTAATACGGCCTCGTCCCGGCGAAGGGTCCAAAAAACATGATGAATATGTTTGATTTTCTCATCTTCTAAATGTTTTCTCAATTCACAGTAACCTTTTTTTGGGGGTGAACTTTAATTTTTCTCTTCCAATCTCCATTTGATGATTTAACTTTCAGGTATGAAACCGGTATTTTCCGGAAAATACCGGAATAATTTATAAATGTAAATGTACATGTTTCAATCATCATGAAAAACATATACGAAGTTATTAAGAAAGGGGAAAGCAGCACCATTGAATTTAAAAAAAGTTTAAGAGAGGAAAGGGAAATACTTGAAACCATTTGCTCCTTCATTAACTCTAAAGGAGGAATCATTTTAGTTGGTGTAGGCGATGATGGACAAATTCTAGGTGTTGACATTGGAAAAGGAACAGTTGAGGATTTAATAAACAAAATAAAGTTTTCAATTGAACCAATAATAATTCCACAGATTGAAACAACAGAGCTAGAAGGGAAAAAATTATTGGTTATAAAGGTTTCTGAAGGCTTGAACAAACCTTACTTCCTTAAAGGAGTTGCCTTCAAGAGAATTGGAAAAACAAATCAAAGACTTACTAAGAATGAACTGGAAAGAATAATCGTTGAGAAGTTCAAAGGACTCATCTCCTTCGAGGAAAGGGCAATTGACATAAACCTAGAAGACTTCGAAGAAACAGCAATAAAGAGTTTCATTTCAACAGTAAGAATCTCAAGAAAAATTAACTTGGCTTATTTAACGAAAAAAGATTTTTTAAAGAGGCTTGGATTGATCAGGGAAAACAAACCGGTAAATGCAGCTGCTCTGTGTTTCCTTTCCAACCCCCAAATTCATTTTCCCTACACCCTCATTAAATGTGGAAGATTTAAGAATGGTTGATAAGGGAAAGAGAGATGCATGGAAACTTAATATTGCAAGTTGAGAACACACTGGAGTTTTTAAAGGAGAATCTTTCCTTTAAACATGCCATTGACGAAAGAGGTAAAAGAGTAGATAAATATGAGGTTCCAATAGAGGTTTTAAGAGAAGCTGTTGCCAACGCTGTTGTTCATAGAGACTATGAAACCCCCTCACCAATATACATCAAAGTTTTCGATGACAGAATAGAGGTGTCCAATCCAGGGAAACTAATGCCTCCTCTAACCCCAGAAAAATTGAAGGGGGAGCACCCATCAATATTAAGAAACCCTAAAATCGCAAACGTTTTCTTCCTCTACGGATTCATCGAGAGATGGGGGAGAGGAACAAATAAAATGGTTGAATTATGCCTGAAAAAGGGGTTGAAAGAACCAGTGTTCCAAGAGGAAAACAATTTATTTAAAGCCATAATCTTCAGAGAAACCTTAAATGAACTTGGAAAAAGAGTTTATGAATTGGTGAAGCAGAATGTTAACACCTCAGCCATGATAGCTGAAAGCTTAGGGATAAATGAAAGGACAGCGAGGAAACATCTATCAAACCTTGTCTCCAAAGGTTTAATCTTCAGGAGAAAAATTGGAAGAAAAGTTTTCTATTCCACTGAGCTAAGCCAGTGAACCGGTTTTCACAGTGAGCCCTATTTAGAGACACCTTTACACTGATCTTCTCATCTACTAATTGGTAATCTCACCTCTAAAAGAAGATGAACTCAGAAGAGCTATTTACCTCTTAAAAAATCTATTTTTAATGTATAAAAGGGTTGCTTGGAGGCTTCTCCTGAACAGTAAAAAGTTTAGGTTTTTAATTT
>JAOZFL010000035.1:0-446 GCA_027491455.1 Thermoproteota archaeon | reverse complement strand
TTTTTTCCCTTTCTCTCCATTTCAGCAATCAATATATGTTACAGAATGAAAAGAAAAATTATTTAAATGTTATTTTTTCTTAACTATTTGATAAGTAAGAAAAAAGATTTTAAGAGTAATGGTGAGTATCCATGGAGGAATATGTAACGGGTTTTAACGTTAAGAGAAGTCCTCATAAATGCTTACAGGATCCTAACAACATAGTTATCGAGGCTGAAACTGATAAACAGTTAAAGGAAATAATCCCTGTTCTAGCCTTGAAATTCCCACCTCTACTAGCCATTTACTCAAAGGAATGGGGAAGCCTAACTCTGCGCCTGTATAATAACAAATTAATAGGTATTTATCCATCTGGGAAAATCACTTTCTGCGCTGAAAACATGGAGAAAGCAAACCAGATGCTGAGGGAAATTAAGAGATACATAAATGAAGCATACACTGATTTA
>JAOZFL010000121.1 GCA_027491455.1 Thermoproteota archaeon | reverse complement strand
GGAAGACCACCCCACATCTTTTTAAGGCTCTCTTGGACATGGTAGATAATGTCAATACCTATCAAGTCGCTTAGTTCAAAGGGGCCCATGGGCCACCCAGCACCTGTCTTCATGGCTAAATCAATGTCTCTTGGCGATGCAACTCCTTCTTCATAGCAAGCATAGGCTTCGTTAAGCATAGCTGCAAGGATCCTGTTTACCAGGAAACCAGGTGTTTCCTTCACCTTTATCGGCTGCAACATGTACCTCTCGTTTCTAAGGGTTCTAAGGAAATCAATGACATCTTCAACGATATCTTCCCTTGTTTCAAGTCCAGGGATCACTTCTACAAGCGGTAAAACAGTTGCAGGGTTGAAGAAGTGAAGGCCAAGAACCCTTCCAGGTCTCTTAGTTGCCGATGCAATCTCGGTTATTGAAAGCGTCGAGGTGTTACTTGCCAGTATTGTTCTTTCAGGGCATACCTCGTCGAGTTCCCTGAAAACCCTTTTCTTAACATCGATGTCCTCTATAACAGCTTCAACCACTAAGTCTATGTCTCCGAATCTTTCATAGGTATTTACAGGTTTTATTTTACTAAGTATTTCTTCCCTCCTTTTCTCATCATATGTGGGTTTCAAATTCTTCCTTACTTGTTCCTTCTGTTCATCTGTCAACTCTACTCCATCTCTACTCTCTATCCTCTCAATTTCCTTGTCAGCCTTTGTCAAATGATAGTGAACAAGTTTATCAAGGCTCTGCTTAATTCTTTCAACTCCCTTTAAGGCTAAGTCCATGTTAACATCTTTTAAGTACACCTCGTACCCATTGATAGCAAAGATTTCTGCTATCTGGGAACCCATAACTCCTGCTCCGACAACCCCGGTCTTACCCACAAATAGAACCATGAGAGACACCACTGAGAGTAGAGCAAACAATTCTTATTAAATTTTTACCTTGCAGAAATTCTTCCCCCCTATAAGTTATCCATTGAGGAATATGGCTTCCCGGTTTAAAATAAGGAAGTTTTGGTTCAGGGTATGGTTGTGAATATTTTTCATGGACCCTTCGATTTCAATAGGAGTTCCCTTGGAATCATTAGGTTGCCGATGTCGAGGCAGTTGCTGGCGATTTTATCGAGTAGAGAGGAAACAGCTAAGTACAGAGAGGCATCTTTACCTCCCAACTCAACTACTTCCCTGTTAAGCTCAGCTATTTTCCCTTTCACCTCTGAGTAGAACCTGTTAACATCTGAAAGTAAACCCACCTCTCTTTTAAGAACAGCGTCAAGGGACTCCACTTGCATCTCCCTTAAACGATCACATATCACTGTTAATAGGCCTTTAATTCTGTTTTCAACCCTTAGTTCCCCGGATTTAATGACTTCCTTTGCAATTTCAGAGGCGTTGTCTCCATTTGCCTCTATCAGGGTTGCCACCACTCTGTAATCGAGGCAATCTATTGGTTTAATCTTCAGTTTATCAGCTAAATCCGGGTCTTTAACAGCGCTTCTCAGGAGTCGAACTAAGAGGAAGTAAAGTCTGTTGACTTCGTCATCCCTCTTAACCACAATTTCAGCTAATTTCAGGTCTCCCTCAAAAAGAGAGGAAACAGCGTCCCTGAGCATGTTAATAGTTATCAGATTCTTTCTTTTCAAAAGTTTCTCAGGTGCTAGGAGGGAGGGGTCTATTAAGCATTGAGCCTGAATAACCTTTGAGCTTTCCTCGATTATTTCAAGGCCTACAAGTTGTTGTATCGCATCTCTGATCCTTTTCCTATGGTCAGCTGTGAACCTTACATCTGCTTCAACCCTGATTAAATCGAAGCCAAGCAAGTAGGAAGCAGTTACACCCCATTCAACATGTTCAATGTTTCTCGGGGAGTACTTGACAATGGCTTTAAGCTGCCTCCTTTTATTTATTTCTGAGGGGAAAATAACTAGTGAACCATTCTCTCTTTCATGTAAATAAACAATGTCTTTCTTTTGAAGTTTATGTCTGAGAACCCATTGTTTAGGAAGGGATAGTAGAAAGGTTCCTTTGCCTGTCTCCTGAATTCTTCGAGCATCCAAAATGGAAATCACCTTCTATAAATCTCTATATATTCTATAAATATATCATGAATATATAAAGGAAAAACTTTTAAACCTTTTACCTTTACATACCGACACTGATTTCCAAAAAGGTGTTAGTTATGGAAATGGAAAATCCCAGGTCTCTCTCAGCTGCTTTAACAGCTGCATGTGCAGCTCTCTACTTTTTAGTTGGCTATTTAACTTATTTCGGTGTGGTTGTTTTAGGTGTGAGGTTTTGGCCTGCTGTGATAGTGCCAGGTGCCTTCGCAGTTCTTTTCGGCCCTTGGATAGGCGGTGTAGGTGCAGCCATCGGTATATTTATAAGTGACATGCTGATGCATGGAATGCCGCTGCTGAGTCTCAGTGTGGGGGTTCCAGCCAACTTTCTAGGCTTCTACATAATCGGTTACTTCACTAGAAGCTACAGTTTGAAGAGGTACTGTTTAGCTGCAACAACTGGTTTGCTGGTTGGAAGCGCAATCATCGGGGTTGGAGTATGGACTTGGAGCCAAGCCTTCATTCTCCCAGGCGGAACCACTGTTTCACCGCTACCCATTGTTTCAGCCTTTTCTATTTTCCTCTGGACCTTTGTCTCAGAGATACCCTTCCTCATCTTTGTTGTTCCCCCAATAGTGGAGGTTTTAAGGAAAACATTGATCTTGCCTAGATTAAAGTGAAGCAGAGGCATCAATTTAACTTGATGATTCAACTTAAAGGGTGAAAGGGGTGTTTCTTGCTTGAAAAAGGCTGTTGCATTCTCCCCTGGGCACATCACCGGTTTTTTCCAAATATGTGACCAAGCAGCAAATCCTTTACTGAAGGGTTCTAGGGGAGCCGGTGTTTCAATTATGAGGGGAGTTACAACTACTGTAACCATTGAGAGATCATCAAAAACATCCTATGAAATCAGGGTAAACGGTGATATTGCAAAGTCAGCTGAGGTGTCGGAGTACATCATAAAAGCTTTCCTTCACCACATTAAAGAGGATTATAGAGTTCTTGTGAATCATAAGGTCGAGGTCCCTGTTGGGTCGGGTTTCGGTTCAAGCGGGGCCTGTGCACTAAGCCTGGCACTGGCACTAAATGAAGTGTTTGGTCTTAACTTATCCCGTGTCGAAGCTGCTCAATTGGCCCATATTGCTGAGGTGAATTGTAAAACTGGGTTGGGAACCGTTATTGCAGAGAACTATGGTGGATTAGAGATAAGGGTGAAACCCGGTGCACCTGGCATAGGAGAAATAAGGCATATACCGATAGGTTATGATTACGTTGTGGCTTGCCTAAGCTTTGGTTCTATACCTACAAAGAAGATTTTAAGTGACAACGAGCTTCGAGTACGGATAAACAAGTTAGGTGGAAAACTTGTAGATGAGCTAGCCGTACAACCCCTTCCCCATAACTTTATGTGTTTCTCCCGGAAATTTGCTGAGCATCTTGGTTTGATCTCTGGAAGGGTGAGAAATGTGTTGAGAGAAGCTGATAACAAGTGTCTTCCATGTAGCATGACGATGGTTGGTGAATCAGTTTTCTCATTGATTAAACGAGACCTTGTTGATGAACTCCTCAAAATTTTCCATGAACATGCCTCCTCTACCTGTGACATAATTGTCGCTGAAATAGACTTTAAAGGAGCTCGAATAACATGATGAAAGTAAGTAAGGTTCTACATGTACATCCGAGAGCTGAATCCCTGAGAATCCGGGAAAAACTAATTAAGCATTACAGATTGGGTGTTGTGGCTTTAGCAGGTCTCATTGCACATGGAAGAGGAGAAGCCTTTGATTACTTAATCGGTGAAAAAACCATGAAAAGCACCTTTAAGGCGATTAAGGCTGCTGCTTCAGCTATGCTTCAAGCCAAATATCCAGTGATCTCTGTTAACGGAAACACTGCAGCACTTGTAGCCAATGACCTTGTGAAACTTGCCGAGGTCACAAATGCAAAAATCGAGGTTAACTTATTTTATCGATCTTTGGAGAGGGAACTAGCTATTAAAAGGATACTGGAAGCAGCAGGGGCCAGAGAAGTACTAGGTGTTGGTGAAGCAGCTTCTGCACAGATACCTGAGGTGTGCAGTGAACGGAGACGAGTGGATCCTCAAGGTATACTCAGAGCCGATGTGGTTTTAGTTCCCCTGGAAGACGGTGATAGAACCCAGGCCCTGCGAAAAATGGGGAAGATAGTGATTGCAATAGACTTAAACCCTTTGTCAAGAACCGCTCAATACGCTTCAATCACCATTATTGACAATGTGATTAGGGCACTGCCAGCCCTTGTTAGAGAAGCAGAGAAGATGAGAAATGAAGAAACAGAGAAGCTACGGGAAATCCTCTCTGAATTTAATAACCGTGAAGTCTTAGCAAATGCAATCAAACATATTAACCTACGCCTCTCAGAGCTCGCTCAAAAAGGCTTTCACATTTTCGAAGACAATGAAACTTCGTAAAACCTGATACACCAAAAGTTTAAAAACAGGGATGTTTTAATGAAATTTTTAAGTAGTTATAATGATTTGTTGAGGTGGCCTTTACGCTAGCTACACACCTAGAGAAAATACCCCTCTCAAAATTCCATTACCTCCTACTTTTCATAATTGGAATCCCTTATCTCTTTGTCGCCATGGATTTACTGCTTATATCTCTTGCCTTACCTTACATCAGCAAAGTTTTTAATTTGCCTGGGGGTTTAACCGGGTTTGTAGCTGGTTCAACCTTTATAGGGATGTTTATTGGAGCGGCAAGTTGGGGTTTCCTTTCAGATGTTCTGGGAAGGAAAAGAGCTTTGCAGCTAACTGTCGCTATTTACACTTTGTTCACTGGTTTATCTGCTTTTTCATGGGACTGGGTTTCAATGGTGGTCTTCAGGGTTATAACTGGTATAGGCATAGGTGGAACCATTCCCCTGTGCTTCGTTTACCTTTCAGAGTTTATACCTGCAAAATACAGGGGGAGATTCCTAGTCCTACTTGACAGTTTCTGGGCCTACGGATGGATAATGGCCACCCTACTCGGCTACCTAATAATCCCGAAACTAGGTTGGAGATACTACTTTATAAGTGGGGCGCTGCCAATTCTAACACTGATAATTCTACAGGTTTATCTCCCGAAATCTGTAAGGTTCCTTGAAGAAAAGAAAAGATTTGTAGAAGCACATGAAACCCTTAGGGAAATAGGGAGGAAAACAGGTTACAGCTTACCTGAAACCCTAAAAGGAGAATTAGAGGAGGGAAAGAAAGCATTCAAGGTTCCTGTCTGGGAGCTTTGGTCCCCAAACTACAGGAAAAGAACTGTTTTCTCATGGACCCTTTGGTTCTGCATGGTCTACGGCTACTACTCCCTCTTCCTCTGGCTCATAAAATTCATGGCTAAAATGGGATACCCTATACCAACTGCGATGCTATACGCATTGATAACCTCACTTGCCCAAATACCTGGATACTTCCTTTCAGCCTGGCTCATAGATAAAATAGGGAGGAAACCTGTTCTAACTGTTTTCCTTGTTTTAACAGCTGCTTCAACAATAGGTTTCGCCTACTCTAAAACAAGTTTCGAAGTTGTAACTTGGATCTCAGCAATCAGTTTCTTCTGCTTAGGAGCATGGGGAGTAGTTATGACCTACACAGCTGAAATCTACCCAACAAGGATCAGGGGAACAGGTTACGGTGCAGCCTCAGGATTCGGCAGGTTAGCAGGTATAATCGGCCCAACAATTGTGGGTTTCATACTTGACAGCTACGGTCTCTACACAGCCCTCATGGTGACAGCAGCTGTTTTCCTCATAGAAGCACTTGACACAGCTACACTTGGAATAGAAACAAAGGGGAAAACCCTAGAGGAAATATCCTAAATAACTTCATTAACCCCTGCCAACACGTTTACATATAACCCCCTTTCATAAAAACAGCTTTATAAAGTAAAACAAGAAGCTTGCCTGCAATGGCACCTTGCCTGCTTCAGCGGGGATGAATAGCGTTGAAAAGTTAAATATTCAAATACTATGACATGTAAAGGAAAACCTTAACTATTAGGCTTGAAATTTGGAGAAAGTTAACTCATCTGAAGGCTGAGATGGCTGTAAGAAGCATTGACAATGTTACTTGGAGGTAAAGAAGTGGAGAGAACAAACACGTTCATAGTTGAGGGTAATCATACATTATTGGAATTAGTAGAAAACTGTGCTAGACTATGGAAAGAGGTTAACTTTGAGGGGAGGCAAATCTATATTTCACTACAAGAGATTTCCATGGTGTCCCAAGCATCTGTACAGAAGATATGCACCGCTAATAGGCTCTGCTTCTAAGGTAGGACAGATACAAGTGGAAGCCTAAAAGGGCTATGAACATCCAGGGAATGAAAAACTTAGAAACAAGAACCCCCTACTTAAGTAGGGGGAGTGCCAACCCTTACTTAAAATTTTTAGGTGAGAGTGGTTTACCCGGGAAAAGGAAATTATTGAGGGAAGCTGCTACAGGTTTTTGGTTTGATTTTGTTAGTAGAGCCAAAAATGTTTCAGTTGGGACCACCAAGGTGTTTTGCTTTATAATCTCACCTATCTTCATAATTTTAGTAAATTCATTATCTAAATATATAAAAATTTCGATATTCAATTAACCAAAATACAGAAAATCTTTTTAATAGTGCTAAGAAGCCACTTCACCTAATAGAACACATCTGGCTTCATGTCTCGCACCTAAACTCAGAATGTTGTTTTGAGAAGTTGAAAGAAATTGACAAGTAAAGGATTAAGGAGTTATTGAGCAGCAAACAAGAATCTCCGGCTTCATCCGTGAAGAACGCCAAACATCCTTTATATTTTCTTTAATATCTGTAAGTTGGGAATTTGAGGTGAGTTTTAATTGTCTAAATATTCTGTGGCGAAATTCTGTTAAAGTGTTTGTTGATGGAAGGGTGGAATATGTTTTCGGGGTTCCAGGGGATCAGTAGAGCTCCGTCCTCAACGCTGTTTACTGTTTGGGTTTAGGACTTAAATTCGTGACGACTAGGTATGAGGAGATGCTAAAAACATCCTTAAATCTATTCTTGGAGAGGTTAAAAGGGTTAAACCTAGAAAGGAGATAGACTTAACCCCTTAACCCTTAATCTTTAGTTTAAGTGCTTTAATGTATCCCTTTCTTGTTGTAAAAACTTCTTTGAAAACATCAGATTCTGGAAGGGTTAGACCTTGTCCAGCAGTGACTCATATGTATTTACTTTAGCTTTGCAGGGAAAGCAATCCATATTCAGATATTCAACGATCACTTACCCCCTTCCTTCATCTTTCATTCATTTTTTGCTGTATATTGCAAATTTTTCTGTGGATCCATCATCAAGGAAAAAAAGAAAAAGATGTTTTATCCAGATTGCCCCGTTAAGTCCAGCATAGCTACCTGGCTTTATAACCTGTGCATACTTATTTATCCCTTTCAATGTATCTTCCAAGAGTACAGTCACAGACTCAGCGATAACAAAGCCAAATGAGTTGCCTTCAACTTTGAAAGGAGTTTTCCAGCATTAGGTTAGGAGGATAATAAGCAAAGTTGATTTAATGGTTCAGGGTAAAAGAATGGAAAGACACTTTTTGAATCCTCATAACGAAAAGTTATTATGGGTTCTTAACAGAGCAATTCCTTTAACTGGGTAATGTCCTAAAGAATAAATGAAGTTTTGTTGCTGCCGATTTGTTTAAGCTTTTCTCTTTTCTCCCATAGGAAGCAGTTGTCTCTTTTTTTCACCCTTAAACTTTGAAGTCATAGTTTATATAGAGTTGAAATTAACTTATTATGTTTAGGAAGTTTGCGAAGGCTGCTAACATCAAAACTGCGAAGATCCCTATACTGTAGCTTGTCCATGCAGCTTCAGCTATATTTATTATTTTCCTTTGAAAATTGTGTTTTGATTTCTTTTTGGCCTCAGAGAATAGTATTTTAAAGAGCTTCCCTCCGTCTAGGAATGGTATTGGGAGGAGGTTCAGTAAACCAGCTAAATTAATTGTTTCAACCCAGAAAATTGCTTTTGAAGCCTCTAATGCATGGAATGGAGATAAAGGCACCCTTGGCTTGAAGTAAGGGAATGGATCTATAAGGACACCTATGTATCCTATTTCTTTGATTTTAGGGTGTTTCGTGAGGTTAACAACGTATTCCCCTCTGTTTGTTTTGATTTTTAGGAGTTGATGGGGCTTTGTTTTAAGCATGTAGTCTCTAAACTCAAGGTAGTTTGAGATTTTTGTGTTGTTAACCTGCGTTATAACTGTGTTTGGCTGCAGAACTTTTGAGGCAGGTGTTTTTCCCTCAACACCGATGATAACAACACCTGATGGATTCATGGGGTACCCTGAGAAAATTGAGAGGGCTACTAAGAATACCAGTGCAGCTGCAAGTATGTTTCCAAGTGTACCTGAAGCTAGAATCTTCATTTTCGTTGAACTCTTCGCTTCCTCAAATTCCACCGGATCAGGTTCCACAAATGCAGATGCAAACAGGAGGAAAATCGCTAAGCCGAATGATTTAACCCTTATGTTTTCAAGACTGCATGCAACTGCATGCATGAATTCATGGGTGAAAAAGAAGATTACTATGGCTAGATAACCGTAGAGGAGGGGAAGGGTGAAGCCTGGAACTGGGATTACAGCTGGGATGTTTTCACCCTTATAAAGGTAATTAAAAACATTTATTGTGAGCAGATAAACAATGTAGAAGGTAATGATGAAGGATGCAGGAACGAAAAAAGCTATTGCCTTGGATAAAAACTTTTTTCCTGGTATTTGAAGCTTCAAGTTTGCATTTTCCCTTATCTTATAAATTAATAGGAAGGGCATAACATCTAATTTTCTGCTTCTCTTCTTTAATTCTTCTCCGAGAAACATTATGATGAGCCAAACGGCTAGGAAAATCAACAGGAAATCTGTTAACACATTAAAGTTCCTCCTTTATTTGATCATCGATGCAAAAAAGATTTCTGCACCCCTACCTGAACACTCGCATTTAATTCCAGGTTCAATTTCTATTTTAACTTCGGAGAATGTTTCCTTGGCTATTTCCCTTATCTCCTCAGGGTTAAATCCTAGATGCACATCACCCATCTCTAATTTAAACTCTTCAAATTCATGTTTACAGAGATCAGCAACTACAAATAATCCATTTGACCCTAACACCTCGTTAACACTTCTAAAAACATTTGCTACATTCAAGCAATGATGCAGAGTTAAAATCGAGAAAATGAATTCAAATTCACTTGGCAGGTCCATGAAGCCACTGGAGAAATTGAGGCTACCCCTTACATCCTCTGCGACTCCTATAATAGGTGTAACGTTTTTATATTTGTTAACTAAGACCTTTAGCATTGATGGAGTCGCATCCATTGCATAGACCTCTAAATCAGGGGCAAGTTTTCTGAGTTTTTCAGCCACTCTAACAGTGAAAAAACCGGTTCCCGAACCTAGATCCAAAGTCCTTATTTTTCCATGTTTAATTGGAGAAAACTTAAACTTATTGACCAGTATATCTACTATTTCACTTATTTTCTCTGAGCCAAAGTAGCTTTCCACTATTCTATCCCTTTCAACGGCTTCTTTAACTGTGAAGTAGCGAATTTGATCCAAGATTAACCTTTCATCCCTAACTTTAACAGATCTCAGAAAAGACTTAAAATCAAAGTTCTCCAAGTATTCCTCCACGGGTAACCTCATTTCCAAAGCCACTTTAATTTCCTAACACACTTACTGTGAGAAACACATAAAAGCATTTAGACTTTGAATTTTAAAAATCTTTGTAGATTAAGAGGTTAAAGAAACATGGAAAAGGTTGAAAAGAACCTTGAAAACTGATTTCCCCTGATACTGTGCTTTACACCTGACAAATCATCCAGTAAACATAGCTTATTTCAATAAGTGATCACTTTAGATATTTTCCCTTTAAGGAAATGCAAATTTCTGCTTCATGGATACGAGGGTAAGGTCCGTGAAAACAGAGTTATGGAGACGAGGAATACCTGTCTTTTGACTTTTTCTTCTTTCTCTTTCTATACCAGCCGCAGGAACTTTCACAGTACTTTCTGTAGGTTTCTACTTCCCCTTTTCTCAGTGAACGAAAGACGGGGCAAGGCCAACCTGGGTAGCCACACCAACTTGGCTTTTCCACCCTGCTTAGAGTGCATAGCCAAAACTTGAAGGGCAGGGAGTAAGAAATTAACATTTAGAGGTCATCTAAAAAGTTTTAAGTTTTTAAAATCATTTTCTAATTCTCTCTAAAGAGCATTTGGAAACCAATAGATATATAAATTTTACTGATTAATTAATCCTTTTCTTAGTAAAAATTTAACTGGTGAGTAGGGGTTGTCGAGGAGGAATAAAGGGAAACAGAGAGATCCACATGAAACCATTGTATCGGTGAGGACCCCTAGAAAGTTAATAGAGGAAATGGATAAACAGATAAGTAAGGGGAGACACAGGTCAAGAAAGGAAATACTGTTAAAAGCAATAAAAAACTACAATGGTGAAAAGTGCAGAGTTCCATGTAGAAAACAAGGAACTAACAACTTTCAAACCAAACAAAAAGACACTTAAGAAAATTGAAAGTGTACACGGGTATTGGAAGGCCGAGGTCAAAGGTTATTAGAGAAACATTAACCCAGCTACTAGTAATCAATGGAGAAACCTCTAAGAACTGTTATACAGCGAAAAATTTTTAAGGGAACCAAAATTCCTGGTTGATGTATAAATTTGGTGTGGTGAACTAATTTGCACCAAAAAGTGAGGAGAAGAAATAACGGAAGGCACAAGTTGATTTTGCCAAGGATGATTAAGGTTAATGGTAAACGCATAGTTTGGTTCTCCATCCTAATGGATAATGTGCCTGGTATGCTTGAAAAAGTCACAGATGTATTTGCAAGGTATAAAGCTAACATTTTATGGGGTATGCTCCACGCAGCAGAAAAACCAGATGAAGCATGGTGGTGCTTCTACACGGATCTAACAAACCTAAACCTACAAAGGATAGTAGAGGAGGTGGAGGGTATTCCAGGTGTTAAATATGTGTTTCAAGGCGAAGACAGTTTTGGAAACTACATGTTCGACTTCTACCACACAAAAATAACAATGAACAGTGAATATCTCCTCATTTTCAGGCGGAAATGGCTGATCAATTTATTTGAAGGGATTTACAGGTGGGGTAGTGGTGGCCAAGTATTTGTGTATACACTGGGTTTAAAGGGAGGAGAGGAAAGTTATCCGTACTGGAGAAAGGTTTTAGGGATTGATAGAGCCGAGCTTACAGATGCAGCAATAGCAATACTTGTCATGATGGGTTGGATAAGTCATGGCTCAGCCACTGTAGACATAGATAAAGGGGAAGCAGTTGTGAAGCTTTATGGAAACTTTGAATGCGAACCATTCAAAAATGAACTTAAAGAACCTAGAAGCCAGTTCATAAGAGGAGTTATAAATGGTTTCTTCTCATCCATGTTTAAAGCTGAGTGTGAAACAGTGGAAACAAAGTGTATAGCTAAGGGAGACCCATACTGTGAATTCCAAGTAAAAACAAAGTAAAATAGATATCCCCTCAACCTGAAAACCTTAAAAAGACTGAGAGAAATAGAGGCATCGATTAAAGGAAGGAAAACTTAACAGAAGCAAAGATTAAAGGTTAATGCTTACCTTTTTCTTCTTTAAGTACAGGTCAATCGGATCATAGAGGATTATGTTGAAACACTATGTGTAAAAACTTTAAGTAGAGCTACTGGAAAGCTTAAATGAAACCTAGTTTTCGCCCAGATGCGAAAACTAGGAAACGCTAATGGATTTTACACCTGGTTTCCTTAGAATTTCAGAGATAACTTCGCCTGGGAGGGGTTTCTCGGTTATCACGGTTAATTTTGGACTTGGATGGAGGATAGGGTCTTCAGCTACTATTTGCCTTATACTTATTTTGCTTTTCGCTATTTCCCCTGTTACATTGGCTATTATGCCTGGTGCTGATGGGTCTTCAACGAAGACATCTATTACTCCTAGGTTGAACTGTTTCGCTATGCCTTTAAGTGATGCACCTGCGATTTTTAGGTTCTTGAAAACGCTTCTTATCTCTGAGTCTCTTTCTATTTCATTTACGACTTCTTTAACTGTTCTTCTATCAACTTTTAATGCTTTTGCTATCTTTGAGAAGGGGATCTCTATTTTTTCGCAGTAGATTTTTCCATTTGAAACCTTTAAACCGTATAGGAGAAGTGTTTTAACAATTTTCATTCTTTCCTCTGTTTTACAGATCTTCCTTAAAATTTCATGCCACAAAACATTCACCTTTATGTATATTTTTGTACACGAAAGATTTAAATATAACTTATATGTCAGTTAATGGTTATATCTAAGGGGGCGTCGATGATGAGGGATCGCGTTTGGCTTAACAGGGAGACATCCAAATAAACCTAGAAAAACTGTTAATCTCTATTCCACGGCATCAAGAGGGAAACGTTCTGTTTTTTACCCTGTTTCTAAAGCTGGATTCCTACTTCAGCTAACACCATATTATGATCAAGAAGGGTTTCACCTGGAAACAGTTTTAGCCCCCTTTTAGAACTGGTAACACGTGGAGGTGTGGAGAAATTGGAGACAAAGATATATTTGGATGAGGGAAACATACCTAGGAATTGGTATAACATTTTACCTGACCTTCCTAAGCCTCTTCCACCACCAGTAGATCCTAAAACAAGGGAACCTGTGAAGCCTGAGGCTTTAATGGCCTTGTTCGCCAGGGAACTTGTCAGGCAGGAGGTTAGCGGTGAGCGATGGATACCCATACCTGAGGAGATAAGGGAGAGATATGCTTTATGGAGACCCACACCGATGTACAGAGCCTTTAGACTTGAAAGGGCCCTTAAAACCCCTGCCCGGATATATTATAAATATGAGGGGGTGAGCCCTCCGGGAAGCCATAAACCCAACACAGCGGTGGCTCAGGCCTACTTTAATATGAAGGAGGGGATAAGTAGGTTGACCACTGAAACAGGTGCTGGGCAGTGGGGGAGTGCCCTGGCCTTTGGCTGTATGTTATTTGGTCTTAAGTCAACAATATACATGGTTAAGGTAAGTTACTACCAGAAACCTTACAGAAAGGTCCTTATGGAGCTTTGGGGAGGAGAGGTTTACCCAAGTCCAAGCGAAAAAACTAATTTTGGCAGAGAGTTTCTTAAAAAGAACCCTGAAACACCTGGAAGTTTAGGAATAGCTATAAGTGAAGCTATAGAGGACGCTGTTACACATGAAGATGCAAAGTATAGCTTGGGAAGTGTTTTAAACCATGTGTTAATGCATCAAACAGTTATTGGTTTAGAGGCAAAGGAACAACTGAAAATGGTTGATGACTACCCGGATTACATTATAGGTTGTATAGGAGGGGGAAGCAGCTTTTCAGGGCTATTCTGGCCTTTCTATTATGATGTTGTTACAAAGAAAGCCCCAAAAGAAGTTAAATTTAGAGCGGTTGAAGCCACTGCTGCTCCAAGTGTAACTAAGGGTGTTTACATGTATGATCATGGAGATACAGCTAGAATGACCCCCCTACTGAAAATGCATACCCTTGGACATGACTTTGTACCTGACCCTATCCACGCAGGAGGACTAAGATACCATGGCATGGCTCCAACACTTTGCCTCCTTGCAAGTGAGAACAAAGTGGAGACCATTGCATATAACCAGGTTGAAGTGTTTAAGGCGGCGCATTTATTTGCAAAAAGTGAAGGGCATATATCAGCACCGGAGCCAGCGCACGCCATTAAAGCAGTAATAGATGAAGCTCTGAGATGCAAAGAAACAGGGGAGGAGAAAACAATTTTGTTCCTTCTCTGTGGACATGGCCACTTTGACATGAAAGCATATGAGGACTACCTTGCAGGCAAACTCCCTCCATATGAATACCCTGAAGAAAGAGTTAAACAATCCATTGAAAAATTAAGGGCCCTTTACCCTTGGATAACTAAAATGTGAATCAGGAGGTAATAAGTTTCTTTTACATGAAGGTGACAGAAGCAGGGTTCATTAATGGTAAAAGTGGAGAAATACATGGGTGATATGGAAACCACGGAGTCAAGGATTGCTTCTGTTTGAGGAGGGGAGAACCGGGTTTACTCGTTAATAAACATATATGCATAGATAACGTTTCACATTAAATTGGAAGGAGTGCCGGTGCATGAGGAATAACATTTGGGCTCGACCCGAAACTGTTCATGGACTGAAATTTAGAGAACTCCCATTTAAGACGTCGCCACTTGAAATCTTTTCGAAAATTTACAGGTACTATGACTATGCTTATATTTTGGAGTCTGTTGAAGGGCCTAGAAAGCTGGCGCAATATTCATTTATAGGATTTGACCCCACCTTACTCCTCAAGGTGAAGAACGGAGAAGCAGAAATTTACAGCAAAAAAATGGATAAAGAAGTCAGCCAGAAAATCAGTGATCCACTGACCTTTGTTAAGAGAATAGTTGCGAGTCGATCAGTTTCCCATGAAACCTTGAGGTTTATTGGTGGAGCTGTTGGATACATCTCTTACGATGCTGTTCGTTACTGGGAAAAGCTTCCAGAAATAGCTGTAGACGACCTAGGCTTCCCTGACATAGAGATGGGGATTTTCGATGACGGGATCACATTTGATCACAGGAATGGAA
This sequence comes from Thermoproteota archaeon, assembly GCA_027491455.1. Taxonomy (GTDB): domain Archaea; phylum Korarchaeota; class JAOZGF01; order JAOZGF01; family JAOZFZ01; genus JAOZFL01. Next base: position 6,404 of record JAOZFL010000121.1, on the reverse strand, counting down.
AAGCATTCTACTATTACCTGAGTGAAGATCGCCTCCCTGAAGTTATTGAACTCATGGAAGATGAAACCAGCCATTTTGAACCCCTGTCATACACACAGCCAAAACTAAGCATTACAAAGGGGCTCTTTGAAGAAGCAGTGGTTGGAGCTAAGGAGTACATAAACTCGGGTGACATCTTCCAAGTTGTTCTTTCTAAGCGCTATGAGTTTAACTTTAAGGGGGACCTGATTAACTTTTACCGATTCCTTCGAGGAATAAACCCCTCTCCATACATGTATTTCCTGAAGATGGACCCCCATCAAATTGTCGGGTCGAGCCCTGAAATGCTAGTGAGGGTGGATAACGGGGTGGTTGAAACATTTCCAATAGCAGGTACAAGGCCTCGTGTGGAAAACCTCCAGGAAAACGAGGCTTTAGCTCGGGAATTAATAGCTGACCCTAAGGAATGCGCTGAACATGTGATGCTTGTGGATTTGGCAAGGAATGATGTTGGTAAAGTTTCAAAGTTTGGAAGTGTCCATGTTCCAGAATTCATGAGGGTTCATCAATACAGTCACGTCCAACACATTGTTTCAAGGGTGGTTGGCAAACTTAGAAGTGAATGCGACTGTTACGATGCATTGAGAGCTATCCTTCCAGCAGGCACTGTTTCAGGGGCTCCCAAGGTTAGAGCCATGGAAATCATTGAGGAATCTGAACCGGTTAGGAGGGGGCCTTATGCAGGGGCTGTAGGCTACTTCTCTTATAACGGAAATGCAGACTTCGCCATCACCATTAGGACACTTGTCGCTAAGGGAGATAAAGCTTACATTCAGGTTGGAGCAGGAATAGTTGCTGATTCAGTTCCGGAAAAGGAATGGTTTGAAACTGAACATAAAGCTGAAGCTTTGATGAAGGCCTTAGAGGCTTCCTCGAGGAGAAACTGTTATGAAAGTATTGGTCATTGACAACTATGACTCCTTTGTATACAACCTTGTTCAATATATTGGGGAACTAGGAGAAAATCCTTTTGTCTATAGAAACGATCAGATAACTCTGAAAAAAGCTGTGAAACTCAGACCTGAAAGAATTATTATTTCTCCAGGTCCAGGTACACCTGAGGACATGAGATACTTTGGGGTTTGTTCTTTAATCCTGCGTTATTTGAGCCGTGAAATTCCAACGTTAGGAGTCTGCCTTGGGCATCAGGGGATCATCTCCACTTTCGGTGGGAAAATTGTACGTGCAAAGAGATTAATGCATGGGAAAACCAGTTTGATAAAACATGACGGTAAAGGTGTTTTCAGAGGTGTAAAAAACCCCTTCCGTGCAACCCGCTACAATTCCCTTGTTGGGGATAGGAGATCTATTCCTAAATGCCTCAAAATAACTGCGGAGTCACTTGATGACAAAGAGGTCATGGGTGTTCGCCATGTTATCTACCCCATTGAAGGGGTTCAGTTTCATCCGGAATCGATACTGACGGAGCTCGGCAAAGAACTTGTGAAGAATTTCCTTCAAGGGTGGTGAGACACTTGATCAGGGAATGTATTGGAAAGGTGGTTGAGGGACTTGATTTAACATGCAAGGAATCCTATGAATTAATGAAGGAAATAATGTCTGGAAATGCAACTCAAGCTCAAATAGGTGCTTTTTTAGCAGCGTTAAGAATGAAAGGAGAAACTGTGGAGGAAATCACTGCATTTGTCACTGTTATGAAAGAGTTTTGCCATCAAATCCACCCTAAAATCAATGGAAGACTCGTTGACACCTGTGGAACAGGAGGAGACCAAGTAAAAACCTTTAACATCAGTACCACAGCTGCTTTCGTGGTTGCAGGGACAGGTGTAGCTGTAGCTAAACATGGAAACAGATCGGTTACGAGTAAAAGTGGCAGTGCAGATGTCCTGGAAAAACTAGGCCTTAATCTCAGCGTTAAACCATGTGTTGTCGAGAAAACAATTGAAGAGGTTGGCATAGGCTTCATGTTCGCCCCTGCATTCCATCCAGCCATGAAACATGCCATCGGCCCAAGAAGAGAGATTGGTGTGAGAACAGTGTTTAATGTCCTCGGACCCCTTACGAACCCTGCCAATGCAAATGCCCAGGTAATTGGAGTTTACAATAGAGGGTTAATAGAGAAACTTGCCTATGTATTAAAGTGTCTTAGCTGCGAAGAAGCAATGGTTGTTCATGGACTGGATGGACTTGATGAAATCTCTACAATTGGCAGAACAGCCATTGCTTGGCTGAGAGAGGGAGAAGTGGAAATACTGGAAACAACTCCAAGGGATTTTGGGTTAAAACCAGCGACCCCAGAAGATATAAAGGGAGCTGCACCGGAAGAAAGTGCTGAAATCACCTTTAAGATACTGAATGGATACTGTAAAAACGGTGACCCTAAAAGAGATATTGTGCTAGTTAACGCGGCTGCAGGAATTATTGTAGGTGGAAAAGCAGAAGACTTTATTTGTGGAATGGAAGCTGCTCGTGAATCCATTGAAAGCGGTGCTGCCTATGAAAAATTGAAAGCATTAATTAAACTCTGCAATGGAAGTTTATCTCGGCTGGAGGAGTTGGAATCGAGGTATGGCTGACTTTCTCGGCATCCTAGCACGAGACGCAGAGGAAACGATACTTGAAGGATACTATGAGGTTGCAACTAACATTGAAACCCCGGTTCTCAGCTTGAAAGATAGAATTCTCAAGTGTACACGGGCTCCTGTCATTGCTGAAATCAAATTCGCCTCTCCCTCCTCAGGCACGATAAGGAGCAATGTTAATGTAGGGGATATTGCAGCTGCCATGAAAAATGGTGGTGCTGTCGGGATATCAATTCTAACGGAGCCAAAGCACTTCAAGGGCTCTTTACATTCGTTTATTGAGGTGAGGAGGCAAGTTCAGCTTCCACTACTCATGAAGGACATAATTATTCACCCGATACAGTTAGAAGCTGCCTCGAAAATTGGTGCAAACACCGTTCTCTTAATAATGTCCCTCTTCAAGCAAGGTTACACTAAATGCGGTGTTAAGGATATGATAGGTTTTGCTCATTCAAAGAAACTTGAGGTACTCTTAGAAACCCATACAAAGGATGAATTCCTCTCTGCACTTAAAACCGAGGCTGACTTAATAGGTGTTAATAACAGAGACCTAAACACTTTGAGGGTTGACTTAAAAGTAACCCAGAGAATCTTGTCGGAAATTAGAGTTGAAGGGAGAGTAGTTGTAAGTGAAAGCGGCATTCAGACACCAGCAGATATCCGTTTTCTACATCGATGCGGTGCTCATGCTTTCTTAGTGGGAACTGCACTAATGTCGACTGACAGGGTTGAAGGAAAAGTTAAGGAGCTGGTGATGGCTTTATGAGAACAGTAAAAGTGAAGATTTGTGGGATAACAAGAGAAGAAGATTTAAAGATGGTTTTAGATCTAGGTGCAGATGCAGTTGGATTTGTTGTTGGAGTACCGTTGTCTCCAAGAAACATATCCCTGGAAAAGGCTGAGAAACTAATCAAACTTGTCTCAATCTTCGTAAAAAGTGTTTTAGTCACGGTTCCACTAAACACTGATGAAATCCTAAAGGCCTGTAGGAAACTTAGACCTGACGCTGTTCAAATTCATGGTGAAAAGGTTTTTGATGTATCTGCTCTTCGAGAGAAGCTGCCAAACATGGTTTTTATAAGAGCTGTCAATGCAAACTCTATTGATGCACTTGAAGCTGCCTTAGAAGCTTCAAAATCATTTGATGCTGTTCTACTCGACTCTCTTACGCAGGGAAGACATGGTGGAACAGGGATCGTTCACGATTGGAACCTGAGTAAAAGAGTTAACCAGGTTATTCATCCAAAGCCCCTGATTTTAGCTGGTGGTTTAAAACCTGAAAATGTCAAGGATGCTATCTGCAAGGTTAAGCCATATGCTGTGGATGTCAGTACAGGTGTTGAATCGAGTCCTGGAATTAAAGATCCTGAAAAGGTTTCAGCTTTTATAGAAGAAGCAAAGGGGGTTAAGATACATGATTGTTAAGTCTATTTCCAGTTGACAGTAAATCTGGGATGTAAAAATGGAGTTACGTTCTGAAGGTGTATTAGTGTTGAGGAAGGGTAGATTTGGAAAGTACGGCGGGCAGTATGTAAACGAAATTTTAATGCCTGCCCTCATAGAGTTAGAGGAAGCCTTTAACAGATACTATCCAACCCCTGAATTCCAGGGGGAGTTTCAAAGCTTACTGAGGGATTACGGGGGAAGACCAACTCCACTTTATTATGCAAAGAATTTCAGTGAGCTTGTAGGATGCAAAGTCTATTTGAAAAGGGAGGACTTGCTTTGCGGGGGTTCTCATAAACTCAACAACGCTTTAGGTCAAGCTCTCTTGGCGAAGAAGATGGGGAAAACTCGTTTGATCACAGAAACTGCTGCTGGCCAACATGGACTCGCCACTGTGATGGCTGGCAACATCTTTGGGTTAGAAACAGAGATTTTCATGGGGGTTAAAGACATGGAAAGACAGGCAAGCAATGTGAAAAGGATGAAATTGCTTGGAGCAAAAATAACCCCTGTTAAGTCCGGTGCAGGGGTTCTAAAGGACGCTGTTTCAGACACCCTGAGGGAATGGGCTGCTTGCTCGCAAACCACCCATTATCTCATGGGATCAACAGTGGGACCCCACCCGTTTCCAACAATTGTAGCAACTTTTCAAAGTGTGATTGGCATAGAAATTAAACAGCAGATACTTAAAAAAGAAGGCAGACTGCCAGATGCCATATTGGCTTGTGGCAGCGGGGGAAGCAATGCTTTGGGAGCATTTAAACCCTTCATTGGAAACAAAGACGTTAAACTTTACTTCGTTGAGGGAGGAGGGGAAAGCCTAGGCGCTGATAACAGCGCTGCTGCTTTCCAACTAGGTAAACCTGGGGTTCTCCATGGCGCCTTAATGCAAGTTCTGCAGGATGAACATGGACAAATAAAACCTTCTAAGACCAGAGCTGCTGGTTTAAACTATCCTGGGAGAGGCCCAGAAATATCCTATTTATGTGAAACCGGGAGGGTGAATGCCTGCTACACTTTCGACAAGGAGGTTTTTGAAGCCGTAAAAGTTATGTGTAGAACAGAGGGATTGATACCAGCCCTTGAAACCGCGCATGTTATAGCCTACCTACTGAGTCATAGAGAGGAATTTGGCAGAGGCGAAGTCGTTATTTTAAACTACTCTGGGAGAGGTGACAAAGACCTTAAAGCAATCATGAGGTATTTTTATGGACCTTGAAGAAAAACTTTTGGAGCTGGAAAAGCGAAGAGAAGGTATCCATATGCCCCATGTTTATTATGGAGATCCAAACAAGGATTTCACCCTGAAACTGATTAAAACATTGGTTGAAAATGGTGCAGATCTCATAGAGTTCGGAATCCCTTTCTCAGATCCAACTGCAGACGGCCCAACTTTTCAAGCAGCCTGTGAAAGAGCCCTGAAAAAGGGAATAACCCCTGCTAAATGCATCCAGGGAATAAGGAATTTGAGGAAAAACGGCTTAGAAACCCCGTTAATAGTGACAACCTATTACAACATCCCCTATGTAACTGGAATCAGGGCTTTCCTGAAAGAAATAAAAAAGGCAGGTGCCCAAGCAATAATTGTTCCAGACCTCCCAGTTGAAGAAGCAGACACTCTTTTAGATGAAGGAAAGAAAATAGGTATTCACTTAATACTCCAAGTAGCCCCAACAACTAATAAGGAAAGGTTAAAGAAAATCACAGATATCGCTTCCGGTTTTATCTACGTTATAGGTGTTGAAGGAGTAACTGGGGCAAGGGAAAATCTGGCAAATTCCACTCTAAAATTGATTAACAGGGTTAGAAGGTATACAGATGTACCCTTGTTAGTAGGCTTCGGAATCTCGAAAAAAGAACATGCAGCAGCTGTGGTTTCAGCTGGAGCAAATGGCGTCGTAGTTGGAAGCGCCTATGCAAAGATCTACGAAAAGAACCTAGAGAAACCAGAGGAAACATTGCCAGAGATCGCTCAACTAGCAAAACAAATAAAGCAAGGGTGCATAGAGGGATATAGACAGTATCTAATGAACAACCGTTAAGCCTACTTGAATCTAAGACATAACCCCACAATTAAAACTATTCTCGCTCTATTCTGCCTCAGCCCTTCTTCCTTAATGCTTTCCCCTTAGTCTCTGAAGTAAGCGAAATATACCAAATATGACTAGACCGATGCCTCCAAAGAAAAGGAAATAGACGAGGGGTGAAGGTATAGGAACTGGGTGTGGATGTTCAATAAACCCCTCCCGCTTCCCCCCAATCATGATGGAGTGAGTTAAAACCCAAAGGATCACTAAGCCAACTGAGCCAATAATTACACATAAAATGCCTTGGCGCATCCTCCCCACTTTACTTCACTTCTCCTTTACTCTTAAA
>JAOZFL010000134.1 GCA_027491455.1 Thermoproteota archaeon | reverse complement strand
TGCATGGGTGTAATTGGCAAGTTTAAAAAGCTGCTTGGAGACTTTAACGATGTTTTTAATGAAAAGCTTGAATTAAAGGAGGAACTTAAAGATTCTCTTTTAAAACAAGCTGAGTTAACTGCAAAAGCTGATTACTCTGAGAAGAAAGTTGGAAAGTTGAAGAAAGAGCTCAAAAGAATCAAAGAGAAAAGAAGTAAATCCAGGGATTTTTACGATGAAAGTTATAGGAGAGCTGAGACTAGAGGAGATACAGAGGGCATGCTAACAGCTTCAAGAGGCATGGATGCATCTGAAAAAATGTACTCTAAACAACTGGAAGAAACTGAAAGAGAACTGGAAAGTGAAGAAGGAAACCTTCAAAAACTCAAATCTGAATCTGAAAGACAAGAAAAACGAATAAATGATCTAAAAAGGAAACTTGAGGAACAGGAAGAGAAACTTAAAGATTTCCTAGACAAACTCTTAGATCTCTTAGTGAAGAAGAAACCATGCTTCCCCTGCGAAGAAATCAAGAAGGCCCTGGAAAAACTAGATAAAGACTTAAAACAGTTGAAAAATACACTTGAAGAGATCAGTGAAAACATAAAGAAAGTTGAAAAAGAAGTAGAGAATGAAAGAAAGAAGAAAGATGAAGCCACAAATAGAATTAAAGATTTAAAGGAAGAAATCGAGAAGAACACAGAAACTTTTAGATCATTACTCCAAGGCTTCACCCAGAAGCCTCCCGGATACGATCAAGCGGCGACTAGGGGAGAAGTGGAGATAGCCGGGGTGACATTGTACTTCGTAGGTGATGAAAGAGCAGAAGCCCTTATACGGAAACTTGACTCCAAGGAATCATCTGATTTAATAAGGAGACACTGGGAACTATTCAAGAAGACCCGTGAAGAAGAAAGGAAAGTTGAAGAAGCAGAGTTCAAGCTGAAAACCCTAGAAAATAAGCTGAAAGCTAAAAAAGAGGTTAAAAAGAACATAGAGAAGCTGTCTAAGGAGATAAAGGAATCGTTGGCGAAGCTGGAAAGGGAATACAAGAGATGCCTAGAAGAAGCCGGGGAGATAGAGAAACCCCCTGTTGCTCCTCCACCTACACCCCCTGAAAAACCTCCTGCCGAGGAAGAAGTCGAAAAGTGCTGTGAAGAATTTAACAGGCTTAAACAAGAAATAAAAAGGTTAATAGAGGAACTTCTAAAGTGCAAGGAAAAGGTAAAAGAGGCAGAGGAGAAATTAAAGGAGGTAAATGCTAAACATCTATGGGATGAATGGTGGAGGGAATTCAAGAGACTAAGGGAAATAGTTAAGAGGATGCTGGAAATACGTCAGTTTGTAAGAGCAGAAATAGATTTAGATAAATTTAAAGGGTTATGGGATTGGGGCGGACCAATAGGGACAACAGTCGGTTACGCTGTGGAGGACATAGGTAAAATTACAATTCCCACAGACACCATTAAAGCCGTGGCAGGAATATACAAAATATTCCAATCAGCACTTGACCCTGAAAAGAGTTTAGGACAGAGAATAATAGTGAGTTATCTCTTAAAAAAGGGCATAGATAAAGCTTTTGATGAATGGGAAAAGATAAAAAATGTTTTCAGAAGGTTCCCCAAGGATTTAGGGAAGGCAGTTAACAGCTTTAAAGAGGACTTGAAGCCTTTAGTCGAGTCAGCCAGACATGCAGATAAATTGCTGGACCAATGGAAAAACTGCATTAAAGAAATCGAGGAGTTCAAGTTTGGGGATGTTCCCTGTCCACAAAACCTTGAAATGTGTAGAAAAGCCATTGAAGACTTAAAAAAGAAAAAAGAGGACTTGAAAGACGCCCTGGAAAAATGCAGGGATTGCAAACCCAAGGAATGGGATAAAATTTATGGTAAAACCTTAAAACACACTGAAAACGTTAAAAAAATCGTTGATTTAATGAAACATGACACTAAATACCTTAATTTATACAGAGAAGTCATGCGTGAACACTTCAAACATATCCCCCGCTGCTTCATTTCAACAGCTATATATGGGTCTTCAGCAAAGCTGAACACACTTAAATGGTTCAGAGACGAAGTATTAATGAAAAACGTTTTAGGGAGACCCCTAATTAAATTATACTACATTGTCAGCCCGGGAATCGCGTGTAAAATCGTTAACGATGAGAAAGCAAAAGAAAAAATAGTGTACATCATCGATTTCAGCATAAAAGCTATTGATCAAATGAGGAAAGAGAAAAGGAAGCCCTTAAAAACAATTTACTCCACGCTGGCAACGTTAATTTACATTTACGGGTTAATAACTGCAAAAGTCGTTGCAACCAAGAAAAAATCAGAGTAGCTTCCCTTACAGGCAATACTTACAGGTTAAATCTCCCTCCTTTACATCAGCCACCAATATCTCCCTTTTCCCATGGTAACGCAAAAGGTAGTCAAGTGCATATCTACCAACCCATCCTAACCCTATGACCATAATATCTTTACCCATAAAGGATCACCCTAGTGGACAAGTTGTTTTCTTTTAAAAATTTAAAGAGGTCCCTCTCTTGCCACCCCGATAAATGAAAGTGAAAGTAAGAACCACTTTCCCCTGTCTCTCCCTTTCCTTCCACAATTTAAGAAACAAAAATTCTAAATATTTAAAAACTATTAGAAGTTTTAATTCTATTATGAGAAACTTGATCGGAAAACATAACCCGTGGTGGAGTGGGGCAAGAGACATTGTAATTGAGAAATGGGAAAAATCAAAAATTAAATGGGTTCCAGAGTGGATAAAAGACATAAGTTTAAAACCCTTCTCCCTAAACTTCGTCGTTGGCCCCAGACAAATAGGTAAAACAACAGGTTTAAAACTTCTAATACATAAAATGTTAAAGAACATTGAAAGCGAAGAAATCTTCTATTTCAACTGCGACTTCACCCCAGACATTCACTCTCTAAAGAAACTCATAGACACATACCTACAGTTTAAAAGGGCTAAAAAACTGACAACAAGCTACATCTTCCTAGATGAAATAACCAGTGTACCGGAATGGTGGAGGATTATAAAGGGGTACATAGACCTCGGACTATTTGGAAAAGACGTGTTAACCATTACTGGTTCCTCTTCCCTTAAACTAAAAGGGGAAACAGAGCTCTTCCCAGGTAGAAGAGGAAAGGGGAAAACAATTCTTGTTAAGCCCCTCTCCTTCAGACAATTCCTAAAGGTTCACGGAGTTAAAATAGAAACCACTGGAAACCTTGAAAGAGACATGGAAAGCCTACTGGGAAAAGTAGACAAGATAACTGATTTTTTCCATGTTTACCTAGCTACAGGTGGTTTCCCCCTCTCCATAAACCAGGATCCAACCGCTGAAGAGCAATTCATAGCTAGTTTCGAAGGGGAAATTTTAAAGGCAAGGAAAAACCTGCAACTCACCAAGGAAATAATTTCCAGTCTACTTAGAAAAGCACCCTCACCACTCTCCTTTTCAACCATAGGCAGAGACGTTGGAGTCTCATATAAAACAGTTCAAGACTACATAGAAGTTCTAAGAAACCTGTTCATTGTGGACACAGCTTTCCACAAATGGAAGAATAAAGTTACATGGAGGAAGGAGAAAAAAATTTTCTTTCTAGACCAATTCATAGCCAACACACTATCCATGTGGTGTGGAGAGAAATACCTGGAAAGCGCCATGTACGAATGGATCGTTCAATCCCATCTACAAAGAAAATTCAACTCCATCTACTACTTCAGAAACTCCTTTGAAATAGACTGCATAGCCGACAACTTAAAAATCGAAGTCAAAATCGGTAAACCACACAGAAAATACCCGAAAAACGTGACAATACTAGACCATGAAACACTACCACTCTTCCTAGCCGTAATAACATAACTACAACAACTACACACCTCAACTCTCCCCCTTCAAGCCCCCTCAATGGTTAATCTCCTAAACTGCAAAGTTCAAAACATCTTTAAAACACTACTTAAGTACACCTGACCCCATTGTCCCAGTTAAAAGCTGCTTCACGGAATCGGCTTCTTAAAGGAAAACCTTGGTTTTCTCCTCTTGTATATCCATCAATAACCCTTTCTCTCCAAGAAAAAGGTTTGTAAGTTGAGTTTTAAAGTTTATCCCACCCTGTAACCATTTCTTCATCCTTAACCGTTAAATTCAACTCTAATTTAAAACCACACCTCTTCTCAAACATATCGACAAGCTCCTTGCAGCTCTCAGCAACATAACTACTCCCAAACCTGTACCTCCTCTCCTCAACGAAAAATTTTCCAACTTTGTAAATCTCTCTAGCCTCTGAAAGCTTTCTAGGCTTCTTCCACTGCTCAACAACCCTCAACTCAAATCAGAGGACTATATTGAGAATTAGGCCTTCAATACGCAAATGATAATCATCTTCTCAGCTGGTCCCTCCTAGGCTGGGTCCAATGCCTGGAAAGCCCTTGAGAAGACGCATAGTGGCCTTAACAAATCTATCGAGACCCCTTTTCCCAGACCTGATATAAATTTTCCAGTAACCACACCTGCAACGGCACTACAGGAAAAAGCAATTATGGGACAACCTAAACTTTTTATTAAACGATAACCATGCCCGGATAAGTTATATGGATATGTTAAACCATCATGGACTATTACTCTCATGGTTTGTCCTTCTAGGTATGGGGATCAGAAACGGCACCCCCTCTTGTAGTTTATGCAGGTCTCTCCAAATCTCCTCTCTAATCTCGGTTCCTCAACGAGTGAATTATTACTTCAGCCGGCAGTGAACCGAAAACCATCCCAACCAAACTGAGAATTATTGTGCAGCTGAGAACCATAGGGGTTTCTGGTATACTTATAAGGTCCACTAGTGACCAAGACCTTTGTCTTATCTCTGGTTGAAGCGTCCCCTCATGCGTATCCTTTCCCGATCCTCCACAGGCAAATGTTAGAGATCAATGCCAGGTACCCTCCGATAAGGAGCATGATGAGAGATAGGATCAGACGTGGGATAAGCCACTAAACCATAAAACCTGGAAACCTGAGAAAGCCGTCAAGAAGTAAACCAGCCCAAACAAGCAGTAATGGAATAAGAACCATAAAGAGGAAAGCAGCCCACAGGAGCCTTAATAGGGGCTTAACCTTCCCTTGGGTCATTACATTTCCCTTCCAATTCGAAAATCGTTAGGGAGCCGCCCGATTAACTCCGAGATATCATCCCTCAAATAAAGTCAATAACCTCCGACCCAAAACAGAGCTAACATAGGTTACCTTTAAAGGATCCACTGTAACAGCTAATCATGCATGCTCAGTTCCAACACTCAGTTTAAAAGCATCAACTCTTAAAATCTCCACGACAGCTGGTTCCTGCTCGCCAAGATTTGCTTCAACCGAGTAACAACCCCTTTCTTCAAACTCCTCAATCCTCGGAGGATAATAACGCAGAGAAAACTCTTTCTCCTTAAGGTTAACCTTAAACATGGCCTCCCCCCTAACATCCTCAAAATGATGATTCCAACCATGCCCCCCCCCCAACCCATTCAAAACCCCCTTAACACCTGGATAAAACCTCAACACATCTCCTTCCCAAACATTTATCGACCTAGCAAACCGAACACACAAAACATTACCTCTAACCTCAACACTCGCCTCCCCTCCACACATAAACAAACCACTGTTCCCCCTAATAAAACATAACCCTGAAAATCAGAAACAAATATTTAAAGAGAAAATACAGCTTAAAACCCAGAAAACATTAATTCCACACTGGAAAGATTAAGGAAAGGTGAAGCTCCCCTTAAAAGACAAAAATCAAAGGAATAAATAAACACCCTAAAAGAAACAGACAAATACTTACAAATTAAATATCCCTCCATCATATAGAGTCCTAAGCAACAAATTCACACTTAATAAAGGCAAACTGAACCATGGAAGGAGTTCTCATTAAAGACATAGATTTTCAATGCCTCCAACCAGGAACAACTACTTGTGCATTTTAAATGCTTCTCCACTGAAGACCCATCTCTCTTAAGCACCCTTACTTAACAGTTCATTTTCCCCGTCACATATTAAACAAATAAAAATAAATCCATAACATTTTTAACATAAATAAAAAACATATAAATTTAAAAGATGTAAAATAACAAAGTATTTTCAATTCATTGAACAATAAATGAAGGGGTTAAATAAAGCTTTCACCATAATCCCCACCCTAAAGAGAAGTGATCAATATGGGTGAGTGGGAAAAACAACACGGAAAATTGCTTGAATAAACTACTTGAACCACTTAGAAACAGAAGAGTATACATCTTGGATTCACCGAGAGAACTGGGTCAGGCTTCACCTATATATCCATTTGCAGCTGGTGAACATGTTTTAACCGAGTACCTGGATTTATTGCTGAACAGAATCCATGTAGACTTCATTGAAATCGACAATCCAATGGGTAGCTCGGTGAAGACGAGGCACGCAGTGATTGCAACCTCTAACTATGAAAACATTGTTATCCATGTAAGGGCTCATCCAGCTGACGTTGAACACCTGGTTAAAAACATTGAAAACGCCAAGAACATCGCTATTTTTACAAGTGCAAAACCAGAGGATCTGGGAATATCACCAAACAAACACTTCTCAAGGACAACTGAGACTCTAAAACTGTTACTGGATTTATCCTTCAACGTTAGATTCGCAGTTGAAAACTTCTATGTGAACTGCCGGGATAAAAGAACAAAGGAGAGGGTTCTTAACCTCTACAGGGTTGCCTTAAACCTAGGTGTACACGAACTAGATCTACCCGACACCAGTGGCCTATCAAACCCATTAGAAATGTACATGATGACTCGCAGCTTCACCGAAACCCTTAAAGACAAAGACATCCGATTACATATCCACTCACACGCCTCACCAGGCCACGAACCCCTTGAAAAAGCTGTTTTCGCCCTTGCAGGGATTGCAACTGTCAACAGAGAAGTTTGCATACACACCACTATTAACGGCAGAGCTGAAAGAGGATACATCCCGTCACTAATCGACACAGCTGTTCGCCTAAGAGAACTCGGTGCAAAAACCAATATCAAATTTGGGGAGCTAATAAACCTCTACAACATCTATTCAAAGCTTTTCTGGTGGTCTCCAGGGTTTAACGGTTTACACCCACCAATATGGCTTGACCCATCCATAAACGCCCATTACTCAGGCACCCACTACTCAAAAATACTTAGAAACTCCACAGATTACGATTCAAACCCCGTCATCCAACCATCAACCAAGATTTCCCATGTTAGCGGCAAATACATCATTAAATCCATTGCAAAGAAACTCTCAATAAAAGTGGCAAACAACCTGGAAACATCAAGGAAAATAAGGGAAACCCTTTCCTCACGCGAAGCCCTCAAATACATCTCTCCAAATGGACAACTAAACGAAGTAGAAGTACTAAGGGAAACCATGGAAAAAGGAGGAAAACATTAAAGGTGAAACTGTGCAGAGACAACTGTTAAACACAGATACCCCCGCAGAAATACAAAAACTGTTAACCCTAACACCCAAGGGGGGATTCAAAACAATGTAAAAGAGGTGCTCCACCCTGAAATTTAAAATAGCATTGATAAAGGGGGACGGTGTCGGCCCCGAAGTCATAGATTCAACTCTAAAAATACTAGATGCTTTAAACCCGCCCTTCAAATACATAGAATTTATCTTAGGCTACCAAAAATGGAGAAAAACAGGTAAGGCAATTGACCAAGAAGACATAGAATCTATAAAACAATGCAAAGCTGTTTTAAAAGCTCCTCTATACACTCCACCAGTGAAAGAGAAAAACAGAACATTTCCAAGTGTCACCCTAACTTTAAGAAAAGAACTCAATGTTTACGCAAACATCAGACCAATAAAAACCTTTCCAGGGATCTCCCCCAAACAAAACATAGATCTAATCCTGGTAAGGGAAAACACGGAAGGCCTATACTCAGGCGTTGAAAGGTTCAACGGTGAAAAAGCAGTTACCGAGAGAATCATAACAAGGAAGGCATCCAAAAGAATCTGCAAATACGCCTTCAACCTCGCCCTAAAAGAAAAACGAAGCAAAATAACATGTGTACATAAAACCAACATACTAAAACAAACATGTGGACTCTTCAAAGAAATATTCTTTGAAACAGCTAAACACTACCCATCAATCAAAGCAGAGGAAATGCTCATAGACACCTGCGCCTACAAATTAATACACAGCCCAGAAGTATTCGACGTCATATTAACAACCAACATGTTCGGAGACATCCTATCCGATGAAGCAGCAGGTTTAACAGGCAGCCTAGGACTCATAGGCACATATAACATCGGAGACAAACACGGCATCTTCGAGCCCATCCACGGAACAGCCCCTGACATAGCCGGTAAAAACATAGCTAACCCAATAGGAATGATCACCGCTGCAAGCTACATGTGCAACTACCTAGGCCTCCAAGAAACAGGTGAAAAAATAAGAAAAGCAATAACAACCGTTCTAAAAAACAAAAAATTTCTAACACCAGACCTAGGCGGAAAATCCACAACAACACAACTAACAAACAAAATCAAAGAAACACTGACAAAACTATAAAAACAAAGAACAGAAAACTGATCTCCCCTTAACCCTTTCACGATTTCAATAAACACCACATAACAAGATTCTAATTTCCCCTACCCCTCTATGCATACCTCTAAACCTAACAGAAACAGAGCTTCATATAAAAATTAAAAAAATACAGTGAAGTACATTGGCATCTTAAATAAATAAAGCATCATTTAAATTCCAATTTTTAAATAAATTACTCATCGAGGAAAGCCTATGCTAAAAGCTTTTTTAATGCTAGGATTAGATAAAACTTGGCAGAAAGCCATCTCCCTCTTCAACGATAAACTTACCTCCCTAGGGGTCAAGGTTCAAGGAATAGCTGCACTTCCAACCCCTGATACTTTATTTCATGGTGGCAACGTTTTAGTTGTCGTTGAAGATAAATTGAAGAGCTTAAACCTAGTTGCAAAAGCCAAACTCATGGTTGACGATGAAATAGGGAGAAACTCAGAAATACTCCCAATACTAGCAGGGAAAAAAGAAAAAAACCTAATAGAAAACTTCGTCCTAGCTGTACTCCACTTTTCAGAGACTCCAAACCTTAAATGGAAAAACGCTCTTTTCATGTTCAAAAAGAAACTTGAAGAACTAAATGTAAACTATGTGACAATACATGGCCAAAGCGCCCCTGATACTTTATTTCATGGTGGCAACGTTTTAGTTGTCGTTGAAGATAAATTGAAGAGCTTAAACCTAGTTGCAAAAGCCAAACTCATGGTTGACGATGAAATAGGGAGAAACTCAGAAATACTCCCAATACTAGCAGGGAAAAAAGAAAAAAACCTAATAGAAAACTTCGGTGGATGGATTGTTGAAATCTGAAAAAGCATCCCAGCTTTTAAAAGAGGCAAAACAGGACTACGAACTAGGTAATTACAATAAAACTGTCAGTGCATCTTACTTTGCATGCAGAATGCTAGCTGAACACATAGTTGAAAAGAAACAGAAACATATACCAAGAAGAGATGACAAATTAGCCAACATATTTAAAAGTTGGGGAGAAAAACTAATATACAGCAACCTAACAACTCTCTATATCTTTAGAGTAGAAGCTGACTATGGAACAGAGCAAATGACAAAACACATAGCCAGAAAGGCAATAAACCTAGCTGAAAACACAATTTCCAGACTTTCAGAGCTAAATAAAAACCCCTAACCTCAAACAACTTCCAAACAATAAAAGGTTCCATCGCACTTATCCCCTATGTAATCCCTGAAAGCCCTGAAAGGTAAACTGAAACAGTGACACCA
>JAOZFL010000024.1 GCA_027491455.1 Thermoproteota archaeon | reverse complement strand
GTGAAAGAGAAGGAGAAGGGGCTTGGCGGGATACTTTACAACATGGATCCTGGTACAGCTAGGCTTCTACTGATTTCACCCATTCAATTTCAGAATGGAAAAATCGAGTTCAGCTTAGAGGAAATCGAGAGACTTAAACTCTACCTTAACAATATAATTTTCTTTGAATATATCAGCGATGTTGCTAAGAAACTAGCTTCAACCTATTTCTTGAGCAAGGAAAAACCAGTTTTAACGGAGTTAGAGGAAAAGATATGTATAGCAAAGTTTTTGCAGTGGAGGGGATGGATGAAAACATCAAGGGTTTTAAATTTAAAGAGAGAAGAAACGATGAACCTCTCAAAACAGGTGTTGTGGAAACTATTCAATTTTTACCTTCATGGGAGGGAGCAAAACTGAGTAGGAACATGGTTAAACACCTATTCTTTAATAGAGAATTTGAAAATTTGATTCTTAGTGGGAGGAAAAAGTCAACGATAAGGCTTGGCAGAATTGTAGGTGACTCGAATGAAACCATTTACCTCCACTGCGAAGAAAAACTGATCGCCAAGGCTAGGGTTAAAGCAGTCACATGTAAAAAATTAAAGGATTTAACAGATGAAGACGCCTTAAAAGACGGATTTAAAAAGCTTCCTGATCTCCTAATGGCCCTGAAAAAATACTATGGAAAGTTAAACCCTGAAAAAGAAGTAACGATTATAGAGTTTAAGGTTGAAGAAGACTACACAAAGAAATACCCGGATAGAGTGAGATACTGTGGGCTAACCTATGAACAAATTGCTTTTAAGGCTCTCAAAGAAATAAAGGAACTTAAACCCAGTAATAGGGAAGCCCTGAATCACTATTTGATCAGGAAAAGCATAGCTAAAACAGCAAAGGATTTAGGGGTAACCAACAGGAAACTTAAGAGGGTCTTCTTCCAGGTTTACAAGGAATTATTGAGGATGGGGGTGCTTGAACCTGAAAAATGTCTTCGGATAGAGAATGTTTATTTAGCTAAAAATAAACGAAAATTTTAAAATAAGTTTCCCTTGGAAGGAATCATTGCTTCTTGGTAGAGGTGAAGAGATAGTTGAGGGAAATATTTAAGTTCACATTGAGCTTAACAATTTTACTTATAACACTTGTCTCAGTCTCACCTGTTTTTTCCCAGCCATTAAACCTAAAACTAGAAGCTATCAGTAATGTCTATCCCGGTGAAGTCATTAATGCTTCCCTTTACGTGACAAACAAAGGCGACAAACCTGTTTCAACTGAGGCAAAGGAAGTTGAGATATACATTGTTATCCCCTTACTAAACAAAGAGTTTCCGATTTACAGCTTAAAGGAGAACTGGTATGAAACTATTTCACCTGGCAAAACAAACAGGTACCCTCAAACAATCAAAGTTCCATTTTACACGCCTCCAGCTGTTTACTTGGCGAAGGTTTCAGTTTATTATTCTGGAGGGAAAATTTCAACTGTGCATTCCTTGAAGGTAAAACCTAGTCCCTACCTATATCTTCTCTTAGCCACTGTAATTTTAGTCATTGCTTTACTAGTTTACTCAAAAGCTAAAATTTCAAGGGTGAAATACAAGGTAAAGAAGATGGAGTATCCAAAGGTGAGACCAAACGTAAACAAGTTAGTAGAGGAAAAGAAAAAGGTTGTAGAGGCTATTTCAAGGCTTGAAAAAGATTTTTCAAAGGGGAAAATTTCAGAGACTGTTTACAACAAATTGAAGGATGAATATGAAGATGAATTGAGAGTTATAAACGATAAAATTCAAAGTGAAAAGGTAAGGGTAAAAGAAAGGATTTCCAGGGCTTCCTCTGAACTTGAAGCCATCAAATTAAAAATAGAGGAGGTAGAGGTCAGACGTAGAACGAAGTCTATCTCCAACACAGAGTATAAAATACAAATGGAAACCCTTAAAAGCGAAGAAAAGAAACTTAAAAAGATATTGGATGCCAGGAGGAAAGAGGAAAGGATACTTGAAGAGGAATGAACAGTGGACAAAATAAGTGAACCGCTGAAACATAAAAGGGTTTTACTTGTCAACGATGACGGAATAGGGTCAATTGGCCTGAAAAAAGCGGAGGAAGCACTGAGAAAAATCACTGGATATATCTATGTAGCTCCTTTCAGGCATAAAAGTGGAGTTGGCAAAGCACTTACATTGACGAGGCCGATAAAGGTTGTAAAAGTTGGTGAGAATGGATTTTGCGTCGACGGTACACCTGCTGACTGTGTTCTCCTAGCCATTTATAAATTGCTCAGCTTCAAACCAGACTTAGTTGTTTCAGGGATAAACCTTGGGCCAAACCTGGGAGTTGAGGACTATTTAAATTCAGGGACAATTGGAGCTGCGATAGAGGCTGCTTTGCATAATTTACCTTCACTAGCTGTTTCATACTGCGATGTTAAAGTTAAAAGTGAAAGAGCCCTAGAAGCAGCTGCCCTTGTAATGAAATACGCTGTTGAATACATATTGAAAAGGGGGATGCCTAAGGGGGTATCTGTTCTCTCAATTAACATTCCACCAATACTGAAAAAGTTAGAAGCTGCACCTGCTCGAATTGCAAACGTAGTTTACGGAGACATTTTCATGGAGATACGTAAAAACACCTATGCAATTAAAAGTTGGAAAATTAATTTGTATAATGGGGAACCGGGAACAGATGTCCACATAGTTAGGGATGAGGGTAAAATAGCTGTTACAGGTATAAATCTTGGTTTCCAGGTTGTAGGAGAACTAAACTCCTTTATTCACCATCTAAACAGTAGACTCAGGGGAAAACAGGAGAATCAAAGGATTTAAATGCTTATTGAATCACATAGCACTCCCTTTAACCATTATTTTATCATGTGGCTCTTAGCTGAACTATCGATAAGTTTTTAAGGTTATCCTTGACTAGAAAATAAATTGTTTCCTTTTAAAAGGGAAAGAGCAACTTGATTTTCTAATGGTAAAGATTAGAGGCAGCGGTGGACTGGCAAATAATGTTAAAACTAACATTTCTAGGAGGAGCAAGGGAGGTTGGAAGGGCAGCTGTTCACTTAAAGGATGAAAGGAGGGGACTTGTCCTTGATTACGGTGTACTTTTAAATGAACAGCCACATTTCCCAGCGTACGTTTCTCCCAGGGAATATGACGCCATTGTTTTAACCCATCCCCACTTAGATCATTCAGGAGATGCTCCCTCACTTTACACGACATCTAAAAAACCGATTTTAGGGACGACTTTAACATTTGAGATATTCAGGGTGCTCATTAGAGATGAATTGAAGATAAGTAGGGGGAACTTAAATTTCGGTAGGAAAGAGGTTAAAAAATTACTTCGAAACATAGTAACCGTTAACTATGGAGCTGAGAACAAAGTAGGTAGGTGGTCATTCTATCTTTTCAGTTCTGGCCACATACCTGGAAGCTCCTATGTCCTGGTCAATGTAGGCGGTAAAAGAGTAATGTACACCTCTGACATCAACACAATCAACACCAGACTTGTTAGAGGAGCAGTTATACGGGATGTAAAGCCTGATGCCTTGATAATTGAAAGTACATATGCAGACACAGATCACCCCCCTAGAAAAGAACTTGAAAAGGAATTTGTGGTAAAGGTCCTTGAAACACTTGCAGATGGAGGTGTAGCTCTTATACCGGCTTTCTCCGTTTCCAGGGCGCAGGAGATCCTTATGATCCTTGAACACTTCGGTGTGACAAGGAAATACCCTGTGTACGTTGATGGTATGGCTAGAATTATCACTAGGATTTTCCAAGACTACATAGATTACATCGCTGAACAAGGTTTATTTCTTGATGCATTAAAGCACTCTAAATTCATTAATGACCCGAGGATGAGGCTTAAAGCTTTAAAAGAGCCAAGTGTAGTGATTTCACCCGCTGGGATGCTTCAAGGAGGCCCCGTTTACGAGTATTTACCCTATTTACTGGACAAAGAGGAAAGCTCGGTTTTCTTCGTCGGATATCAAATTGAGGGAACCCCTGGGAGGAGGCTTCTAGAGCAGAAAATCATAGAACTAGGCGATAAAACAATTAGGCCCAGTTTAAGAATAGAGAAATTCGACTTCTCTTCCCATGCTGGTAAAACACAGCTCCTTGAGATCATAGAAAAGGTTAAAAAGGAAGATATGTATGTGTTTGTGGTTCACGGAGAAGAAAAGAAAGCCATTGGGTTCGCAGAGGAAGTTAGCTCCACTTTCGGGGTTAACGCACTAGCACCTGTTAATGGTGATACATTCACGGTTTAATCGATTAACATAAACCCATGTAAAGAGAAAGGGAAATAGATACTAAGGCAGCTATTAAGCTCATGGAAAAATTAACCATGTGGTTGTTTATCCACTTGAACCCTCTTTTCAACTCTGCTTCCCTTCCACAGCTGTGTAAATTTTTCTCCGTGAACTTTTTACATCTGTTACACCAGTAGATCCCCTGAACAGTTGCCCCCAGGAAGCTATCCACCAAGTTACCTATAAAGGCAGATAAAACTGTTACTGGAATAACAAGGAAACCACTTAAACCCAGTGAAAACGCTAAAACCCCTATAAACAAACTGCTAATGAAAACCACAGCTTCACCAAGTGGAGAAACTGCCCCTGAAGTCCCGGGCTCCACTTTCACCCTTAAATCAGTTATCAATCTTGGTTTATACTTGTAAAGGACCCCTATTTCATTTGACAAAGTGTCGGCTGTTGCCGAGGCAACAGCCCCTATAAATCCATAGGCAAACATCTGCCCACCCACAGCTCCCTCCATGGCCGCCATGAAGGCTGGAATCCCTCCGTTAGCCATTACATTCATCCATCCTCTTGCCCCCCTTTTCCATTCAGCAGATCCCAGCTGCTGTTTATAGTTGTACTTAAATTTGGTGAAGAAACCAGCGGATAAATGGAATGTTAAAAGGAGAATGAAAAGTTTCCAGCCGTCCTCTGGAAAAACTAGAACGGTAAACCCGACAATGAAACCCATCGCCAACCCTGAAACATCCACGAACCCCTTTTTATAGGAGATCACACCGAATATCGACACCACTAGAAAACCCAAAGTTGCCCTAGTCAACAGATCCATGTCTTACCACGGAAAAAAGGTTTTTCAATTACTAAGTATATGTCTATATAAAAATATTTGTTTTTTCAGCTGAGTGGAGTGAACAAACAAAGGAAAATGTAGGGTTAACTGTTGATCAACTTATTCAGCGTAGCTTTCTCACAGTTTCCACTAGCTTTTCGACTTTTTTTATGTTAATAACTCCATTCTCCTTGAAATACGTGCCCACAATCGCCCCGTCACATTCTTTCAATAATTTTTCTGCGTTGTAAAGGTTTAAACCACTTCCTACAAGGACTTTTCCGTTTTGAATTGTTTCCTTAACCTTTTTTACATCGTCTAGGGATGGAGGTAGCCCTGTCCGTGGCCCTGTAACTATGATAGCATCTACAAGTCCCCTGAAAAACAGGTCATGGGCTTCATCCTCTATGCTTCTACTACTTAAAGGTGAAGCATGCTTAGAGAAAACATCTGCAAGCACTAAAACATCATCGGCGAAAATAAGCTTCTTAAACCTCTGGGTTTCAAAGGCTTCCCCCTCTATCAGGCCTTGATCTGTAACATACACCCCACTCTGAACATTTGACCTGACAAACTTTGCATTAACAGCCTTAGCTATGGAAAGAGCAGCTAAAACATCGTTCCTTAAAACATTGACCCCTATGGGAATGTTAACGCTCTCTGAAACCTTCAAGGCTACAGCTGTCATTGAGGCAACTGTTTCAGGGCCAACCCTTTTTCTGTAGGGTTTATCTCCGTAGTTCTCAATTATCAAAGCATTTACTCCTCCCTCTTCCAATTTCTTTGCTTCCTTAACCACGTAAGTAGCAATTTCCCTAAGCAACTTCCCCTTGTAAAGGGGGGCACCGGGTAAGGGAGGGAGATGTAGAGCCCCTATAACAACTTTCCCAGATTGGAAAACCTTTCTCCACTTGTCAACCATAACCTTCACCCATTCAAGGTAAACTATATATCCGTAAATATTGCTTAAAACACTACATGTATTTTTCCAGCCCCTTCTCCTTCTCTTTCAC
>JAOZFL010000211.1 GCA_027491455.1 Thermoproteota archaeon | reverse complement strand
CAATTAATTGAAACCTTAACTGTACATATGAAATTGAGCCGTGAAGAAACAGAGGATAAAGCTGTGAAACTGCTTCAATCCGTTGGTATTTCTCAGGATCGAATAAAGGCTTACCCTCATCAATTAAGCGGTGGAATGAGACAGAGAGTAATGATTGCTATGGCTATCTCGCTTAACCCAGAATTAATTATAGCTGATGAACCAACTACAGCCTTAGATGTAATCGTGCAAGATCAAATCCTTGAACTTTTCCGAAATCTCCAAAGGAAACTAGGCATGAGTGTTATACTCATCTCTCACGACATAGCTTTAGAACTTGAAGTGGTGGATAAAGTAGCTGTCCTTTACGGAGGATGGTTGGTTGAGTTTTCTCCAGCTGAAAAAATAGTTTCAGACCCCCTTCACCCATACACTAAGGAACTTTTGAAAGCAATACCTAATGTGCTCGTAGAAGACCAAAAACTTGTTTCCATCCCAGGAAACCCTCCAGATTTAATAAATCCCCCTGAAGGATGTAGATTCTATCCAAGATGTCCACAGGCTATGGAGAAATGTGGAAGAGAGAAACCTGAAGTTAAACAAGTAAATGGCAGATTGGTGAGGTGTCATCTCTACACTTAAATTTTCAGCTTCTGATAAAGTGAAGATGAATGATTGTTCAGGTTGAAAAATTGAAGAAATACTTCCCTGTGGAGAAAACGTTTATAGAAAAGTTATTGACTCGGCAAAAGAAATATGTGAAAGCCGTAGATGACGTAACGTTTGGAATTGAAAAAGGAGAAATTTTTTCACTGGTTGGAGAAACCGGAAGCGGTAAAAGCACAACAGGTAAACTAATACTTAGATTAATCAACCCAACCGCTGGAAAAATTTTTTTCGACGGCTGCGACATCACAAACCTCAAAGGTGAGGAGCTTAGGAAACTGAGAAGACATATGCAAATCATATACCAAGACCCCTACTCCTCCTTAAATCCACGAATGAAGGTAGGGGAAGCTGTTGCACATCCTTTAGAAATACATGGAATAGCTAGGGGAAGTGAAAGAAAGGAGCTTGTGTTAAACATGCTTGAAAAAGTGGGGTTAAGCCCAGCTGAAGAGTTCTATGATGTTTACCCAGACCAGTTAAGTGGCGGGCAGAGGCAAAGAGTAGCTATAGCTAGGGCTATGATAACTAAACCAGAATTTATTGTCGCTGATGAACCTGTGTCCTCCATAGATGTTTCAATTAGAGCATCTATCCTTGAATTAATGATGAATTTAAAGAAAGAACTAAAACTTTCTTATCTATTCATAACCCATGACTTAGCAGTAGCTAAATATATTTCAAACAAAGTTGCTGTGCTTTATTTAGGGAAAATAGTGGAAATGGGTCTTACCCGTAATTTGTTTAAAGAACCTTTACATCCATACACTAAAGCACTAATTTCAGCTATTCCTGTCCCTAACTCAAAACTTAAAAAAGAAAGAATTAGGCTTAAAGGCGAAATCCCTTCCGCAATTGATGTACCTAAAGGGTGTAGATTCCACCCCAGGTGCCCCAAAAAAATTAGGATCTGTGAGAAAAAAGAACCGGAACTTAAAAAAGTAAATGGACACTATGTAGCCTGTTACCTTTACTCTTAAAAACATCCTTTTTTTAACTTTATCGGCGGGGGGCCTTGTGGAAAGCTGAGTGGTAGAAACCGAAAAATTTTACGTACCCCCTCCACATACATGTTTTTGAGATGTGAGGGAGGGGGGATCCTTGAAAAACTTGTTGATAAGAAACCACTACCTAGACTGAAAAAACCTGTTGATGGCAAGTTTCCTCTGTGAGGCAGGAACCTCTTAGCGGCTTCCAACAAGACACTCCCAGAAGGCAATGTAGGATTAAAGGAAGGGGAAAGTTGGAAGCCCCAGCCATAAGCATGGGAAGAGGTCACCATACTTGTCCTCGGAAAGGATCTACCTAGAAAACGGCGAATAGTTCTCAGGGACTTGTAAACTAGAAATCCTATCTCTGTCAATGCTAAACTGCTTTTTATCTATGGGTCCATGCCAACCAAGGCCTTGTGATCGTTTGATATAAGCAATAGACAGCATTCATACCTTGTGAACACGTTAGGAGCATCGAAATCGCTTAACTGGTCAACTTCATCTAGGCAAACAACAAGTCTCCTCTTTCCAAGCAATTCTACCATGCACAGGTACTTCGAAGCTTAGCAAAATTTCCATTATAACTTGATGCATACCCTTGCACTTCCAAAGGGTTAACCTACAAAGATCTTCCATGGGATTTGCTTTTAAGCACTCACTTAGCCGCTACTTTTTTACTTGTTGGTCCTATAGGGAAAAATTTTTCAGCTATCTTTTCGTTAAGCATGGTTTAAGATACTTTGCAATTTCTTTAAGCTGTCTATCTCTATGGAAATTTTGTTGACAGTTATCTTTATGGATTAAATTTCTTTTTTGAGTCTGTTGATTAGGTTTTCAAGGAAGTTGACGAGTTTCTTGGTCTCTACATTGACCCCTATTTTTATGAGGGACTTTATGTCTATTATTCCTCTGTCGCATAGGTCTTGGACTTCCTCTTCTATCTCCCTTTTCCTCTTTAAATGGTATTCCTCGCATACAATATTGTATGCCTCTCTTATTTTGCTAAGTGGAACATATGCTGTTCTTCTATTTTTTAAGGCTCTTGCTATGCTTAGAAGCACAACTTTTTCATTTTTAGGCAGATTCATTAGTTCTTCGGTGCTTATCGACCAATGGGTTTCCCCGTAAACCTTTCTAACATGTTCCGGTAAAATTCTTTCAAATCCCTCCCTCTCAGCTAAAACTCCTGAGAACAAGAGTAGGTCCAAGGCGTAACGAATGTCTCCGTTTACAGGGGGTTTGGAAGTTATATTTGCCACATACTCTATTACTTCGTCGCTTACAGCTCCCTGTCTAAAAGCTTCACTAACTCTGTAGTTAAGTATGTCTACTATTTCATTTATGCGATAATTTGGAAAGTTTATGTAGTTTCTGCCAAGTGTTGAAAGTTCAGCTGGATCCAGATACCTATGGAACTGCTTATCTCTTGCTATGAACACTACGTTTATGCTTACTTGTTTGAAGGGTAAAACCTCGTTTAACCTTGTGAAGTCGTAGACTACGTCTTTACCTCCACTTTTCACAAGGTATCCTATTTCATCGAGTATCATCAAGATTTTCTTTTTTGTTTTGCTTAAATGTTCAATTAATTGTAGAAGTATTTCAGATGCTCCTAGACCAGATGAGTATACCTCTGGTGCAGCTTCTCTGAGTAAAGCTCTGTAAAGCATTACTTTGCTTGTACCTAGAATTTTCAGGTTTAAGTAAACAGGTTTAAACCTTAAACCTCTGTTTTTAGCTGTTTCCTCAATTTCCCTTGCGAAGCTTAGGCTTGTACTGGTTTTACCTGTTCCAACCCCTCCTATGAGCTGAACATTCATCATTCCTTGACTGGTTCTTAAAGCATCTTCGTAGAAGCTTCTCAATGTATCCATTTGTTCTTCTCTGTGAGGCAGCTTTGAAGGGATATATTTAGGTAAAAGCTTGTTTCTGTCCTTAAATATGCTAGGCATATCTGTTTTCCACCTTCAATTTTTGTAACTCTTCTCCCTATTTTAATAAGGTTAGTATCATGACACCCCCTCCCCCCTAGGGTACTTCATCGCTTAAATAAACAGGTTGATTGCCCCTTTAATCGGGGTGAATGAATTTGGATCTTAAAGATTTAAAGGGTGTAGGACCTAGTACAGCTGAAAAGCTAAGGAAAGCAGGGTACACCTCGCTACACATCGTAGCTGTTTCACCTCCATGGGAAATAGCTGGTAAAGTCGGGGTAGGCATTGAAACAGCTCGTAAAATGGCTGAGGAGGCAAGGGTTTTACTTGACTTCGAGATGATCACAGCTAAGCAACTTTACGAGAGGGTAAGGGAAAGCAGAAGCCTAGACACTGGTTCAAGGAATATAAATGAGCTTTTAGGTGGTGGGGTTCAGACTCAGAGCATAACGGAGCTTGTAGGGGAGTACGGAGTCGGTAAGAGCCAGATATGCATGCAGCTCTCAGCACTTGTACAGCTACCAGAGAAGGAGGGAGGGTTAAACGGTAAAGCATTGTTCATGGATACAGAGGGAACNNAGAAGAGTGTATGAAATAGCTGAGGCAAGAGAAATGAACCCTGAAGAAGTCTTGGAAAACATTGTTTATGCAAGGTGCTACAACAGCGACCACCAAATGCTACTGGCTGAGAAAGCCTTCCAAATAGTTGAAAGGGAAAATGTGAAGCTTGTAGTTGTTGATTCATTGATTTCACATTTCAGAGGGGAATACATTGGAAGGGAGAACCTGGCTGCTAGACAGCAGAAACTAAACAAGTACCTGCATTCACTGCTTAGACTCGCAGAAATCTACAATTTAGCTGTAGTTGTAACCAATCAGATTCAGAGCAACCCAAACGCATTTTTCGGGAACCCAGATAGACCGGCAGGGGGAAACATAGTGGCTCATGCTTCAACACACAGGGTTTGGCTGAGGAAGGGGAAATCTAATACAAGGGTTGCCAAGATCATAGATAGCCCTTACCTACCTGAAAAAGAGGTTTCATTCCGAATAACTGAGAAAGGGGTAGAGGACCCTTAGATAACAGAGTTGAAAGCTAAAAACTTCTCAGAGAAAGAACGGGCTAAATCAGCGGAGTGTACACTTTCAAAATTTACCCTGTAACAGAAACTTTCCTTCCAAGACAAGGGACTACGTGGAAGCTAAAAGGGAAACTGTTCCAAGGGGGGCTAGAAGAGCTTTGAAAGAGGTTTTGGGCAGGGTGGAAATAAACAGTTTGAAACTTGAAACAGTGGATGAAGGGGTTGAGGGGTATAGGTTTAACTGTGCAAGGGGAACTTAGAAGGATGGTTCTGAGCAGAGAACTGAGGCTTAAAGAATCCATTGTTAAACTGAACGGAAACCTGTACCTCGTAGCTAAAAGGGTTCTGGGTGTCCACTGATGGCGAAGAGAAACATGGGGGTTGCAACTGCCTATGAACTTTTCCTGAAGGGATTTGCAACTGGCAGGGTTTCAACTGGTAGCAGTGAAATAGACGCCCTGATAGGAGGAGGATTAAAGAAAGGGTTATTTCACTTGTTCTATGGAGAAAAGGAAAGCTGGGTAGATGTTTTAATTCATCAAATCGTTTGCTACTCGGTTAAAGAAGGGAAAACATGCCTTATTCTATGTGGAAATTATAGAGAAGAGAAAACAGTTGTTGATTCAAACCTACTCATCTACCTGTTCAGGAACATGGGTTTAAACATGGGTGAAGCCTTGAACAACCTGGATGTTTACTTCGCCTTCAACCCTGAGCAACAGATAGAGACTTTCAAAGAAGTAGCTGGACAAGTGGAAAAGGGTTTTTATTCATGTATAATTGTAAAGGATATCTTCAAGTTGTTCAGGGGGAAGAGAAGCTCCATACTTGTTTTCCAAGGAATTGTTAAAGAGATCAAGGAGGTATGCGCTGAAAGAGAAGCGTTACTGGTGGCAAGCTGCAAACCCGTTAATTCAAGGAAAAAGGTGCCTATACCTGAAGGGGGAAAGTTTCTGAGACATGAGGCAAACGTGATTGTTTACTTGAAAAGGAGAAGCAGCAAACCCTTAACTGCAACTCTTTATTTATTGAAACACCCTGATAGGCCCCTAAGCAAAATAAATGTGTGGATGAGTTTAGGTGGTAGGAAAATGGGTAGGATAACCCTTCCCTTCAGATCTGTTTTGGAGGGGGAAATGAAGAAATTGAAGAAAAACTACAAAGAGGCGTTACTTGACCCCTTAAAAAGGGAGGCCTTCGAAAAACTTGTAAGGGACTGGAACAAGGAGAAGGGAGCCATGAGCTATGCAGATCTGCCAAGTGTCCTAGATGCAATTTACCTTACAGGCATAGTTAGCAACAGAAAGCAAATAGAGAAAACCCTAGAGGAAATAAAAGAAATTAAACACATTATTGAAAAACTAGAGGTTAAGTTAAAGAACCTTAAACAGGTAAAACCCCCTTGAAGGTTGAAGGCTGGTTACTCGATGTTTACATTGAAAATGGAAATACCTTCTTATGGGTTAAAACAGACGATGGAGTTGTCAAGTTAAGTGAAGGTTTCAACCCAGACTTCTACTTTCTGCCTTCATGTGAAGCCTCCCAACTGATAGACACTATAAGTGAACATGTAAACATCATTAAAGCTTCAACAGAGAGGAAATATGTGTCCTTGAAAATGGAAAGGGAAGTGGAAACTGTGCATGTATGGATTGATTCAACTTGGAACCTAAAGAGGGTTACCCGTGACTTAAAAAAGTTAAAGTTGGTGAAGGACTTCTACAACACAGACCTGTTGAACGTGCAGAGATACCTTTTCAGCAAGGGGGTTGCACCATCTAACAGGGTTAAAGTTGAGTTAAAGGAAGGGTTAAGGGTTAAAGTTTTAAATGATGGATACAGGGTTAAGCCTCCCCCCTTCACAGATCTCAAGTTCAAATTGAAAACCAACAGTGAACAAGGAAGAGGAAATTTAAAGATAAGGGAAATAGAGATTTACAGCTGTAAAAATTTGAGAGGAGAGGAAGAAGAAATCCTTTCCAATTTCCTCGAGCTAATAGAGGAAAGAGACCCAGACTTCCTTGTTTCACCTAAAATAACAAGGGACATTGAAATCATTATGGATAGATCTGAAGAGGAAGGGTTAAACCTCTCACTTGGAAGGGGGGAACCTGAAGGTAAACCCCTCCACTACATTAGGGGAAGGGTTCTAGTTAACCTTGACAGGTATGAGGGGATGGGCTTAGCGGGGCTGTGTGAATACACTAATTTCTCCCTGCTTCCATTCAACCTTGCATCTAAGTGGCCCATTGGAAGACTTATAGATTCAAGGCAATGCTACGAAGCCTACAAAGCAAATGTTCTGATCCCTGAAAAGGGTTCAAGGAGCAATGGATGTTTCTCCCTGGAGCAAATCCTTTTCAGGGACAAAGGAGGCTTAATTTTCTCTCCCATCACTGGTTTACATGAAAACGTAGCTGAACTAGACTTTGAATCAATGTTTCCAAACATAATAGTTAAGTTTAATGTTTCCTATGAAACAGTTGAACCCTACAGGGTTTTAACCAGGGAGAAAGGTTTTCTTCCCAGGTTAACAGAGAAATTCCTTCAAAGAAGGTTACACTACAAGCATTTAATGAAGAAGCTAAGCAAGGGGTCCCTTGAAAGGAATTGGTGTGAGCAGAGACAGGAAGCCCTGAAAATGATCCTAGTAGCAATTTACGGGTACAGTGGATGCGACCTGAACAGATTCGGCAACATAGTTGTTTACCAGTTAATAAATAACTATTCAAGGAAGATACTTGTCAAAGCAATGAATAAATGCTTGAAGGAAGGGTTTAAAGTGATATACGGGGACACAGACTCGGTTTTTATTGAAGGAGAGGGGACAACGGAGAACAAGTACAAAGAGTTAGCAGGTGAAATAGCTAAACTCACAGGGTTACCCATCAAACTTAAAAACCACTACAGATTCCTTGTCTTACTTCCACAGGAAGCAGACCCTGAAACAGAGGCCTCAAGGAAATACTACGGAAAACTAATGAACGGAGAGCTATATATAAGGGGTATTGAACTGAGGAGGAAGGGCTACCCTTTATACATTAAAAGGTTTCAAAGGGAACTGATAGAGCTCCTTTTGAAAGCAGATTCAAAGAAACAAGTTGAATCAAATGTTAGGAAAGCAATTAACTATGTATTTAAGAAGATAAATGAAGTTAAAAGCGGAAAGGTGCCAGTAGAGGAACTCATTTTAACCAGGGGCTTAAGAAAGAATGTAACAAGCTACAGGTACATGTTACCTCATGTATCAGCGGCTATGCAACTTGAAATGCATGGTAGAAGGAAAAAGGAAGTAAGTTTCATTTACACATGTGCAAACCACTTCGACCCCCTTAGAAGAATTAAAGAAGCCTCCCTGATCAAAGATACCTCACATGACAAGAGAAAGTACATTGAAATGGTTGTAGAAGCAGCTGAAACAATACTAAGTCCATTCAAAGTGAAAAAAGAAAACTTAATCTTTAACAGAGGAAAAACCTTACAGATCAACTGATGGAGATAGGGGAAATAGATTTCATACCTGGATCAAAGATTTAAGGGCTAAGTACAATTATATGTGCCGGGTTTAAGGAGTTACTTCCTCATATCCCCTGTTGATAGGTTTAGTTATCCTGAGGTTCACTGTTCTCGGATAGTTAACTATTTTACCTACCTGTTACACCTCTCCCGCGTGTAGGTCATGAATGGCTTTCAGGGGGAATAGTTGAGGAGTTTATAGTGTCTT
>JAOZFL010000029.1 GCA_027491455.1 Thermoproteota archaeon | reverse complement strand
GAATGGCACTGGAGACATTCAGATGACGTTTACGCTTCATCTCTTTTTTTAACTCTAATTCTAAAGTTCTTTGCTGTTGCTTTTAATCTCTCGATGGTGTAGTTAAAGTTTCAGAGGTCATGTACCGTTGAGTTGAAAATAACTTGCTGAGCCGGTGCACTGGTTAACCCTGTTCCGAAGAACAGTAGACATAGAGTATAGGTTAAACGATGCTTTTAAGCTTCGTTTGAGACCAGCAAAGGAACAAAGTCTACTCTTCTCATTTGCATTCCTTCTGAGCCTCAATATACTCTTCTTGACATCTCTTTTGAAACATTTTCTATCATTGCAGAGAGGTATAAGTAAGTCTATAAAGAAGGAGTTCAGGGTTAAGCCGCTTGCTTGGTAAGAAACCCAAAAAAAAGAAAAAGGGGTTGGCTGAGCCTCGAAATATTTTTTAAGGTCCTAATGCTACACTGACTCCTGCTGGAGCGATACCAACAGCTACTAGGTTAGGCACTGGGACGACTGGAACAACGGGGACTGTCGGTATGACACCAACAACTATGACTGCATTGACATATGTCTTGCCCTCTATTGTGCGTCCAGCTCTGTACCAGTTTTCAGCTGTGGCCCTGACTATTCTCGTTGGGTCGAAGAGCGCAAGTGAAGCAGCAAACGTTCCATATCTGTCTGTACCTGCCACCACGAATGCCAGTTTGTCTTCGTTCCATGGGTTCTTCGTCGCGTATTCAACTACTCCAAGGCCGCTTGTTAATCTGGGTATTTCGACTGCTGGTGCTGGTCCGAACAAGGCTTCCGTGACGTTTTCATATGTCCAGATCTGGTTTGCAAACAGTAACCTGTCATTCCCTATGAATGTTATTGGTAGAAGACCCGTGTCATTCAGTTCTTTAACATATTTGTTAACTAATGGTCCACCTACAAGTATCACATGAGTAGTCTTAAGAGCATCTGCTGCGGCTTCCTCTGTGTCCAAGAATACGAATCTGTGCACACCGCTGAAAACGTCTTCTCCCTGGAAGACAAGGTCTCTTTCAGCTAGAGGCGTCACATCTGTGCCATTTGCAACAATGTTAGTTGTACCTGTGTACTCTTCCTCAGGTCCAGGTGTAAACCTGTCGAAGTAGCCCTCATAGACCCCTGAAACAAGGTAACCCTCAAGCTCATATAGATGTGCGGCATAGTCAACCACAGTTGCATCATAGTTGTATCCATTGTAGAAGTTGCCCTCCAGTGGAAGTGTCCAGTTCCCGAACACTTGCTTTGAATCAATTGTGAAAGTGTGGTTTGTGCAAATCCATTCACATAGTTTAAAGGTCTCATTATAGAACTCCCAGAACGTCGTTACTTCCTCTAGGTCTCCGCTGCAAGGTGTTCCCGGTAGGTTCCCAAAGAAGTAGTACTTGCCATCTACCTCCTTGGTTTCATTGAGCATCCATTTGCCCCAGTAGACAAAGTTCACGTATACATCCACTGCCGGGGAGTCCCATGTGACATCCACAGTTGGAGGACTCCATTCTTCCTGTGCACTTGGACCTAGGAAGAAGTCTCTTTCAACATAAGACGGTGCTTCCCAGCTATCAACAAATACATGTACTTCTTTGGCTGTATAGAATGTGTGGCTGTCAGGTGTGTCTCCTTGAACTGGGATGACATACCATGCAGGTCTGTTGACCACTGAAACCGATTCATTTGTCATGTCATAGTCATCAGGGCTTATTCCAAAGACATCATATTTGGTCTGGGTGTACCAGTGTGGTTGTGTAAATGACATCTGAGCCCTCACATATTCCGTTCCTCCTATAGTGAAGGTTGTGAAGTGTTTTTCCAGTGGCCAGCTTGTTATGTTTAGGAACGCTCCCTGGCCGCTTGTCAAAACTGCTTTGACCTCGACTATGACAGACTTTGTTAGGTTAGTGTTTGGACCGAACATCATTTCATGGAAATTCCAAGCCACCCAAGTGGGTCCGGAGGGATAATCGAATTTAAATGAGTTTAACGTGTATCCATTGTAGCCAAGGTGCATCCAAACAGTAGCACTCGCAACTGTGTAGGTCCAGAAGGACTGTGGGTAATATGTTCTTATGTATGGGTCAACCCATTCATCCACAGTTTGTGTCCAATTTGTAACGTTTATGTCAACTATTTCAGCGTAGTAGCCGTCTCCTAGGAATGGTATTGGGATCTTTTCACCTATGAGGTAGGCTCTTATTGGAAGCATGAACCTCCCAGATTTACCTGTGTCAGCTACACCTGGTATTGTGTAAGACAGGCCTGTTATCGGACTAGTCACAGTCATAGTGCCGGGTGGGTACCACCATATGTAGTAGTCTGGTTCACCTACGGGCACCGCGGATCTCTCTGAGTATAGCCACTTGTACAATAAATATGTATCTTCCAAGTATACATCGTCATTGTCCTCATCTGATACAAAATGATACCAGGCGAGGTGCTTGTAGAGGTCTGTACCTCCCGTGAAGAAGTCCACTGTTTGAGTCTTCCATCCATGTGCCGGTGTTGAAGTGCCATAGCTCGCAGCTGTAATCTCATAGTCCATGGTTGTGAAATAATCTGATTTGTAGGTATCCAGGACAAGTGAGTCCATTAGCCATGAATATCTATGAATCTTTGCTCCTCCTTCCCATATTTTGAAAGGTTCAGCTGTTCCGAAGTATTGTTCTCTTAGTGTTATGTTCGCTGCTGACCAGTACATGTTTGTGCCTATCTTGGCTGAAACCATTGCGGCTCCTATTACGTCAGGTGTTGCTCCTACGCTTCCAATTATGAGTGAAACATCTGGAACACCGTCTCCATCATAGTCTATATTTCCATCTGAGACGAAGGGCTTTGGGAATTCACTTATTGGCATCTCTGTTGCCTCTGGCTTTGGGAACTCCTGTGGCTGTGCAAGAGCTACTGGTACTATTGAAGCCATTAGAAGCACTACGCTCAGCAACACTAAAATTTTTCTATTCATTTTCATGTTCACCTTTTGTTGTGATGCAAAGCCCAAATTTATGGACTTGCATCATTTGGCTGAAGCTGTTTTAACGCTGAAAAGTTATTTAAATTGTTTCGTTTAGATTTGTTTTGTATTACTGGTTTAAGCTTTCCATTACTCATTCTCTCATTTCATTTCCATCTTTGAATGTTCCTTAATGTTTCTAGTGTTTTCTTTGGGTTCCTTTTTAATTAATGTAATCATGTTTTACATGTTTACACGAACAGTTTCTTTTTCCTTACCATTTGGTTTTTTTAGTGTGTTTTATCATTATGAGGATATACTTTGTCGAATGATGCTTTAGCAATTGACTCATAAGATATCTAATTGTTTCATCTGAAGTGCCTCCAAGCCATTCTTAGGTTTATTTCTCTTTCTTTGACATATACTCCCTGTTTCTTGGTGGTTACGCCTATCATGTAAATTTTCCTTCTCTCTTCCCTCATTTTTTCTTCTAGTTCAAGCCACTTTTCTGGTTTAACTGTAAAGACAAGTTCGTATTCTTCTCCTCCATAGAGGGCTAGATCTATAGGTGATAAACCGTGTTTAGCAGCATACTCAGTTACTTCTCTTGCTATAGGTACATGGTCTATTTTGAAGCCAACACCGTTAATCTTTGCAAGTGTGTGAAGTGAAACAGCTAAACCGTCACTTGAATCGATGCATGAGGTTACAGCGGAGGACTCGGAGAGAATAATCCCTTCTTTAACTCTTGCCCTTGGTTTAAAAGTCTCCTCAACTATTTTTTCCTCTACTTCTATGGTTTTTCCTCTTTTCTCTTCCATGAGTATTTTGTAGGCTGCCCCTGTATAACCGAAGAAACCTGTAACTGCAACTATATCCTCAGGCTTGGCTCCTCTCCTTTTCATAGCTTTTTCCGGTTTAACTGTGCCTATAGCTGTCCCTGAAAGTATAAGTTCATCAGATCTGTTCAGGTCCCCCCCTACAAAGAATGAATCATAGTGCTTAGCTGTTTCATTTATCCCCTTGATTAATTCCTTAAAATCTTTTATGGGTGTTTCCCTTGGAATACCCATTGAACATAGAAAGTAAAGTGGTTTCGCTCCTTTAGCTGCTAGGTCACTGTAGTTCATGACAACTATTTTCCTACCCACGTGCCTCAGCTTCATACCGGGCAATATATCTGTTGATGAAACCAGCATGTCGGTGGTTAAAACAATTGCTTCTCTGTTCAATTTAAAAGCTGCAGCATCATCTCCGAAGGGGACAACTGACTCTTCTGGATAATCAACTAAAGAGGAAATGATGTCGATTAACTGTTCCTCCGTGAAGTCTCTAATCCTCTCCATAAGCTTTCCACTTTCGGCTATCACCAATTTCCCTAAGTGATGCACCTCAAATATGAATTTAAATGTTTAATTTCATACCTCTATATTAGCCCTTTGACAATCAGATCCCCTACTGTCTTGATATTCCTAGTTGTTTAAAATCTGCATCTATTAATATCCTCTGTTGGATGCATAGTTATCTGTGTTTGGTCGGACGTGTGATGCTTTATCCTAAATATGTGTAGCCTGAAACCTTCACTTCTTCGATTGATCCAGGTAACCCGGTACCGTCATCACAATCTAGAAAAGATTGAAAAACTTTAAAGTTAAGCTTTTATCCTTTATTATGTTAGGTGGAAGGATTTGATGTGTGAGGTTTGCGGGTTAGAGATCAAGAAGAGAGCTTACAGAGTTAAAATAGAGGGTTCTGTGCTTTTGACCTGTAGAAGCTGTTCAAAGCTTGGGGAGGTAGTGGAGGAAATTAATTTAGAGAGATCTATGAAAACTTTTCAGTGGAGAACGAAAAAGCTTAGACCAGTATTGAAACCGGTTAAGAAGCAGATATATAGAGAGAGAAGAACTGATTTGCTGGAATATGAAGGTTACAGTGTTGTTAAAAACTATGGTTTGTTAATAAGAAGAGCTAGAGAGAAAAGAAAGTTGAAGCAAGAGGAACTTGCCTCTCTAGTGAACGAGAAGCTTTCATTGATAAGGAAGATTGAGGCTGAGAAACAGAGGCCTCCCATAAAACTTGCGAAGAAGCTTGAAAACCTTTTAAGTATAAAGCTAATCGAGCCTACACCTTCAGAAACAGAGAAGAAGCTCACGGTTTCTTGGTTTAAACAAGGGGGGTTAGACCTCACAATCGGAGACATAGTCAAAATAAAGAGGAAAAAATGAAATTAAATCTTTAAAACTTTTTTCCCTTTCCTTGAGGGGATAATTCTGAGTTTAGCTCCTTTAAAAGTCATTTTAAACTCCTTTCCCCTTAGTAATCTATCTAAGAAAACAGCTAGGGCGGCTATCTCTGAGTGGGGTTGATTAGTTACTGAAATGTTGTAATCAGCTTCTTCATATACCCATCTAGGCACTTTCTCAGCTCCCACAATAATCAAGACTCTGTTCATGCCTCTCAATTCCCCTAGGACCTTCGTCAGGGGAATGCCGTACATTGTGAGATGAACCACTGCAAATCCATTTTCTCTCATTTCTCTCATGTATTTTTGAGCTGAACTTGTTTCCTCAATTGAGAACCCACCACCGAACCTTTCACAGACGTCTTTCACTTTTTCCTTGATTTTTTTCTCTATTTCACCCTCAAAAACTATTTTCTCAGCTCCAAATGCTCTTGCAACTAAGCAAACATGGGTTGAAACTCTTTTATCTCTTTTAACTCTGTGCCCTAGCCTTAAAACCTGGACCCTCATCTTGACCCTCTTTTAATCGCTCTTCAAAAACTCGAAAATAAACATATTGTAATTAAATCTAGATAAATATAAAAATTTTTCATGTTTTTACTCGTCAGGTAACTCTTTGAAGCCACTACATTTGTTCTTCCTTGTCTCTGAAACTTGAAAAAGGTTTTTATATGTTTGTACATATACAAGCATCACATTTACCCATCAAATAAAAGTTTCGTTAGGCTCAATTGACAAAGCGGAGGTAATAGCAACTGAGAAGAGGGCTATAAGAACACCTGGTTTAAGCTCAGGCTGAATGAAAAAAGTTGATAGCGAAGTATCGGGAAGGAGATGGGGTATGTTAAAGCGGTGTGTCATTGAGCAGCAAATAGAGTAGTTAAGAAAGCTAAGCAAGTAAAAACCTCTATCATTGCTTTAAAGAACTTTAACATCAAAAAGAAGATTAAATATCCCCAAAAAAAGGTGAATGGTGGGTTACATAAATGAAGCTTCAGAAAATCTTCAGCAAACAATAGTGTTCTGAGATGTAAGAAATGCGGATTGGAGGAATACAGGGACATTATGGCTATAAACCTTCTGGGGAGATATGTGAAAGGACTTCACCTATGGTTTAACCTAAAAGCCTCCCTATAAGGGGGGCTTCCACTGACATGAATGATACAGAAAGTCAGAATAGCAATAGTGAGGATGTCTATATAGGCTTTACGTAATTCGTCTCAAACCCGTGAAGGATTTGAGCTTTCTTGCTTACAATAAGGTAAAGATATATAAAATTATCTTTCATATTTTATAGATGAAGCTCTATACCTTTCCTTCCTCCAACACTGATCAAGGGGATCCAATTTGTCGTCTGAAGAGCTGGAAACTGAGAGTCTTCCATTTCTACCCATAATAGAGGACTTAGCAGGTGAAGAAGCTGTGAAAATCATAAAGTCGATCATGGTTGAGGAGAAAACGGTTAGGGAAATCGTCAGTGAAACAGGTCTCAAGGTGAACAGGGTAAGGAAAACACTCTACAAGCTAAACAAACATAGGCTTGTAACCTACAACAAAAATGAACATAAACAGAACCCATTTTTCAGGGAGTTTTTTTGGAGGTTCAACCCTCAAGGTGTTAAAAGATACATTAGGATCAGGAAGAAAGTGATTTTAAGGAATTTACTAGAAAACAAGGATTACCTATTGGAAAACCAGGTTTTTCGATGTAAAAAGCACAGTGACAACATGTTCACCATCGATGAAGCCTATAAATTAAATTTCTCATGCCCATTATGCGGCTCTCCTTTACAGATAGCGGAAAATATAAAGTTGATCAAAACGATAGAAAACCTGATAAACAGGTTAGTGGATACTGGTTAAAAGCAGGGCCGGTGGTCTAGAGACCTTAAAAGGGGCTAAAGGTATGACGCCGCCCTTACGAGGCGGTGATCGTGGGTTCGACTCCCACCCGGCCCATTCCCTCTGTAATGGTTTTTCTAATGTTTTGAGGTCGTCTAGCACATAAAGTCTTGTCTAGAGGTCTGTAAATCATTATTAAATGATTTTCATCCTCTATTAAATCCAGCTTCTTCATTTCATCTAACATTGAATAATTACTTAATCACATAACTAAAATTTTAGTTACCATAAATTATTTTTCTTGTCACAGTGACTCCTCATTATGTCTATAGCAGAAATAATGACCATCTATATTTTGCTCATATTATACATCTATAAAAACGTCGATATAACAACTATTTTCCCACCTATGATGTCGCTTCACTCCCCCTTAAAGGGAGATTTAAGGAGAATTGGATATTAAAATGAAGCGGAATATTCGAAACATTTATATGCTCTTCAGGAGGTTCAGACTATAATTGAGTAGAGAGCTAAGTAGCTGGTTTGAGGCTCAAGTCTATGCTTGATGTATGGCCATAGGTTGCCAGGGAGTCTTGAAAGAACAAGAAATCTTGGAGTAACCTAATTGCGGTTTAGGAGGTATACATGGGTTTGTTCCTCGTGAAACCTCCCGATGACCTCTAAGAAGAAAGGAGCTCGCTAACGAATGTCATTAAATGTTCAAAGGTTTGCGAGAGTTGGAATAGTTACATGGATTTAGGCGTATTTGAAGAAATAAGGGCAATGCGAAGCAGTCTGGATGAAGCAGCTTATGTTTTTAGGTCCAGCAGCAGTTAATTGGAGTTTGGGGGATAAAGCATGTCCACTATGTGTAGGTATGAAGAACTTGGCACTTTATATTTCATTAGCTACAGGAAACATTTGGAAGGTCTAACTTTGGGTTTGATGACTGTGTGTTTTTAATTTTGGGAGGTTAGA
This sequence comes from Thermoproteota archaeon, assembly GCA_027491455.1. Lineage (GTDB taxonomy): Archaea > Korarchaeota > JAOZGF01 > JAOZGF01 > JAOZFZ01 > JAOZFL01. The sequence continues at coordinate 10,425 of JAOZFL010000029.1, read as the reverse complement.
GGTTATGAAGAAACTTGGAAGAGTTACTAGTTCAAGAGAGGTAAGTAGGCTGATGCAGAGGTTGGGGATAAAGGTTAAAGGGCTGGAAGGGGTTAAAAGGGTTGTAGTAGAACTTGAAGACAAGAATTTGATCGTTAAGAGCCCCTTTGTTTCCATGGTGAGCTATGGCAAAGTAAAGGTTCTGCAAGTTGAAGGAGAGATCGTGGAGGAGGAGAAAAAGGAGGAGATAGAGGAAATTAAGGTTTCAGAGGAAGATATTAAGCTTGTAGCTGAAAAAGCAGGGGTTAACCTTGAGACTGCAAGAAGAGCTTTAATTGAAGAGAAAGGGGACTTGGCAAGTGCAATAATTAAGCTTAGATCAACTAATCCCTAGGTTTTAGGCCTGAACTTGAAGCCGTAGGTTATCAGCCCCTTCTCTTTATCCTTTGAGAGGACTCTAAACACTAATTCTACTTCCTTCGTCTTCTCTATTTCCGTCGGTTCACAGTCAACTATCTCTGAAAGAATTCTTACCCCGTTCTTTAGCTTGATTAGTCCTATGATGTAAGGCACCTTTGTTTCATAGCCGTCTATTGGTGATCTTACAACAGTGTATGTCTCTATTGCTCCTTCCCATGGAAGGAGGACCTCCTCTAGATCCTTGGATTTACATTTCCTGCACACTATTCTTTTAGTGAAAAATGTTTTACCACATTTTTTGCATCTGTAACCTGTTAGGTTATATCTTTGCTTTGCATTTCTCCATATTTCAGGTGCACTCATTTTTATCACTCTTTAGAAAAGCTTTCTAAGGATGTTCACAATAACTGTGGAACCTGTTCCACCCATGCTCTGAACAAGTGAAACGTTTGGTTCGTTTAGTTGAAGACTCCCTGCTTCCTCCATAAGCTGCATGGTTGCCTCTACAATTTGATAAATGCCAGTTGCCCCTATTGGGTGTCCTCTGGCCTTTAACCCTCCTTCAGGGTTGACTGGTAGTTCCCCCTCCCTTGAAACCCCTCTTTCCATTACGTATTTGTGGGCCGCTCCTTTTTCAGCGTATCCTAAGTCTTCAAGGGTAATCAGAGCTGAAACTGTGTAGACATCATGTATCTCTAAGAAATCAACTTTTTCCCGTGTTAAACCAGCTATTTTAAAGGCTTTTTCAGAGGCTATTTTTGTAGCTTTAAACTCGAGTATAGAGTCTCTGTCCATTATGGAAAGGGCATCGCTTGCAGCTGAGCTTGCAGCTACCTCTACATATTTATCTGTGAATTTCTTTGCGTACTCCATGGATGACATGATAAGAGCAGCTGCCCCATCCCCTAGGGGGGAGCAGTCCAGGAGACAGAGGGGATCTGAAACCATTGGGGATTCCATGTAGCTTCTAATGTCTATTGGGAATCTAAGTTGGGCATATGGGTTTTCAACAGCATTTTTATGCATTTCAACTGCGAATTGCCCGAAGGGCTCCCTTGAAACCTTGAATTTGTCCATGTATGCCTTCATTAGCAGTGCGTAAATACTTGAGACAGGAGTTCCATATATTAATTCGTAGTCTTTGTCTAGGGAAATAGACGATCGGTGTACACTTATGGCTGAAACATGCTCTGAAACTTTTTCGGCACCTACCACAAGGATATTTTTGTACACCCCTGATTTGACGGCTAGGTATGCTTCGTGGACCGCTAGTCCCCCTGAAGCATCAGCTGCCTCTATTCTTACCGATGGCACATCAAGACCAAGTTGGTCAGCTGTCAGCGCTGAAATGTTTCCTTGACCAGTTAAAACCTCTGAAGCTGCATTTGCAATGAGAACCTTATCCACTGGAGGCCATTCAACCTTCTCAAGGGCGTTTATTGAGGCCTCAGCTATGAGGTCCCTGAGGGATTTATCCCAGTGTTCACCCACCCTCAGTAAACCGTAACTGGAGATCACTACCCCGTCGTTCATGGCTACCAACTTTTATTTTACATTATTAGCTTTCCCTTATGCTTTGCATAGAGGCCGTATGTCAAATATTTCTTCTTTGAAATAAGGTCAAGCACCTTCGGCGCTAGTTCTCTTTTAACTTGGACACCTTCCCTGGTCATCATGTCAAAGGCGTCGCTTCCAGCCCCTGAACCATATGAAACCATTAAAATCTTCTCACCTGGATTTGCATTGTCTAGTATGGAGGCTAAACCAATCATAGCGTTTGCAGCATATGTGTTACCTATCTTATCAGCTAAGAAACCGTATTTCAGCTGTTTTATATCAAAGCCAAGTATCTTGGCTGCTTTCAATGGAAACTTGCCATTTGGCTGATGGAAAACAACGTGGTCGTAATCACTTGGTCTTGTTCCAACTTCTTCCATCAGTCCTTTAGCTGCGTTTATCGTATGTTTGAAGTAGGCAGGCGCCCCCGTGAACCTTTCAGCATGACTTGGATATTTCCTGCCGTTGCATCTCCAGAAGTCAGGTGTGTCCGTTACATATGAGAAATGATGAAGCACCATTGCTGCAGACTCAGCGTGTTTCGGGACTCCTTTGCTGAAAATGAAAGCAACTGCTCCTGCCCCTGCAGAGTACTCCAATGCATCTCTAGGTTTCCCCTGAGCTGAATCCGCTCCTATGGCAAGAGAGACGGTTTTATTAACAAGGGAGTGATCAATACATATTCTCATGGCCTCGGTTCCAGCCTTACATGCAAACTCTAAATCAGCCGATGAAAGTCTTGCTGAGGCATTTATGGCAGCTGCAACTATTGTGGCCGTTGGTTTAACAGCATAGGGCTTCGACTCGGTCCCTACATAGATAGCTGTTATCAGGTTTGGGGATATTTGAGCTCTTTTAACAGCTGATCTAGCTGCTTCGACAGCGAATGTAGTTGAGTCTTCATCTAGGGCTGGGACAGAGATTTCATTGAGTCCTAGGGACTTCCTCCACCTCGACGGATCCTCCCCCCACTCAAGACAGATCTCGTCTATTTTTATCCTGTAAATAGGGATGTAAGCTCCCCATCCCAAAATATTTACCTCTAATTTCTTGGTCATCATACTCTCCTCTGGACATGTAAGAATTGCATGACAGCAACCACTGGAAATAAAGGATTTTTTTCCTCAATCTATGTCCTTTTGGAGTTCTACAGTTGATCAGAGAGAATACAGTTTGGAGGGATTAGTCTCTTATAGGATGTCGAATCCCCTTTTTAAATTTTTCGTTAATTGATAAAAATCATTTGCCTTTACTCTTTAGGTAGGCCTTTAGCAGCCACAGCTGACTTTATTCCTTTTATTACGTCCTCGACAAGTAGTTTCCTTGAAATCATTAACGGGATCTTTTCTGCTTTAGCTAATTCAACAGCTAAAGAGTCAACTTTGTCAGGTCCATGTAGAACAACGGCTGAAGGCCTGAAACCCCTAACCTTTATGGCAACCATGGGAGACCTACCAGTCCTAACCTTTGTGAAAACAAGAACCCTCTGCGTTGTAGCGCCGAAAAGCCTAAGGAATTCATCCCCTGACATTTCCTTTATAGCCTCTAAACTGTCTATAACTGTATATCCATAAATTGGGTTATCCATGGATTCCTCTCCCCAGATTAATTGGGCATCAACTGCCTCAGCGATATCCCTTATCTTTATTGGAGCAGCAAAATCATCCATGTCTATGATCGCCTTGGTTATAAGCTCTGGGAAAAATGTTCTAGCCAGCTCCTCAAGTTTCTCCCCTCCTTTTAACTCATCTATTTTGATGAGCGAGAAGACAAACTTCCTTATTATTTGGGAGCCAGGGGATTTCCTCCTTCCCCCCTCGTAATCCGATATGACACTGGGGGAGAAGCCTAGAAAGCTCGCAAGTTGAACCTGCTGGATGTTAAAGATGAGTCTCCACTTCTTCATCGCTTCACCTGGGTTTTCTGAAAGAACAACTTCGCCGGCTATTCTATTCGCTATTCTATTCCTCACGAAATCAGCTACCAAAACAAATTACCCCCAAATGGATAAGGTGAATAATTATTTAATCTAATCCCGGCAAGAAATAAAAATGTTACCTAGAAAAACCGGGAATTGGTGATCAAAAAACCAAAAAAATGCATGTGCAAAATTAAAAAGCTTAACCTATAAACAAACCTTGAACTTTTTCCTCCACAATCCTCTTTGATGTTCAACCGTAAAACTTAAAATTTGGAGATTAATAGATGGGAAAATAGGTTGGTTTAGAGAAGAAGCGGGGGTTGCCGAGCCAGGTCAAAGGCGCTAGGCTTAGGACAATAGGAGACCTAGTGAGTTAGCTCTGCGTGGGTTCAAATCCCACCCCCCGCATCAAATTCTGACTCCAAAGCTCAACTCTCTAGTGGCATTAGATTTTAAGTCTCTAGTGAATGGAATAAAAGGACATGACGATTTTAGTTTTTTCTTGTCAGCGCCTATTTTTCTGCTTAGGTACATAGGCTGGCCTCCAGGAGAAAAATAAACTTTTTCCAGCCATCCGTTCCCAAGAGCCAAAACCGGTAAAAAGACTGAATAAAAACCTTAGATAATACCTTAAAAAGCTAGAGTGAACTTAGAATTAGAAAAACTAACGAAACGGCTGGAAAAAACGAACGCCGCCGGCCGGATTTTCCACCGGGAAACAGAAACCCGGTATTTGAACCGGCGACCATCCGGTTTCTACATGTTTTTAACAGCCGGACGCTCTCGGATTTCCTTCCGGGCTGAGCTACGGCGGCATTTACCTTTGGATCAATTTCCTTATTCATTCTTTATTTCTTTGTGCTCTTGATGTTTTTATATTTTATCGCTTATTTTGAAAGTCCTCATTTCCTTTGATTGTTTTTCTCTTGCCTTTTTTTCGAGGTATGCATAAACTGCTCCATGTGACGCTCCATTTATTATTAATTGTATTGCTTTTTTTGCATCTAGTACATCTTGGTAGTCCCCTATTATTGAAACTGTCTTTCCGTAAATTGATAAATGGGTTGACGTGTATTGTTCAATTGTTTGCCTTGTTTTTCCGTTTTTACCTATTATCCTTCCCTTTATTCTTGTTAATGTGTTTCTCGATTTCCCGATTTGAGCCTCCAGGTCTATTATTTCCAGAATTATTTCTTCATTTAGAAGCTTCATCGCCTTTTCTGGGCTGAAGCCCCTAGCTATTGCCGTTACAATGCTTTTCACTGTTAACATGTTAATAGCTCCCTGCTGGTTTTGAGGTTTAATGGTTACCTGGCCTGTTTTACTATCTATTGTTATTTCTGTTTGAGTTACTTTTTGTATTTTCCTTTTTGTTTCACCATTTTTGCCTATTAGAACACCTATTCTTTCTTTTGGGATAAGCATTTCTATCGGCTTCACTTTTGTTCTTCCTCTGATCTTTCGAGGATTTCTTGTAGGTAGTGCTGAGGGCCCTTTGTTTCTACTCCTTTCTTGTTAAAATATGTAGTTATTCTTTTTATGTCTTGTGTTAGGAAATCAATTGCATATGGGTGGGTTATCAGGACAGCTTGTGATACATCTATTATTACTGGTTTTCTCCACATCATTATGTTATATTCGCTTAGGTCGGCATGGACAAGTTTTGCTTTTAAAAACATTTTCTTTATGTTCTCCATTATTATTTTAAATATTTTTGCTGGGTTCCTTATCAAAGTGTCCTTCAGCAATGGAGCTGGGATTCCATTTTCGCCTATAAATTCCATTACCAGTATATTTTTCACCCATGTTACTGGTTTCGGGGCGTCTACGTTTGCTTGATGCATCCTTTTAAGGTTTTTGTATTCCTTAGATGCCCAAAGGTAAACCATGCTTTTTACATTTTTTTTGAACCGTTTAAACCTTTCATCTCCAGTGATATATATCCTTCTATCTCTGAAGCCAGCTGTGAGCGTCCTGTAGATTTTAACTGCTAGTTCCCCATTTTTTTTGCTGTAAGCGTTAAGAACAACTGCCTCTTTGCCTGAATTTATAACTCCCCCTATTCTATCTATTTGTTTCTTCCTTATAAGCTTATAGAGAGCAAACAGTGTTTGTTTGTCAAATATTTCCTTATAAACTTTTAAGTCTTCCCTTGTTTTCACTCTTCTTTTCTGTATCCTAGACAGAAAGTACTTTTCTTCCACTGTCTTATCAAAGTTCACTAGTTACACTCTCCGCAAAGTCAAGGTATTTCTTCTTCTTTAACCAGTTCACTTGTGAGGAGGTATATCTGTGAATTATGTCTCCTCTTGATGGTTGGAAGGACCAGAGAGCTACAAGCACAATGTCTCCCTCCCTCATCCAAACTCTTCTTCTCATTCTACCAGGTATTCTGCACATCCTTAACTGTCCATCTGAGCAGTAAATTTCTACATTGCTTCCACCCATAAACCTGGTTATGACACCTAAGCACTCTTCTTCTCCTGGAAGGATTATTTTCCTTTCTATTTCTTCCTCTGTTTCTTCTCGTTCATTCTCTCTCTTTTTTTTCCTGCCCATTTGCAGCCCCTTTAAACTTTCACTATTTGTATGTGCATTACTCCGCTGATTTTCTTAGCTAATTTCTTATTAATTACTTTCCTTCTGTGAAGTTCATTGATCACAGAGTTGCCTACTATGTTTATTATGTCTGCTTGGTTTATTTGGTTTATTATTTCATTTATTTTCTCTTTTTGTCCTTTATAAAACTTTTCGTTGATGTAGAAGTCTGTTTCTCTGTCCGTGAATGATTTTCCAATTATTTCAGGATCAGAAATAGCTAGGATTGTTTTACCTTTTCTCACATGAATTTTGATGTAGAATTCCTTTTCTTCCATTGTTTATGCCTTTTTAACAGGACTCATGGCACCACATGCCTCACATTTAAGGTAATAGACTTTTTTCTCCTTCATTATTCTCGTATCCGGCCTCTGACAAACTGGGCATATGACGTATATGTCAATGTACTTCTTAAGTTTCTTATTTATCTTTTCAAAGGAGAACCTCCCTTGAAAGAAAATAGTTCCTCCTTTTTTTAGGTAAGCTGTTCCAAGCTCTTTCGCCAAAAAGTAAAGTATGTGCTCTTCATCCCTGTTAAGAGCCTTTTTAACTTCATGGAAGTTTTGTATTACTGTTTTAGATCCTTCTATGTATCCTATAAGTGCCGGGATCTTAAATCTTGAGCCCTTCTCCACTATTTTAGGCGCTTCCTTTCTCGCCTTCTCAAGGAGTGCAAGGTATCTTTCATCGTTCATTTCGACACCTTCCTCGATTTCAACATTTTCTGTATCCTCTTTAAAATTTCAAGCTTCCTTGTTATAAGCCAGTTTGGATCTTGAACTTTTATCACTAACTCAGGATCAACCATTTTTATTTGTCCACCGGATTTAATGTACCCTATTATGTCTAGAAGGTCACCCTCCTTGTATTCCTGGTTTTCAACTGATGTTTCAATGGTTATTGAGGCTCCACTGCCGTCTTCCACTCGTAAATAAGCCTTACCTTCTGAATACTTTTTCCTGGTTAAGAAGCCCATTATCCTTATCTTTAAGGCTTTAAAGCCCGTTTTAGTCTTTATTAGAGGTTTATTAACCCCTAAAACACTGTAAATTTCAGATTCAGCGATTTCTTTGATCTTAAACTTGTAGGCTACCTCTGACATAGGCTTTCAATTCCTGTTTCCCTTTGATTAGGCAAGGCCACTAAAGACCCCTCTTTAGCGTTAATTATTTTAACCTTTATAAAAACCCCTGTTTGAATCCTAAGGGGGATAAAAACTGGTTTATAGTTTAGAAGCCTTCCCTTAACTCCTCCATCTGCTTTTTCAAGGATTAGAGCCTCTGTTACTTTGTTCACTAATTTCTTGTTGTTTTCAAGGGCTATAGCCCGACATGTTTCATGCAGTAACTTAGATCTTTCTTTGACTTTGCATGGCGGAAGTATTTTCATTCCCCACGCCTTACTTCCAGGCCTTGGGAAAAACTTTGAAATATTCACTTTATCAGGTTTAACTTCTTTTACGAGGTTTAATGTTTCCTCGAAGTCTTCATCTGTCTCTGAAGGGTAACCAACGATAACATCTGTTGCAATTGTTACCTCTGGTACCCGCTCCTTGAATTTTTTGATTACATGAACGAAGTCTTCTTTTAAGTATCTCCTGTCCATTTCCTCTAAAACCTTGTTTGACCCGCTTTGAACAGGTAAATGAATAAACTTATACATTTTCATGCTTTTATAGACCTCTAAAAGCTCTTCTAGATGTTTTTTTGCGTGAAATGGATTCATCATTCCCAGTCGGACCTTGAATTTGTAGTGAAGAGAGGTTATTTCATTCAGCAAATCAATCAGCGTGTAACCTTTGTCAATCCCATAGACACCTGTGTCTAGAGCTGTCAACCATATTTCCTTTACTCCTTCCTTTAAGGCTTCCTCTGCCCTTTTAATTATTCCTTCCTTTGGGTAAGAGTATATAAATGGATGAGCTTTCTTCTCAGCGCAATAAGTGCAATTATGAATGCATCCTTCACATATCTGAATTATTTCGGTGTAAATTGAAAACCTATGCCTGGGAAGACGTAGTTTTCCCTTTAAAGGTTTTTCTGAGAGATAAATCTCTCCCTTCACGCCTTTTAATGCCTTTTCCATGGATTCCCTAATTTTTTCAATGCTGTGGGAGTCAAGCAGTACACTAAATTCCTTAGCAACCTTTTTTAAGGCCTCGGGGTTTATTCTTGTTAAACACCCAACTATCACTAGGGGTTTTCCTTGGCTTGATAACTCTCTGAGCCTGAAAAGTATTTTGTCCTCTGTAGGCTTTTTTACGCCGCAAGTATTAACTATTAAAACATCTGCATCCTCTATTCTCTTAGTTAATCTGTAACCTTTATCTAGAAGCTGCCCCATAATGTATTCGCTATTTCCTTTATTTGTTGAGCAACCATAAGTTTCGATGTAAAATTTAGCTTTCCTCATAGGTTTATTTTACCTTCTTTCCCTAATTTTTTGTACATTTTCCATGAGAGGATGGGGTGCCTTGAAGCTCTAACCTCATCTAAACGTGTAATTGAACCGCTAAACGGGGAATTTTTTACTTTATTTGTTTCCTTCATGGTTTCTCTAGCTATTTTAAAAAGTGTTTTAGCATATTCATCTAACACCTCCTTGGTCTCTGTTTCAGTGGGTTCTATCATCATGTCTTCCTTGACTATTAAAGGGAAGTAAATTATTGGTGGATAAAAGCCGTGGTCAATAATTCTCTTAGATACATCTGCAGCTGTAACTTTCTTCTCCCTTAGTTTCCTTATTGAAACAACAAATTCATGTTTTCTGAGCCTTTCAGGAGCTATAACGGGTTCAAAAACACTTTCCATGGATGTTGTCAGTTTTTTGAAGAGGTAATTGGAGTTTAAAACAGCTATATCTGAGACCTTGCTCAATCCCTCTTCTCCCATTAATAAAATGTATATGTATGCCTTTAATAAAACCTCTATGTTGCCATAGAAGCTTCTAACCTTCCCGATTGTGTTAGGCACATCGTAGTTAAGGAAGTATTTCCCATTTCTTTTATCGATTAAAGGAACGGGTAGAAATTTGACAAGTTCTTTTTTAACTCCTATTGGTCCTGATCCTGGGCCTCCTCCACCATGAGGCGAGGCAAATGTCTTGTGAAGATTTAAATGGATGATGTCGAACCCTAAGTCGGCTGGTCTCACCTTGCAAAGGAGAGCGTTCATATTGGCTCCATCCATGTACATGACCCCACCTGCTTCATGAACCATTTCAGCTATGACATCTATCTCCTCCTCAAAGATTCCAAGGGTGTTAGGCACTGTGATCATGGCTCCCGCTGTTCTTTCAGATAAAACAGATTTAAGCGCATTTAAATCCATGCTTCCTTTTTCATTTGTAGGAATTGTCACTATTCTGAAACCACCCATGGAGGCACTTGCGGGATTTGTGCCATGGGCAGAGTCAGGGATTATTATTTCTTCTCTCTTTTCAAGTTCCCCTTTTAATTTATGGTAAGCCCTAATTATATTTATCCCTGTAAATTCACCGTGAGCCCCAGCTGCTGGTTGTAAAGAGAACCTTTCCATTCCAGTTAATTCACAAAGCCACTTCTCAAGTTCATAGAGGATTTCTAAAAGTCCTTGAACTGTTGAATCTGGTTGATAAGGGTGTAAGTCATGGGTTAAGTGAGAGAGCCTCTGCATCACTTTAGGTGTATACTTCATCGTGCAACTCCCAAGGGGATACATCGTCAGATCAACAGATAAATTCATCTGTGAAAGCCTCACAAAGTGTCGTACAACCTCTACCTCCGAGAGCTCGGGCAAGTCTGGATCTTTAATTCTTAGAAGCTCTTTTGGAGCCTCTCTCAAGGCTTCTTCTAGGTGCTGTTGTAGTTCTTCTCCAAGTTCACTGGGTACATGACCTACTCTTCCCTTAGCCGATAACTCGAAAACCAGCGGTTCAAGTATGGTATCCCCCTTAAACCATCTAGCTTGATG
>JAOZFL010000140.1 GCA_027491455.1 Thermoproteota archaeon | reverse complement strand
GTTGGCAACACCATTCCTCCAAGGGCAAACCCACATGCTTTAACTGTGGGTAGCTGACCTAACTTAACTAATTTATATAAAATACTGAATATATTAGTTTTTTCAATGTTTAGAAATGGTGACCCTTATGAAGCCTCCTGTGGAGGAGTTGAAAAGCATAGTGGGGGAAGGAAATGTCCTGATGGACCCAGTAGATTTATATTGTTACTCCTATGACTCTTCATGGGTTAAGTCGATGCCCGATGTAGTTGTAAGACCTAGAAAGGTTGAAGAGGTATCAGAAGTAGTTAAGTTAGCCAATAAGCATAGGATACCGGTTCACCCAAGGGGGGCAGGGACTGGTGTGAACGGAGGAGTTGTTCCAAGGAATGGGGGGATAGTTATAGAGCTAACCAGGATGAACAAAATATTATCTATTTCCCCAGCTGACTTAGAGTGTGAAGTTGAAGCAGGAGTGGTTTTAGGGGAATTAGAAGATGAACTTACAAAGCACGGCTTGTTCTATCCTCCAGACCCTGCTAGTAGCAGTGCATGCACAATAGGCGGCACCATAGCTACGAATGCTGGTGGTATGAGGGGTATAAGGTACGGGGTAACTAGTAACTGGGTCCTAAGTTTAGAAGTTGTCCTGCCCACTGGGGAAGTAGTGAGGACAGGGTCACGTGCACTTAAATGTGTAGCTGGCTATGACTTAACCAAGCTTTTCATAGGTTCGGAGGGTACCTTGGGAATAGTTACCAAGGCTACATTAAAGGTATTACCTTTGCCTGAGTTCACAGCTAGGGTGATGGCTGTCTTCGATAGAGTTGATGAAGCAGTTGCCTTAGTAAGCAAGATCTATGAAGCCAGGGTAACTCCCCTGATAATGGAGTTCATTGACAGAAACTCCCAGAAAGCAATAAACAAATGGCTTAACCTAGGTTTACCTGAGTCAGGAGCCATATTAATAGTGGACCTTGATGGAAGCGAAGAAGGAGTTAAAAAACAGCTTTCAAAGCTGGAAAAGGTGATGAGGGAGGCAGGTGCAAGGGAAATTAAACATGCAACTACATCTGAGGAGAAGGATAGGCTCTACCAAGCTAGGTCAAATGCCTATCCCTCTATGTTTAAACTAGGGAAGCCCAATGTGTTAGTTGAAGATATAACAGTGCCTGTTTCAAGGCTTCCAGAAGCAGTTAAAAAGATATATAGTATAGTAGAGAAATATAACCTTTTTGTAGGCATAATAGGTCACATTGGAGATGGGAATCTCCACCCAAACATCGTTTTCGATGAAAGGAACCGAGACGAGTTCAGAAGGGTCATGGATTGCCACAGAGAAATAAGTAAGTTAGCCCTAGAACTTCAAGGAACTATTACAGGTGAACATGGAATAGGATTTGTAAAAGCTGATTTTCTTCCAAGGGAAATAGGAAAGGTAAACTTTAATCTGATGAAGCAGATTAAAAGGGTCTTTGACCCCAACGGAATAATGAATCCAGGGGTAATGGGTTTATGAACTCATTAGAAGGCAGACCGGTCATGGAGCAAATCCATTACTGTTCAAGATGCGGTTTCTGCAGAGCTGTTTGTCCAACCCTGAATGAAATGGACATGAATGAAACATATGGACCTAGAGGAAGAGTTAACCTTGTAAAAGCCTTGGAAGAAGGTCACTTGAATGAATCAATGGCTTTATCCATGAGAATCTACACCTGCACAACCTGTAGGGCCTGTTATTTTAAATGTCCAGCAAGAATAGAGGTAGACAAAATAATGGAGAAGACAAGGACTAAGCTTTACAAGTCAAAACTAACTCCTTCACAGCTTCTGGAAATGGAGAAAAGTATAATTGAAGAAGGGAACCCATTTGGAATGTTAAAAGAGGAAAGAGACAAGTGGATGGTGGATTAAATGGAGGGGGTCCTTTATTTCATCGGTTGCACAACTTCATATTTCACTCCTAACGTTGCAAAAGCTACTTTAAAGGTTTTTGAGAAGGCAAAATTGAAGTACAAGGTTTTAAGGGGAGAAGAGAGATGCTGCGGCTTCCCACTTTTCGCAACAGGGCAAATAGATGCCTTCAAAAGAATAGCAGATTTAAACATGGAACTATTAAAGGAGAGGGGGGTGGAAAAGATAGTTACAACTTGTCCAAGCTGCTATAGAACAATTAAACTCATCTACCCCGAGTTTCTAGGTGGAGAACAATTGGAAGTAATTCATTTCCCTGATTTCGCCCTTAAACTTATCGAGAATGGTTTTTTACAGCTAAATAGGAGAGAAATCAGGGTTACATATCACGATCCATGTGAACTTGGAAGGAAACTTAACATTTACGATTCACCGAGGAAACTGATTAAATCAATTCCAGGTGTAAAACTAGTTGAAATGGAGAGAATCAGGGAAAACTCGTGGTGTTGCGGGGCAGGTGGAGTTGTAAGGATGCTTGACACAAAAATCTCAACTGAGATTGCCTCGAAAAGGATAAAAAGAGATGTAGCCCCATTAAATGTGGATGCCTTGGTTACTTCTTGCCCAGCATGCATTAAAAATTTAAGTGATGGAGTAATGATCGCTGAAACAATCTATGACGTTGAACCAGTTAGAGTCTTAGATGTAGCTGAGTTACTTGCAGATGCCCTTTAACCACTTTTTAAATTCATTGAGTAGTTGACCCCACAATTATACATGTAATGTCATTTACATTTGTCCCAGTTGGCCCTGTAACGATGAGGTCCCCTAGTTCCTTGAAGAAGGTGTATGAGTCGTTTTCTTCTAGGTAGGAAACAGGGTTCATCCCTTTTTCAAGGGCTCTTTCCACTGTTTCTCCATGTGCTATGGCTCCTGCTGCTTCACTGTTGCCATCTATTCCATCTGTCCCCATTGAGGCAACAGCCAAGTTTTTTTCCCCTTTTATTTTTAAAGCAGCTCCTAACACAAGCTCCTGGTTTCTTCCACCTTTACCTTTCCCTTTAACAGTTACAGTTGTTTCTCCGCCACCTAAAACAGCTACGGGTTTCTTAAAGGGGGAGTTATATTTATTTATTTCTAAAGCTATGGCTCCTATCACTGTTCCAACATGTCTCGCCTCTCCTTCTATGTAACATGAAAGCACAGCTGCGTTGTAGCCAAGTTCCTCGGCTTTCTTTGCAGCGGCTTCAACAGCTAACCTGTTGTTTGCAATCACAATGTTCCTGACCCTTCTAAATATTTTTTCTCCTGGTTTAGGTGTTTCAGGTATTAATCCTTTCACACCCATTTCAATTCTCTTCGAAACAGATTTCGGGACTTTACTCCATAAGTTGTACTTTAAAAGAACGTTTTTAGCTTCTTGGAAAGTTGTTGTGTCAGGGGATGTGGGACCGGAAGCAATTACGTCTAATGGGTCTCCAACTACATCTGATACTATCAGGTTTAACATTTCCGCTGGGTAGGCTGCCTTAGCCAATTGCCCACCCTTCACCTGGGAAATGTGTTTTCTGACAGAGTTTAACTCATTTATGGTTGCTCCAGCCTTTAAGAGGAGATTTGTTGTTTCCTTAACATCTTCTAAGGAGACCCCTTCTGAAGGCATGGTTATGAGGGCTGATCCTCCCCCTGAAATCAAGGAGATAACTAGGTCTCTTTCACCTGCTTCCATAGCTGTTTCAAGTATTTTCCTTGCCCCTGTTAAGCCTTGAAGGTCTGGTATTGGATGTGACGCCTCGTTTAACTCAATCACCCTTGTTTTATAGTTTCTCTTGGTTCCCTTCAAGACATTTACATGCCCCCTTGTTATTTTTCCCCCTAGGATTTCCTCGATTGTTTGAGCCATTAAACCACTTGCCTTACCGCCTCCAACCACATATATGTTTTCGTATTTGTTTAGGTTATATTGGTAGCCTAAAACATGGATTTTCCCATTTGAAACTTTCACCGAGTTTTTCAAGGCTTTAACTGGGTTAGCAGCTTCAACTGCGGCTTTAAATATTTCAAAGGTGTCTCTTTTAAATTTTTCAATGGACATATCCTACACTCAGAGAGGAAAAACGGTGATATTCCTTATTTGCTCTGGTGTTTCTTTCATCCTTAAATTTTTCTGTAAATTGCCCCTTTATCCGCTGACTCAACTAGTTTTGAGTATCTGTATAGAACCCCCTTTTTAACCTTTGGCTCTATTGGTTTCCACTTTGAAACCCTGTTCTCCATTTCCTCCGTCTCTATTTCAAGGTCTAGTCTCCTTCTATCAATGTCGATGTATACTTGGTCTCCGTCTTCAACTATTGCGATGGGTCCTCCCTCCATGGCTTCCGGTGAAACATGTCCTATACATGGCCCCCTTGTAGCCCCTGAAAACCTTCCATCAGTTATCAATGCAACAGATTCTCCGAGTCCAAGCCCCATAACCGTGGCTGAAGCAGTCAGCATTTCCCTCATCCCTGGACCTCCCTTAGGTCCTTCATACCTTATTATTATTACGTCTCCAGCTTCAACTTTACTTGAAAGCATCGCTTCAACTGCTTCTTCCTCGCTGTTGAAAACTTTTGCCGGCCCCTTAAACTTAAACATTTTCGGGTTTATAGCTACTTTCTTCGTTACAGCTCCTCTTGGTGCAAGTGTCCCCCTTAAAACAGCTATTCCCCCCTCTGTATGCACTGGTTTCTCAACTGGTCTTATCACTTCCTCGTTCATTATCTTTGCCTCTGAGATGTTTTCCCACATCGTTTTACCTGTCACTGTGAGGCAGTTGAGGTTAAGTTTGTCTTTGAGTCTCTTCATTACTCCAGGGATTCCACCTGCTTCGTGGAGCTCCATAAGTGTGTATGGACCGCTTGGAGACATGTTGCAAAGGTGAGGGGTTCTCCTACTGATTTCATCGAACATTTCAAGGTTTATTTCTATATCTAACTCATTTGCTATGGCGGGTAAATGTAGAACAGTGTTAGTTGAACCTCCTAAAGCCATATCAACAGTTATGGCATTTTCAAATGCTTCCCCCGTTAAAATAGAAGCTGGTTTAATGTCTTTTTTAAGAAGTTCCATGATTTTTCTCCCTGTTTCAAGTGCAAGCCATTTCTTCTGTGGGTCAGGTGCCGGTGAAGTGGACATGTATGGGAGGGACATTCCCAGGGCCTCTATGAGGCACTGCATCGTGTTAGCTGTGAACATACCGCCACATGCACCTGCTCCTTTAGCAGCTATTTTCTCCAGGTATTCAGCTTCCTCCTCTGAGATTTCCCCTCTTTCAATTAGGCCTTGAAGCTCAAAGATTTCAGCTATGGTTATATATTTCCCCTTAAATTTCCCCCATAAAGGTTTAGCTGGAAGCATGTTCCCCCCTAAGCAGAAAATAGTCGGTATGTTAAGTCTGGCAGCTGCCATCATCATTCCAGGATCTATTTTGTCACATGTGGTGACGCATACCATGGCATCGAAACCATGGGCCTCTATCATAAGTTCAATGGAGTCAGCTATAATTTCCCTGCTGGGTAAGGGGGTTCTCATGCCTTCATGGCCCATGCATATACCGTCGCAAATAGCTATTGTGTTGAATTCAAGTGGGGCTCCCCCTGCCTCCCTAACACCCATCTTAACATAGTTTGCTAACTTATTCAAATGAATATGACCCGGTACAACTTCGTTCCACGAGTTAACAACCGCTACTAATGGTTTACCGAAGTCCTCATCTCCTAGACCATCACATCTAAGAAGTGTTCTATGAGGTGCTCTACTCCATCCCTCAACAACTTTCCTGCTTCTAGGTTTAGGAAGAGACATATGCATCACGATTAAGAGGAAATAAGAAAAACTTTAAAAATTTAAGTAGTTAATGCCTAACTCCCTGAATTTCCCTCCTCCACTCCTTCCCCTTAATCAGGGCTAGGATAGCTTTGTTTATCGGGGTTTTAACGTTGAGTTTCTCCCCTAATTTCACTATTTCACCTGTTATTGCATCTACCTCGGTTTTTCTTCCCTTTAACATGTCCTGTAACATGGAAGACTTGTTTTCAGCTGTTTTTTCAGCTATCAAAAGGGTTTTCTGGATGGGATCCTCTTCAAACGTGACATTGAAGGCTTCTGCTACCTTAACAGTTTCTTTCACTACATCTATGAGCAGCTGCTTCACTTCCCTTACTTTAAGCAGCTCCCCATTTTTCATCTCTGTTAAAGCTGTCAATGGATTTATAGCTGCGTTTACAATTAGTTTCCCCCATATAACGCTTTTAATGTTTCTACTTATTCTCGTCTTTATCTTTGAATCGTTAAAGGTTTCAGCTATCATCTTTACTCTAGGGGTTAGGGAACCATTTAATTCACCTATTACTGTTTCCCCTATTCCGGCGTGAAGTATCTCCCCTGGCTTAATAAGGGTTGATCCATAGGTTGTTATCCCAGCAACCACTTTTTCTTCTCCAACTACACTTGCTATTTTCTCAGCGTTTCCAAGCCCGTTTTGAAGGGTTAGTACCGTTGTTTCAGGGCTTATCAGCGGTTTAGAGTCCTCAGCTGCCTTTAATGTGTCATATGATTTAACGAAGATTAAAACTAGGTCAACTACTCCAACTTCTTCCGGGTTGGTTGCTGCCTTAACCCTTATAACTCTTTCACCGCTTACCCCTCTAACCATGAGTCCCTTCTCCCTTATCTTCTCTATGTGTTCCCTCCAAATGTCAATTAAAGTTACATCGTTTCCTCCCTCTGACAGTAAACCACCGTACAGGCTGCCCATGGCTCCTGAACCAACAACAGCTATTTTCACTCTTCTCCCCTTTCCAAGTTGCTTAGAAGCTTGTTATATTCCCCTTCCTTCATGTGGTAGCTGTGTTCCTCTAAAGGGAAGCTCCCTGTTTTAACATCGCCAAGATATTTTTTCAATGCATCAAGTATCCTTTCTCTTAGGTCAACATATTTCTTAGCGAATTTAGGGGTTTCAGTCCAAAGTGTAAGTCCAACTATGTCATGGAACACAAGTACTTGCCCGTCGCAGCGGGGGCCAGCTCCTATTCCTATTGTAGGTATTGAAAGTTTATCTGTGATTAACCCTGCCACCTCCATTGGCACAAACTCGAAAAGTAAACTGAAGGCCCCTGCTTTCTCCAAGGCTTTAGCATCCTCTATAACCTTCATAGCTGATTCAGCTGTGCTTCCCTGCAACTTGTATCCTCCAAGTTGAGCTGCTCTTTGAGGTGTTAAACCAAGATGAGCCATTACAGGTATACCTGCATCCACCACTGCTTTAACCGTGTCAGCCATTTCCTTTCCCCCCTCGATTTTAACAGCGTCACATCCCGCCTTCATGAATAAACCAGCATTATGAATCGCCTCATCCACCCCTGTGTTATAGGAAAGGAAAGGCATGTCACCGATGACAAATGAATATTTAACTGCTCTTGTAACAGCTTTGGTGTGATGAAGCATTTCCTCCATTGTTACGGGTAGAGTGCTCTTGTATCCTAGGACAACCATGCCAACTGAGTCACCTACCAGTATCATGTCGATACCTGACAAATCAGCTAAATAAGCAGTTGGGTAATCATAAGCTGTCACCATACAGATTTTCTCCTTTCTCCCCTTCATTTTTAAGAGGTGGTTAATCGTTACCTTCTTCCTTTCTCCAGACAAAACCACATCACCTTTAAACCAGTAAGTTAAAGGTTATAGTAGAGCTAAATGAACCTTAGGATAGCGCTAAATAAAAGGATAGCTGCCATTCCTATAGCGAAGTACATGGTTTCCAGTCTTTTCTTTCTCTTATTAACTAAGACATATTTTTCTTCGCATTCCTTTGAACAAAAAGTTTTATTTACTGGGATGACAGCGTTGCAAACTAAGCAGTGAGAGTGTTGAGGAACCCTTACTTTAAAAGATTTACTTTTCTCCTTCATATCCGATGGCGCCTTCCAAGGAAAAACAGGTATTCAAACTAAAGAGAAACTTATGAATACTCCCTTTTAAAAAAACAATGATGTTTTTAGCATACAAGTTTTTCAGCCAGGAGAACCTGGCTGAAGCCAGGAACTTGGTTTCGGAGGGGCTAGTTCATCTAACAGCTTTTCCTTCTTTTTCGAGAGAGGAAGTGTTGAGCTTAAAGGTAGGTTACTGAAACCCCATGATCTCCCTGTTCATCCATAACTCTGGCAATACAATGAATAAACCTATCAACGCTACACCTATGGTCATTAAAAACTGTGTAGGTGTAAGCTTGGCACAGTGGAAAGCTGGGCCGAGCACAGGTATGTATGGCAGGGCCATGGTTAAAGCTAAGCTGGCAAGTGTACCTATGACGAAGAATTTGTTTTTGAATGCTTCTTTACCCATTTTCCAAACACTGTGTTTCTCTGATCTGCAGTTCCAAACCACAAACAACTCAAACAGGGCAGCCTGAATAAAAGTCATGGTTATAGCTGTTTCATAGCTTCCAAGCACAAAGTAACCATATATGAAGAGACTTAAACTTCCAAGGGACTGACAAAGAAAGGAAACAACCATGAAGGAAAGCATACCATGAAATACACCGGCCTTTGGATCCCTTGGAGCCCTAGTTATTATGTCTTTATCAGGGGGATCAACGCTTAAAGCCACTGCTGGTGGTCCGTCTGTTACAAGGTTTATCCATAGAATCTGGGATGGAAGCATTGGCAGCGGCCACCTTGCAAGAGACGCGAAACCCAAAACAAGGAGTTCATCGAAATTACATGATACTAGAAACCTTATGTACTTCCTTATGTTATCAAATATTCTGCGCCCCCACATCAAAGCCGTGATCAATGTAGCGTAGTTGTCATCCATTAGTATTGTGTCTGCTGCTTCCTTGCTTACATCTGTTCCCTTTATACCCATTGCTACCCCTATGTCTGCTTTTTTAAGGGCTGGTGCATCATTTACACCGTCACCCGTCATAGCAACAATGTGCCCCTTCTTCTTTAAAGCCGTCACTATCTTCAATTTATGGATTGGTGAAACCCTTGCATACACAGCTACTTCCTCAACTATTTCTTCAAGTTCATCTTCACCCATAGAGTCCAGTTCAGACCCTGTTAACACCTTTTTCTTCCCTTTAAGGATACCTATTTCTCTTGCTATGGCGACAGCTGTCAATTTGTGGTCTCCTGTGATCATAACGTTTTTTATACCTGCTTTTTCACAGACCTTAACTGCTTCAATGGCCTCTGGACGCGGCGGATCAATCATCCCTTGCAACCAAGCAAAGACAAAGTTGTTT
>JAOZFL010000181.1 GCA_027491455.1 Thermoproteota archaeon | reverse complement strand
AGAAAAATCAACATAAAAGTAAATGCTAAAACAAATGCACTGTCCTTGCTCAACTCCTCCTCACCACCTAAAAAATCAATTCATCGCTTTTAGAAATAGGAACTGGGAAAACTTAACGCTATGCTTTAGAACAGGTTGTTCTAATGAATAGAACAGAAAACAAAGGCATGTGTTTTCGGTTCCCATAGCTTCACTCAACAGAAAAGTAGATCCTTCATGTTTCCACATAAATGGTAAAGCACAATGCCTCCTTCCTAGGAGGGTTGCATTTAGTTTTAATCCATTGAAAAGCCGGGAAACTAGCTGCAGCTTTATGATTTTGAAGGGTTTGCTTTAACCCATGTTAGAATGTTTCGCATGGAGAAACATGGTGACAGACATGTTTTCAATGGTTTAATTTGTTAGCTTTACTGGTAACTTTTAACCGTTCATATAATGCCTCCCTAATAAGTTCTTCCATGTGGATTTAAAGGTTAATCTAATCCTTCCTTGAAGATACAAATGCAGCGATTACAGCTGCTGGAATGAATCTTGAGGTTTTTATTCCAGGTATGTTGGAAACAACGGTTACTGCTAAGCTTGCTGCAAGAGCAGTAATTATAGTTAAAACCACTATTTTAAAACTTTCTCTTTCCTCATCGCTTCGATTCTGCCACCACAACTTTGTAGGCATCAATTTCTACCTTGAAATCGATGTGTTTTTTCAAGTTTAGTAATATTTTAAAGCATTGCTGTTTTAAATTGAATCGTGGTAAAGGTTTTTTTACTATGCTCACCTACCTTCAAGGGCTTCGAATACCTTTAAGGTGTTATATGCCATTGGTTTAATGGGAGGGGTAAGTAAATGAAAAGGGGTGGTCTTGAAAAATTTCAGGTGAAGATAGAATCAGTAACTAGAAGGTGGTGGTTTTACCTACTCTTTGTTTTGTTACAATTTATTCCTCCATACACATCAAAGGGATATGTTAAGTCGGAGGCAGGGATTGTTGCAGGGGAGATACTTAGCCATTCCCTGGTATTCTCCTATACTGCGCTGTGGCCTATTTTCAAAATAATCCCCCTCATACTATTTATCTCTATAATCTTCTTGGGAAACAAGGTCACAAGTATCTTTGATGTTTATGGAGGTGTAACCTACATTCTTTTTGCATTTCTTCAAAGTATAGCGGTAACTGAGAAATTTGGTTTGGGGATACTCACTGTTAACCTTATAATGTTTCTATTTGTCGCTGCTTTCTGGTTCTGGGAGGTAATTGTTCAGAAAAATGATTTTTCACCTCGAAAACAGGCTGTATGGAGATACTGGGTAATCCCCTTTGCATTTCTGGCATTTTGGTATCCTGCTAACCCTAGCACACTTATGCCTGATTTCAATCCCATTTATCTAATTACAAATTCAGCTGGTCTAGCTTTCTGCATGATGACACCAGTGTACCTGGCAATACTCACCCTATATTACCCTAGAGTTAACATAGCAACTCTGAGGGTTACAAGTCTTGTTGGCATAATTATCGGCTTATATAACATGTTCGTAAATTTCGTTTTTGCACTGGATGAGCTGTGGTGGAATGGAATACTACATATACCCCTTCTTTCCATTTCTCTCTATGCTTTTACCCTGTCTTTTCATCGGTTTGAAGAGGTAAAGGGGAATTGAAAAGGAGTGGTAAGAGGTGTTTCAATGTTTCTTTACAGTTATGTTTAAGGAGGCTTTGAGTGTTTAAATGAGTTTCCCTTTTCAGGGGTGCTGGATATTTATCTTCCATGGGTGGTGGAAATGGAGTTTATGATTAAGGGGGGTTACATTGTAACTGAACCAGGCCGAGTGGTTAGGGATGGAGTGTTGGTTGTTGAGGATGGAGAGATAATAGATGTTGGGGGGAGAGAGATACAGGTGAAATACAGAGGCTACGAAGCCTTGGATGCAGGGGGGAAACTGGTTATCCCTGGACTTATAAACACCCATACACATGCAGCCATGACTCTTCTCAGAGGATACGCTGATGACATGCTCTTAGATGAATGGTTAAACAAGAAAATATGGCCTTTAGAGGCTAATTTAAGGCCTGAAGACGTTTATATAGGGACCATGCTTGCTTGTCTTGAAATGATGAGATCAGGTACAACAACCTTTGCAGACATGTACTTTTACATGGGAAGGGCAGCTGAAGCTGTTAAGGAAACAGGTTTAAGGGCTTTGATTTCCCATGGAATGATAGAGCTTGGAGACAAGGAGAAGGGGGAAAGGGAAATCATGGAAGCAGAGAAATTGATAAGGAATTATCATGGAGGGGCTAATGGAAGGTTGAGAGTTATGTTTGGTCCTCATGCCCCCTACACCTGTTCACCCGACTACCTTGTAAGGGTTAAGGAGTTAGCGGTTAAGCATGATGTCATGGTGAACATCCACGTCGCTGAAACAAGGGGTGAGGCTAAACAGATAGAGAAGAGGTTCGGGGTTAACCTTGGAGGGAAAGGAGTTATACATTACTTAGACTCCCTTAACTTCCTTTACAGCAATGTTTTAGCTGCCCACACTGTTTGGGTTTCACCGGGGGAAATAAATGTTCTCTTTAAGAGGGGGGTAAAGGTTTCCCATAACCCTGTGAGCAACTTGAAAATTGCATGTGGTATAGCACCTGTTCAAGCCATGTTGGATAGGGGAGTCACAGTTAGTCTTGGCACTGATGGAGCAGCCAGTAACAACACCCTTGACATGTTTGAAACGATGAAGGTTGCCGCGTTAATCCATAAAAACATAAACATGGACCCAACTGTTTTACGTGCTGAAAAGGTTTTTGAGATGGCCACTGTTTCAGGTGCAAAGTCACTTGGCCTTGAAGGGGAGATTGGAACCCTTAAACCAGGAAAGAAAGCAGATATTGTTATCTTAGATTTAAAGAAGCCTAGGTTGACGCCTCTTCACAACGTTTTTTCCCATCTGGTTTACGCTGCTAGGGGAGAAGACGTTGAAACAGTGATCGTGGATGGCAGGATCCTAATGGAGGAGGGGGAGATAAAAACTGTTAATGAGGAAGAAGTGCTTAGGAAAGCCTCTGAAACAGCTAAGAACCTAGTTGAAAGATCAAAGGGGTAGGTTGAAGTGATTTCACCTGTAATAGTGGTTCACGGTGGAGCATGGGACATACCAAATGAACTTGTCAAGGGACACTTGAAGGGGTGCAGAGAAGCTGCTTTGAAGGGGATGGAAATACTTAAGAGGGGTGGAAAGGCTTTAGATGCAGTTGAATCCTCAGTGAATTCAATGGAGGACAACGATGTTTTCGATGCAGGTGTAGGATCCTTCCTTAACGCAGAAGGAGAAGTGGAAATGGATGCAATAATAATGGATGGGGGAACCCTTGAATTCGGAGCTGTAGCCGCTGTGAAAAACATAAAAAACCCCATTTCCCTTGCAAGGGCTGTCATGGAGAAAACAGAGCATGTGATGCTAGTAGGTGAAGGAGCAAATAAATTCGCAGTTAAAATAGGGTTTAAAACTTGTAGAACCGAGGACTTAATAGTTAGAAGGGAGCTTGAAAGGTTTAAGGAGATAAAGAAGAAATTAAAGTTTGAGACAAGAGAAGTTTTTACAGATGAACATTTAGGGACAGTTGGAGCAGTTGCAATGGATTTAAATGGAAACCTAGCTGCTGGAACCTCTACAGGTGGTGTCCCCAACAAAATGCCTGGGAGAGTTGGAGACACCGCAATAGTGGGTTGCGGTGCCTATGCAGACAACTGTTCAGGTGCTGTTTCAACGACTGGTTGGGGTGAATCCATAATGAAGGTTACTTTGGCTAAGACAACCTGTATGTTCCTTGAAGAAGGGTTTAATGCTCAGGAAGCAGCTGAAAAAGCAGTTAAACACCTTGAAAAAAGGGTTGGTGGATATGGAGGCGTGATAGTTGTGGATTCAAAAGGGAACATCGGTTTGGCTTATAACACTCCTAGAATGGCCTATGCCTACATAGATGGAGAAGGCAAGCTTCATCTCGGGGTTTAAATTTCCTTTTGAAGTAGATTCTCCTATTCACCTTAAATGTAAATATTCATATGCCTCCCTTGCTGTTTCAAAGCAGTAATGAATTTTTTGATATCCCTCCCTGAACTCCTCTACTTCCTTGGCTACTTCTTCAGGTTTCCTTTTATCTATCACAACTTTTCGAATGTAGTCAGCTACACTCTCCATTTCCGGCTCTTTCATTCCAAGCCTCGTCACTTCACTGGTTCCAAGCCTTATTCCTCCAGGGGCTGTGTAGTGTCTTCCCAGTCTAATATCCCATGGTAACAGGTTTCTGTTTAAAATGATGTTTGCCTTTTCAAGTTCCTTTTCAATGGTTGCACCGTCTCCGTATTCAGATATATCTACAA
The DNA here is from genome assembly GCA_027491455.1 of Thermoproteota archaeon. Taxonomy (GTDB): domain Archaea; phylum Korarchaeota; class JAOZGF01; order JAOZGF01; family JAOZFZ01; genus JAOZFL01. The sequence continues at coordinate 4,899 of JAOZFL010000181.1, read as the reverse complement.
GGATTGTGTGGCTCTCAGTAAATCCCTTTTCAGCAGCTACAACTTTGAACCCCCTCTCATAAAGGGCTTCTCCAAGTTTCTTTGCATTTCGTATAATTTGCTTGGAATACTCCTCCCCAAACTTTAAGTGCTCTGCAAGGGTTACAGCTAGGGCTGCTACACAGTGTAAATGGTGGTTGCTAAGTAAACCTGGGAAGGATGCCTTCTTAATTTCTTCTGAATGCTCAGCTTTGGCTACCACCATGCCATGCTGAGGCCCAGGCAAGGTTTTATGGGTGCTCATGGAAACAGCTTCTGCCCCCTCCCTCAAGGGATCTTGGAAACAGCCTCCAGCTATTAAACCAGCTACATGGGCAGCATCATATGCTATCCTGGCATCAACTTCATTGGCTACATCCACAAATTCCTTTACGGGGTGTGGGAAAAGGAAGACGCTTCCACCGAACATTATGAGTCTGGGTTTCTCCTGTTTAATTAAATCAATGGATTTATCAACATCTATATTCATTTCCTTTTCATTGAAGGCAAAATATTTCACGTTTAGTCCCCTCACTGCACCTGCTGTTCCACCGATGAAGGAACCAGTTGTAGAGTAAAGAGGCCCCATGCTTATATGCCCCCCCTTAGTTATGGCTAAGGCGAACATTTTGTCTCCTGGCTTAGTGAACGCTGTGTAAACCACTAGATTTGCAACTACCCCGGATATAGGTCTTACATCGGCGAAGTCCGCTTTGAACAGTTTCTTAGCCAATTCAATTGCTGTTTCCTCCACTTGATCTATGTAGGTGCAGCCTGCATAGACTCTTTCACCGGGCCAGCCCTCTGCGTATCTGTGTCCAAAATCACTTACAAGTGCTTCCTTTGCAGCTGGGCTCATAACATTTTCACTTGCTATTAAGGGGATGCAATTCCTGAACCAGTTGTGATGCCTTCGAAGCAAATCAAATATTTTGTTGTAGTATTCCTCAGGGTTCATCATTTCTCACCTAACCTTTGATTCTCACAAAGGGTTTAGGTGGTAAACCATTAATTTAAATGTGTTTATCCTTTAATCGAAACAACTGTTAATGGCTTAATAACTCCAATTTATGTTCCATTCTCCTCGATACATTTCTAGAAAAGCGAAAATAAATCTAAGTAATGAAACAAGGTGTAACAGGGACTCAAATGCCTTGAACATAACTCATAAGAAGTTCTCTGAATTAAAAAGAAATGTAACCCTCCAATAAAGTTTCCTCTGAACATTGAAAGCTTCATTTAAGCGGGAGAAACTTATATCCCCTTAGTCATGGATATCCCTAGTATTAGTTAGGGTAATGTAGAAATATGGTGAAATGTCTGCTAATAGTAGATGGTTTTTTGACGTCTATCATGCATATGTTCTATTCGTTCACTGCAAAATCAAACTACTCTAATTCTTTTATCTTTTCCAGTTTCCTTGTTAGATTAGATTTAGGAGTGCCTTTATAAACTTTAAATTGCTTCTTAATTAAACAGGGTTCCAATGTACCCTTGCTTCATGTCGGTGTATTGTAAGCATAGATTTTTCATCATTTAAGAGGCGAATTTGATGAGTGAATTAATAGCCACCTTAGAGGGGGAAATTGTTGATGGGGTAGTTAATGCTGTTGCTGCCCCTCAAACAGCGAAGGAGTACCTTGAAAAGGGATTTGGATATCAAGATGAAGAAGGAAAACTTATACTGTCACCTGTTGAAGCTCTTTACCTGATGGAGAAGGGGAAACTGAAGGTTTACATGGAGGACAAAACATTGAAGCCAACAGATCTGCTTTCACTAATAGAGAAAGAGGAGAAAATCTTCTTGGATTACTTGGTTTACAAGGATTTAAGGGAGAGGGGGAGAATTGTTAAACCTGGACCCAATGAAATGCTGAGGTTGTTCCCTAGACAGTTCATCTACGGAGAAACACCGTCCCGGTACCTGGTTCTACCTGTTTCAGAGGAGAAACCCATGACCCTCAAGGAATTCACAGAAACCGTCAGTGAATCAATGAAGATGAGAAAAGAGCTTTTAATGGCGATTGTCAACGATGAAGGGATCACCTCATACTATGTGACAAGGGAAATAGAGATTCTATCCATTGGAACCCTCGACCTCAACTTCCCAAAGGTTAAAGCATACTTGTATGGAGACAGATTAGTTGTCTGGGAGCCAAGGGAAGCAATTGAAATGTATAAAACAGGTTTCTTCGGGCACCCCATAGGGATAAGGAAACCTAAAACCTTTGACTTCAATGTCCCATCCCAGCTCTCACTTTACGAAGGATACTTCCTCCTGAAAAAAGAGAAGTTAACAGTTATAGACCCTGAAAAGAAAAAAGAATTGAACGAAGAGGAATTTGAGGAAGTAGCAAGGGGACTCAGGGAGAGATTCGACACTAGGTGCAGGGTCTACAACTTTTGGAGGGATAAGGGCTACGTGGTGAAATCAGGGTCAATTTACGGTGTCGACTTCATAATCTACAAGGCAGGCCCTGGAATGGAGCATGCCCCCTACATGGTTCATTCATACGATGAAGAATCCTTGTTCATACCGTTGGAGCTTATAAGAGCTGGCAGAGTCGCTACAACCATAAAGAAAAAGTTTTTCATAGCCCTAGTTGAAAACACAGGTAGGCTGAGAACCTACAAGTTTTCTTGGTACAAACCCTGAGTGAAGCTTCAGCTTAGCAATCCATCCTTTTTCTAAGTAAACAAGGAACACAAGCTGGGAAATGTATCCAATTAAAAAATTAAGTGAGTCTTTTTTCCCTTTAAGATCACTTCCAAGGATAATATGCTTCTTTACCAAATTTCGTCTCAACCTCTCTTGCTTCTATCTCCTATTAACTTATCGCGTGTGGATATGCTATTTATCTATTTATGCTTTACGACTCTTAATTCCTCTTCCAGGTATATAACTATAGGGGAACCACAGATAATTAGGTATGTACCAATCAATGTAAATGCCCAACGCTTATTTTACTTTTTAGTTTCACCAAGTCCACAAATTCACACATCAGAAATTGGAATAAGCGCGTGCTAAATTCTTAGGCTAGAAACCTTGCGATGAAGTCCGTTATTTCCCCGCTTTTTGAAGGGTTTAACGAGACGGTTTCACCCCTCTTGTGGAGCACGAGGTATCCTTCGTTAACAAGCTGTCTCACAGCTCTTCTAACCCTCCTCCCATTCCTCTTCACCTTCATGCCAAGCCATCGGACCAAAGAGTCAAGTGGCGTGTATCTGGCACCCCAACAACCCCTCTTCCTAAGCTTGTCCATAACTATTGCTTTGATATGGTTCTCGGCGAATGACATAGTACACCTATAATACCATTAATGGTCAAGATTTAAATACTTTAGTATCAAATAAATTAGTAGGTAGATTGACATGGCTGAAGTGACGTATAAGGATCTCGGGGAAACCTTGCTCGTGAGGATGTTTGGCGATTCCCCCAAGCTTAGGATACTAGACCTTTTTATGGACAACCCATACTTCGACTTCAGCAAGAGCGAGGTCATAAGAGAATTGGGGATGAGCAAGCAGACCTTCTACAAGTACTTTGAGGATTTGGTGGAGCTCGGAGTTGTCAAGGTTTCTAGAAAGATAGGGAGGGCAACCCTTTACAGGATAAACAAGGAACATCCACTGGTGAAAAAGCTGGATGAAATCATAAACGAGGTGTCCTTACAAATAGCAGAGAAAGAAGCCGAAAAGATGAAAAAGGCTATTCCAGCAACCTAAAGATAAAGGTCTTATTCTCTGTTAGCATTAACAGACCCATTGCCGAACATCTCTTTAGAGATATAAATTCCAATCCTACCCTTTTAGAGCCGAATTACCCTACCCTTACCTTCTAATCCCATTCGACCACAACTTTAGAATAAATTCCAGCCATAAAAAAATTGAAGCCAAAATTGGTCTACAAAACATTTTGACGATTCATTTTAGATTTCTCAGCGATTCTTTAACCATTTGTTTTCTTGCGCACGCACTTTAAAATCTTTTAAGTCCCATGATCCCATTCATTAAGTGATAAAAATGGAAGCTAGACAGCGTCTTGTAAAAGATTGGTTAACAAAAATCCGAACAAGGCAGATTCTTTTACCCCGCTTTCAGTGTTTCGAAGCATGGGGCTCGAAAGAAGTCGGAAGCTTTCTTACCAGTATAATTAGAGATTTACCAGTAGGTTCTGCTCTTGTTTTGGGAGTTGCGGGAGAAGAGCTTCCATTTGTATCCTGTGAGATCGTCGGCGCACCGAAAAAAGGAGAGAGGGTTAATGAATTACTTCTGGATGGTCAACAACGTCTGACAGTGTTGTGGAGGTCTTTAACTGATAATTATCTGGATAAGACATTTTTCGTTGATATAAAGGACGATCTAAAACCTGAGGTAATTGCGATCAGTCATTAGACGAAAATGTAAAGAGATATCCATTATGGGTAGATCAGCCAAAGAAATGTTGGAGGAGACAGTTAATTCCCCTTAAACTTCTTAATCCAGATGATGAATTAACTTACCAAACATGGGCTGATACTGCTTCCGATGACGACCCTATTTTGGCAAGAAAAATCGAACATGTAATTACACCTTTAAGGAGCAAAGTGGCGTCCTTTAATATACCCTTTCTTTATCTACCTTCAGAAACTCCAAACGATGTTGCAATCGAAGTTTTTATAAAGTTAAACACAACTTTTGTAAGGTTAACGCCTTTTGACACTATTGTAGCACAACTTGAGGCAGCTACCGGTGAATCTCTCCATGATTTGGTTTCTTCTTTAAAAAAATTCTGTTCCTAAAATTATCTATTATACAGAACCATCTAACCTAGTTCTCTCTGTCGAGCTCATCCTTGCTTGGAACCCTCTCGTTGGATATTGTAGGTGTATCAGACTCACC
>JAOZFL010000031.1 GCA_027491455.1 Thermoproteota archaeon | reverse complement strand
AAATAGGTAGTGAAAAATTTTTGTTGAGTAAGTTAATGGCATGGGTAAAAAAGGGTCTGCCACTTCTGTTTACAGTTAGCACTCGATGGTTTGGAGTAACAAACAAATCTGTTCTTTTCCCAGTAAAGTGTATCATCTTTCCATCATAGTTAAAGATATAAACTGCCCTTACTGGGGTTCTCTCAACTTCACCTGTATTTAAATTGAGCGAGAACACTATGTCACTTGGTTTTAGTTCTTTATACGTCTTTAAACCCGCAGTAGTTAATGCATGTGTTTCTTTATCGTAACAAAAGTATCCTGTCATTATTTCGCTTTTGTTTCCTGTTCCTGCTACGAGGTAATTTAATAAATTTGCATAGTAGTAATTTATTATCATTCTAATCCTAGGCTTTAAGTTTGCTATCGGTATTCTGCTTCCTTTTCCAAGGTTTTTTAAGAAAACATCAACGATGGGTTTTATTTCGATATAATTGTATTTTATCCCTAAAATGTTACAGATTTCGATAGCATCTTTGGCATCCTGTCCTCTTGTAACGCCTCTTTCAGGTGTTATTGTTCCCAAAACTCTGTCTCTGCCAAGAGCTTTTACACATAAGAAAGATGTAACTGCACTGTCAACTCCACCACTTATTCCAACAATTACTCCTCTTGCATCCGCCTCTTTAACAACTTCTTTTATGAACTCTGTTATCCTCTTTACTATTAACTTCCAATCAGTCATATCTCCCTCCTACCAATAAAATCAAATATTTGCTAATCTTAATGAAATATAAAGTTGAGATTATCTATGCGTTGAGATAGGTTCGGCTAAGTACCTGTGCCTCCACTACGTTTAACAAAAACCACTGCAAAATACTTAATGCCTGGATAGCTTAACTCTAACAGTTAGAATTTATATTAGTGTGAAAAATAGATATTCAATTGCATATGTAGGTGAAGGAACAGGGTTTGTTCATGGGAAAATTTATTGGTTAGGAGTTATTGGTTTTATGATGGTTTCACTTCTTTCTGGTCCAACTGAAACAATGGTTATGGGTAAATCAAGTTTTCCCTCTATGAATTTAATGTACTCCCTTGCTTCTCTTGGCAGGGAATCGAAGCCAGCTAATGCTATTTCACTCCATTCTTCTCTTTCTATTTCTCTCCAGCCTGGAACCTGGACATATATTGGTTCACATTTCTCTAGGTCTTCGTTTGAAGCTGGAAACTCCGTTATTTCCTCATCTCTTAGTTCGTAGGCTACACATATTTTCAATGGATTTATTCCACTTAAAACATCTATTTTCGTCAAGGCAAGCTCCGTTAATCCATTCACTCTTTTAGAGTATCTTAGCATAACCATGTCCAGCCATCCGCATCTCCTAGGCCTCCCAGTTGTTGTTCCATACTCTCCTCCTTTCTCTCTTATCAGGTCTGCTAGTTCTCCTTTAATCTCAGTTGGAAAGGGCCCTTCTCCAACCCTTGTTGTGTAAGCCTTTGCAACTCCTACGACCCGGTTTATCCTCGTCGGCCCAATGCCTACCCCGGTGCAGCAACCCCCTGCTACAGCGTTTGAAGAAGTGACATAGGGATATGTTCCATGGTCAACGTCTAAAAGTGTTCCCTGTGCTCCTTCAAAGAGAACATTTAACCCTTTATCCAGGGCTTCATTTACAATTAATGAGTCGTCACCCACGAACTCTTTTATTTTCTCCGCGTAACAACTGTATTTTCCATATATTTGGTCTCTGTAATTTTCGATTTGTTCACGGCTACTGAGCACACCGTATTCTATTAACTCGTCAACCTTCATTTTGAGGGTGAAGTCGAGTTTATCTTTGAAGTTGCTGCTTATTAGGTCGCAGACCCTGATAGCTTCATGTCTTCTCATTTTATCCGAGTAAGTTGGCCCTATACCCTTCCCAGTTGTCCCTATTCTCTTTTCACCGCTTGTTTTCTCCTTTCCAACATCGAATACACGGTGGTAAGGCATTATGACGTGTGCCTTAAAACTTATCAGTAGGTCCGGTTTATACCCAGATTTCTCAAGTGACTCTATTTCCTTCACCAAGACCGCTGGGTCTATGACCATTCCAGCTCCGCAAACAATTTTTTTGCCTCTTACAGCTCCTGAAGGAATTAAATGAAACTTAAATTTCTCGGTTACAAGTGTTTTAAGGGTAGATGCATGTTTCTCTTTCTTAACAACCACTGTGTGTCCCGCATTATTTCCACCGTTAAATCTAACCACTAAGTCTGCTTTCCCAGCTAAGAAATCAACTATTTTCCCCTTTCCCTCATCTCCAAACTGGGCCCCAACCACAACTACACTGGGCATTTAACTTCCTCCTTAAACCCTTTAACCAATTTAAACCATCAACATTTCAAACTTTAAAAATAAATATACATTTCTTACTTCTTTCCATTGGTTTCTCCGTCTTTGAAATCTAATAGAAAACTTTAAAGTATAGAGGTCATTAGGAATCTCCAAGTAATCTAGGTAAGTATTAGTTGTTCATTCTTTAAGAGAAGATTGAGTCAATAGAGCACATTGTTCCACATTAACATTTGTAGGTTATTTAAATTATTGGAAAAATTTAACTATTACTCGATGAACCTTCCATCCATGAATTTGTATAGTGGTTAAAAAGATCTACTGATTTACACCGATAAACGAAAGTATTGGGATAAGTTGGGTGAAGAGGGGAGAGCTTTGAAACTCCATGAGTATGAAGCTAAAAAGATTTTCTTGGATGAGAAAATACCTGTTCCAAAGGGTAAACTAGCCTTTAAGCCTGAAGAAGTAAAGGATTTCGCAGAGGAGCTTGGGAAGCCAGTGATAGTTAAATCCCAGGTTTTAGTGGCAGGAAGAGGGAAAGCAGGTGGGATAAGAGGCGCTGATAGTCCAGGAGAAGCATTAGAAGTGGCTCGTCAGCTTCTTTCCTCAAGGTTGAAGGGTTTCAGGGTTGAGAAGCTTCTCGTCGAGGAGAAAGTTGACATTGAAAGAGAACTTTACTTAAGCCTAATCATCGACAGATCTGGGAGGAAACATGTTTTCTTGGCTTCAGGTGAGGGAGGAGTTGACATCGAGGAATTAGCTGCTAAAAGCCCTGAAAAAATATTTAGGTTACATGTTAATCCTTTCCTTGGGGTAAGGGACTTTGAAGCCAGGAAACTGGTTAAAGCCATTGGAATGAGGGGATACATGTCTCAACTTGTCCATGTAATTAAGTCTTTCTACAGGGTCTCATTGAAATATGATTGTGAATTGGTGGAAAGCAATCCCTTAGCCTTGACAACTGATGGAAGAATAGTGGCGGTTGATGCAAGGATGATAATTGATGACAACTCTCTTTTCCGGCAACTAAAGTTTAAGAGAAGGATAGAGGAGGAAAGAGGTGAACTAACTGAGCTTGAAGCCCAGGCTATTAAAGAGGGTTTCAGCTATGTTGATTTAGAGGGGTCAATAGGGGTTATAGCTAATGGGGCAGGTTTAACCATGGCTAGTATGGATCTTGTAGCTTTTTACGGTGGTAAACCAGCGAACTTCCTAGATATAGGTGGAGGGGCAAGCTCTGAAAGAGTTAAAAAAGCAGTTGAACTTCAACTAATTAATCCAAGGGTTGTAGGGGTGCTCATAAACATAATGGCTGGGATAACAAGGTGTGATGAAGTTGCAAGGGGTCTCATAGAGGCTATGAAGGAAACAGGTATTGAGAAACCAACAGTGATAAGGATGGTTGGAACAAGGGAAAAAGAGGGGAGGAAAATACTTGAAGAGGCAGGTATCAGTTACCTAGAAACAATGGAGGAGGCAGCTGAGAAAATAGTGAAATTAGTTGGAGGAATGTGAAATGGCCATACTCATTGATGAGGAAACAAAAGTAGTTGTCCAGGGGATAACGGGTAGAGAGGGAGATTTTCACACGGGTCTCATGCTTCAGTATGGAACGAAAATCATGGCTGGTGTAACACCTGGCAAGGGAGGATTGAAGGTTCATGGAGTACCGGTTTACGACTCCATTGATGAAGCTTTAGAAGTGAACCCTGAAATAAACGCTTCAATCATATTTGTACCGGCAAGATTTGCCTCAGATGCAGTTTATGAAGCAATAGAGTCAAATCTCAGCCCCATTGTACTGATCACTGAGCATATACCTATACTGGACTCCATTAGATTCATCAACTATGCAAGGTTGAAGGGGTTAAAAATTGTTGGGCCTAACTGTCCAGGGGTGATTTCACCTGGGAGATGCAAGCTTGGAGTCATGCCTTCAAGGGTTTTTAAGAGGGGGGAAGTGGGAGTTGTCTCGAGAAGCGGAACTCTAACCTATGAAATAGCTGATTCGATTACTAAGGCAGGTTTAGGGCAATCTACATGTATAGGGATAGGAGGAGACCCTGTTACAGGTTTAGACTTCATAGAAGTTGTAAATATGTTCCTAGAGGATGAGGAAACAAAGGCCATTGTAATCATCGGTGAAATAGGGGGGGACATGGAGGAAAGATTAGCTTCTTATCTAAAGAGACATGGCATCGAGAAACCCATGGCTGCTTACATAGCTGGGAAAACAGCTCCTCCAGGTAAGAGAATGGGGCATGCAGGGGCAATTATCTCCATGGGTTTAGGTGGAGCTGAAAGCAAGGTGAATGCGTTAAGAGATGCAGGAGTAGAAGTAGCTCAAATTCCATCCCAGATACCAAGATTATTAGAAAAGCAAATTGAAAAATAGCAAAACACTTGAACACATAAAACTCATTTTCAGGGATGCCTTGAACCCCTCCAGCTTCCCCCAGTAATAAAAAACTTGGAGGTTTAAAACCCAAAGAGACTGCATCTTCCTAAAGCGTCAAATTTAACAACTAATTTTACTTGTCAACTTTTCAACTGGGCTTTGATTTAGGTTTAACCCTAATGTATCTGGTTTAAACCCGAGGGCTAAACCTAGGAGCTGTGTGTAGTAAACAACCGGTAAACTTGCCTTTCCACCTGCCACCCTTCTAATCACATCCTGTGAATCAAACATCTTGAAACATATTGGACATGAAACAACTAATCCGTCAACCCCTATTCTCTCCAGCTCATTAATTTTTCTACTTGAAATTAAATAGGATTTTTCAGGTTGAAGTGAAAGTAAAGGACCACCGCAACAGTCTAGTTTCCCTGGGTAATTAATTGTTTCAGCTCCCAATGCCTCGACAAGTTCATCTAGTTTCCTCGGGTTCTCTGGGTCATCAGCTGAAACTATTTCACTTGGCCTTAAAATATGGCAGCCTGGATGAGTAGCTAATTTTAAGTTGTTTAAAGGGTTAACTACAGCTTCACTGATTTTCCTGAGGCCTAGGGAATCGTGGAGAAAGTTTACGGCGTGATAAACTCTTAGTTCCCCCTTGAAAAAAAGATTTTCATCTCTAAGCAGGGAAGCTATTTTACTTCTAGTTGATTCTTCTACTCTCCATCGGTGAAGAGCCTCACTTAAGGAGAGATAGCATCCATTACAGGGTGTCAGTAGATCCTTGCTTATTTTCTCTGCCAGTGAAAGGTTCCTAATGGCTAGATAGGTCGAAGCAAATTTATCTATACTTTCAAGGAGGAAGCCACAGCAAGTTGCTTCCTCGACATCGATTAATTTAACCCCTAATTTAGGCATGGTTTCCCTAAGGGAAAGCTCATACTGGTACTGACTAGTTAGGATGTAGCATCCCCAGTAAACAGCTAAACTCTTCATTTTCCTTCACCTAAACCTAGAAAATCAGATAATTTCTTTAGAAACTTTTCACTTGGTTTTGGAATCCCAGGTAAGGATAAGGTTTCCCTGTTAAATTCATCTAAGTCCCTTGAAAAAACAGTTTGCTCATCCAATATGAAGCCATTTTTAAGGATGTTCCTGACCCCGAGTAAAATTGGAGTCGGCCTTTTTAAACCTGATTTAAAGGCTTCTCTTCTTAAAAGCATGATGAGATCATAGGGTGAAACTTTTTGGGGGCATCTCTCAGCACATTTATGGCACTGGGTGCAAACCCAAAGGACATCCGAGGTAAGTAACTCGTTAACAAGACCCAACTTAGCCATGTTCACTACTTTGTGGGGTTCAAGTCTAAAATAGCTGATTGAAGTGCAGCCACCTGTGCATTTGCCGCAGATAAAACAATAGTCAAAGTTTTTCTCAGCTAACCTTTTTATTTTAATTTTAAGGTCTTTAACTGCCTTTGAACTACTCATTAAATCTGTTAACGACATGTAAAACAAACCCCCAAAACTTAAATTAAATCCCCAAATGTTTCCAGGTTAACATTCTAAAAAGATCCACTGGAAGCATCCACCTAAAAAATTAACCGGTAATATTAAATAGTTATAAATTTTTCAGGTTTATGCGTTTAAAGGTTCTATAGGTTTCACCTACTACACGTTAAAGATAAAGGGTAAGGTGTGTGGAGATGACTAAAACAGTTTTTTCCGATGTCCTTGTTATCGGAGGAGGAATAGCGGGTTTACAAGCAGCGAAAAAACTTTCAGAACTTGGATTAAAAGTTTTCTTAGCTGAAAGAGAACCCTTCCTTGGAGGTAAACTTAACTCTTTCGCCAAGGTTTTCCCTGATAACTCCTCACCTGGAAAATTTCTGGGGGAGCTCATAGACTTTGTCATCAAAGATGAAAATATCCAGGTACAAACGAAAGCAGAGGTTAAAGAGGTTAATGGGAAATTCAAGGGGTTCAGCGTTAAAATAGAATCAACGGATTCCTCAAAGAAACCCGTTGAAACAGATTTAAAGGTTTCAGCTGTGATCATTGCAACCGGTTACCGACTTTTTGATGCAGGGAAAATGCCTCAGTTCTACTACGGCAAACACAGAAACGTTTTAACAGGTTTAGACTTCGAGGAAATGTTTAAAGACAACATTTTAAATCAGAAACCCCTTTTTAGACCAAGTGATAAGGGTAAACTAGCCTCGGTTGTTTTCATACTCTGCGTTGGTTCAAGAGACGAGAAATACCAAGTTAATTGTTGCAGGGTAGGCTGCTTAAATGCTTTAAAGCAGGCATATGAATTAAAGCAGCTGCACGGAGAAGAAATGGATGTTTATATCTGCTACAACGATATCAGAGCCGCTGGAAAAGAAGAGGAGGAATTATATAGGAGAACAAGGGAATCAGGGGTTTTATTCATTAAGGGGTTACCCTCGGAAATTAAACCCTTATCCGAGAACCAGTTAAACATAGAGGTTTTCGATCTCTCCACCTATAAATTGCTTTCCATAACAGCTGACTTAGTGGTTTTAGAAACAGCTCTATCTCCCAACACAGATTTAAAGGATAAGTTAAATCTGCCTTTAGGTAAAGACGGTTTCTACAGGGAAGTAGACATCAAATTTAACACTGTTGAAACCCCTATAAAAGGGGTTTTCCTTGCAGGGACATCTCAGGGACCGAAAACCATCAGTGAAACAATTGAACATGCTTCCTTCGCTGCCCTTGAAGCAGCCACTTTAATTTCCAGTAAAACTAACCTATGAACCCCCTTTATAAATGCCTTGAAAAGGTGTAGATGCCGTGAAAGACCTTTACACGATGAAAGAGTCAAATTTGAAGATGAAGGATCAACTACGAGAGGAGTCACCTTTCCCATGGATACAATATGTCACCAGTTGCTATCAATGCCAAAAATGCACAAGCGGCTGCACCTCCATGAAACACCTAGAACTTAAACCCCATGAAGTCGTGAAGTTAGTTAACATGGGTTTAATCGATGAACTATTGGAATCTGAGACTATATGGACATGTACAGAGTGTTTAAAATGCTGGGAAAGATGTCCACAAGGAGCAGCTCCAGTAAACCTCATCTTATCCCTTAGAAACCTAGCTGTGAAGGGTAAAGCCAAGCTACCTGAAAACCTCCTAAAAACTGTTTCATCATTGATAGAGATAGGTTTAATACAAAGGGAACAAAGGGTTCCATTGAAAAACCTTGAAACAGTTGACAGAGAGAAGCTGAACCTCCCTAAACTTGTTTATCCAAGTGAAGAATTCAAAGGCATCCTACTTTCAATGCTTGAAGAGGTATTCTAAGGGGTGATGTTAAATATGAAGGTAGCTGTTTACTGGGGGTGTAAAATCTCAACGTCACAGTACTCATATGAATTATCACTGAGAGAAGTTGCAAGGAAACTTGGAGTAGAACTAGTGGACATTGAAGGAGCATCATGCTGCGGTGACCCAATTAAAGGGTTAACTGATTTAGCTGCCACCTATCTCTCAGCTCGAAACATGGCTTTAGCCGGTGTAAAGGGCAGCAAAAACTTACTTGTCCCCTGCAACAGATGTCATCTTCAGTTGTCCCTTGCAAAGGAGAAGATGAAGAGAGAAGGCATTTACTCCAAAGTTAACTCCCTTCTACGAAGGGAAAACCTGTTATTCAATGAAAAATTGAGGCTATGGCACCCAGTGGACTTCCTACATGGCTATATTGGATTAGATAAAATAGGATCCATGGTTAAAAGAAACCTTAAAGGGGTAAGGGTGGCAGTCCACCCAGGCTGCGGCTTGATAAGACCCAGCAAAATAGGGAGGGTAGATGAATCTGAAAACCCGAAGAAAGTAGATGAGATATTAAAGGTGATAGGAGTAGAGACAATAGATTACCCGGGGAAACTGGATTGCTGCGGAGCGATGCTTATGTATCTAAACAGGGATGCAGCTTTAACCTTGGCAGGTGAAAAACTTAAAGCTGTACAGGACCTGGAAGTAGACTGCCTTGTTGACACATGTCCAAACTGCCATGAAATGCTTGATTTCAATCAAAGCTCAGCTTCAGAGTTAACAGGAGAGAAGATAAGCTTACCAGTTGTCTACCTAACACAGTTAATCGGGTTTGCCTTAGGGATAGAGGAAGGGAAACTAGGCTTCCAGTTAAACAGATCACCAACCGAAAAACTTCTGAAAATAAATTTTAAAAGAGTGCTTGATGGGAAAGTCAAGGGTTAAACAGCGGGTAAATCACCGATAAATTTATATTGTTAGAGGAATGTGTTTTGTTTGCTTTGATAACCTTGACCTGTGGATTCTGGAAAACTCAGAATCCCTCGGTTAAGCCGTGAAGTATAGAGTCAGTATGGAATTTTACGGGTGGTTAGAGAAATGGTTGATTTTAGTTTCACCGAGGAACAGGAAATTTTTAGGAGGACACTGAGGGAGTTTTGTGAGAAGGAAATAGCTCCGAAAGCCAGGGAAATGGACACCAAAATGGAGATATTTGAAGATGTAATTAAGAAAATGGCGAAACAAAAGCTTTTCGGTTTCATGATACCTGAAGAGTATGGAGGAGCCGGTGCAGATTGTGTAACAGCCTGCATAGTCGCAGAAGAACTTGCAAGAGCCGATATAAGTTGCGCAACAGCTGTTCTTTACCTTGTAGATGCTGGTTGGAGTTTTGCCTTTTATAGATATGCAAATGAACAGCTTAGAGAAGAAGTTTTACCTAAAATAACCAGGGGAGAAGGATTTATAGGTATTGCTTCAACGGAGCCCCATGTCGGATCAGATGTCGCCGGTTTCAAAACAATGGTTAAAAAGAGAAACGAGAAACTAGTTGTGAACGGTGAAAAGGCCTATATAAGTCTTGTCCGGGAAATATCTAAGTACGGCGGGGGATACTTCGCTATAGGGTACTCAGAACCTGAAAAAGTTCATAGGGGAATGACTGCTTTCTATTTACCGCTGGATAAGCCTGGAATAAAAACAACACTTTACGAAGACATGGGGAGAAACGCTTTATCCACTGGTGGCTTTACATTGGAAAACGTTGAGTTACCTGAACATTACTTACTGGGTGAGTGGAACAAGGGGTTTTACTATTTCATGGAGGGGTTCCAACTTGCAAGGGTACTGGTTGCAGCTGCTTGTCTAGGTTGCGCCTCGAAAACCCTTGAAATAGGTATGGATTACATTAAGCAAAGAATGGTTTTCGGTAAACCACTAGCGAAATACGAAGGGATTCAATTCAGCTTAGCTGACAACTACACAGCCATAGAAGCCGATAGACTACTAACCTATAGAGCTGCTTGGGCCGTTGACAAAATGTATAAGGAAGGGTTTACAAAGGAAAGGTCGCATAAGGTAGCAATGCTTTCAGCTCTAGCAAAGCTAAGAGCACCCTACGATGCATATAAAGCTTGCAACGATGTACAGGAGTGGCTTGGAGCCTACGGTTACACAAGGGAATGTGAAGTGGAAATGGCTATTAGAGGAGTTAGATCATACTCGGTGGGAGCTGAAGGAGGACAAAACATCATGAGAATAATAATAGCAAGGGAACTCCTCGGATCAGAATACATACCTTACAAATAATTTTCGATAGCTACCTATTCATGGTTATCCAGTCTCCCCTCTTTTTCTATTAAGAGGATAAAGAATTGGAAAGTTTCAGGGTTGCATTAGCTCAATACATCTTTAAACCTGGGCTTAACTTTGAAAGTTTCTCGCAGCACATCGATAAACATGTGGATAGAGCAGTAGAGGCAAAAGCAAGAATCCTTGTTTTTCCAGAATACCTAACCTTTGAAACTCTTAGTCCAAGAGAATTCTTCAAGGGGAAAATGAACCTGAAAACCCTTTCCCAGCTATACGATGAATACCTCGATCTCTTCATCGATTTATCTGTTAAGTATAAGTTGTACCTTCTCGCCGGCACAACACCCGTGGAAGAGGAGGGAAAATACTTTAACACTGCTCATTTGTTCACACCTAAAAAGAACTTGTTTAAGTACAGGAAAATACATCTACATCGAATGGATAGGGAAATGGGTTTCTCATCGGGCTCCAAAACCGTTACCGTTGAAACATCACCCTTAAAAATCGGAATAGAAATATGCTATGATCTTGGTTTCCCTGAACTGACGAGGATTTACTCCTTAAAAGGTGTTGAGTTGATCCTTGCTCCGAGTATGGCTCCTGGAATTGGAGCCTACAATTGGTTAAGGCTCTGTGCACATGCAAGGGCAATTGAAACCCAGGGATTCGTGGCTTTAAGCTGCGGCTTATACAGAGAGGAAAAACTAACCTTTTACGGTAAATCAGCTTTGCTTTCAACCACAGATTACAAATCTAAGGGTTTCATCGAGGAGGGGGATGAGTGGAAAGATGAAACAATTATAGCTGAAATCAACTTGGAAAGGTATAGAAGGGTGAAGGAAATAACACCTGCAAAAACATTGAGGGATCTGAGACCAGATGTCTATAAGGAGCTCTGTTACAGAGACTGGAAATAAATCCCGATGAGCAGAGAATACTTAGGAGACACGAGAAGTACAGGAGGAAACCATTTAGATTTAATAACAAATGGGGACCAAGAGGATTGACGGCTCCTACAAGAAAGCTAAGGTTAACATTAAGTTGAAAATCATGGAGGAATGGAAGGAACTTTACCCCCCTCGAAAAAGAAGAGTATAAATGTAAAGAAATCTTAAGGTGACAGGGAAAAGCTGTTCAATCAGAGAATAATGCACTCTGCAATTCCTCTCCCAACGAGTTAGTGAACCTCCTTGCAGAGGGAGCAGTGATTTACCCAGTTATAATGGCATTTGGCAAGAAAGCTTACAGTTAACACGATGTAAAATAAAGTCACATAAGAACTGGAAACTAAGATTTTATAGCTTGCTATAAACCTTGAGTATCTGTTTGCTTTAGCTTTCCTCCTTAGCTATCAATGACAACAGTGGGTGTAACCCAGCAGTGTAAGCTGTAGACATTGATTGGATAAAACTAGATGCATTGAGAAAGGATTACTTAAGGCTTTACATTCTTCCATGGTTACTCTCCCTCTTCTTGAGCTTCACTGTTTCTATGGTGAACCCAGCTTATATCTATATAATTCCTTTCATGGTATAAGTGTACTTTTGCAGAATACACTTCAAATTCTAATCGTCCATACAGGGGGATTCTCAAACTCTAAAACTATCTTCGGCCTCATATCTTTAAAATAACTTTACAATTTCAATGTTGGGATATATTCCAGCATCAAAACCCGTATCCAGCATAGCTAACCCTCTGGCTCTGAACTCCTCTATCTCCAATGCTAAGTGCACTACAGGTATATCGGGTTTTCTATCCCCGTGCAAAGTAAACCTGTCTTTCATATAGTGATAAGTTATTTCCCATTTACTTTTTCTATTATTCATTTCTCCCTTAACAAAATACTAAAACTGGGGAATTATTTTCCCCTAATGCACTGATTTCTAATGTAGAATTTAGCATTTCTTGATTCTCACCTGGGTGAAGCATCTATAAGGTTCGTCAAAATTCTTCCTTTGGTATATTAGTTCTTCTGATTCCTTTTACATAGAAGCACCCTACTTCTCCTCTCAAAGATCCTTAGTAATTTATCCCTTTAATTGCCGGTGTATCCTGCGGGTATTTCACCTCTTTTACTTCATTTACGAAATCTGCAAATTCTATAAGTTCATTAGGGGCGTGTCTACCCGTTAAAACTACATGGGTTTCCCTTGGCAACTCTTTTAGGAACTCTATAACTTCATGGGTGCTAAGTAATTCACAGTGAACAGCTAAGTTTATTTCATCTAACACTAGGAGATGAGGTTTCTTTTCCCATACAATTCTTTTTGCAAATTCAAGGCCTTTCTTCGTTAACTTCCTATCTTCTTCCCCCAGGTTTTTCAATCCTATCCAGCCCTTTCTGCCAAACTGGTAAATCTCATAGTTTGGTGCCAGTTTATCTCTAACTTTATATTCACCCGTTTTCTTCCACCATTTCAAAAACTGTATAATTACAACTTTGTAGCCGTGGCCAATTGATCTCAGAGCTAAGCCGAGGGCATTCGTTGTTTTACCGGCACCTGTACCCGTGTAAAGGTAAACATAACCCATTTTAAAACACCCTTTATGTTAAAGGCTCCACAGAGGAATCTGACTTCACCCGTTAAATCCACCTTCGATTCTTCCCTCCATTGAGCCTTAAAAATTTAAGTTAATTGATGCCAAGTCTAAAATTGAACACACCTGAAAGAGTTGTGAATTAAATGAAATTAATAGAGGAGGCTTCATTCAGGGACAAGGATTTCGTTTTTAAAAACAGGGAGGAAGCCGGGAAATTACTCGCTGAAAAACTGGTTAAATATACTGGAATAGACACTTTTGTATTTGCAATTCCCTCTGGAGGCATACCTGTGGCGTGGTTCGTAGCTAAGAAACTCGGGTCAGGTTTTGACCTTGTTATTTCAAGGAAGATACAGTTTCCATACAACCCTGAAGCTGGTTTCGGAGCTGTAAGTTTTGATGGCGAAATAATTCTGAACAAATCCCTCATCAAAAATTTCCCCCTGGAAGAAGAAGTGATTAACCAGCAGATAAGTAAAGCCTTTAGGGAAGCCAAAATAAAAGATGAAATGTTCCGAGGAAGTAAAAGATTCCCTGATATCAAGGGGAAAACCGTTATAGTTGTAGATGATGGATTAGCATCTGGTTACACCATGCTTGCAGCTCTGAAATCCATTAAAAAAAGGAAACCTAAGAAATTAATAGTTGCTGTTCCAACAGGGAACAGCTCCGCGATCAATTTAGTTAAACCTGAAGTAGACGAAATTTACTGTTTAAATGTCAGGGACAGATTTATTTTTGCAGTTGCAGACGCCTACGATGAATGGCATGATGTAAGTGAGGAAGAGGCTTTAAAGTGGCTTAGAAAAAAGACACGGGCTGAATAAACAGTTTAAAATTGGATAGATTAGAAAACGGAAACTACACAAGCATTTTCTAGTCCTCAGCTAGGTGTGAAATCAAGTTCTTTTACACGCCCCAAAGGTGCGCTCAGGGTTTAAACCAGGTGATCTACAGATCTCCTTAAAATTTTCAGTTTACCTATTCTTTCCTCTATTCCTTTTAATTCTTTCATCATGTTTAATTAACATATATTATTCCTTCTACACTTGCCATGTCTTCATCCCTCATCAAAAACCTCCTCCAACGCCTTACACTTGTTTCCACACCTAAAACACTTTGAAAAGGCATAAACCTTTATCTCAACCCTATCACCTTTTACGCGCACTATTCCATAATTTAATGAAAATCCAAGTCTGTAGTCAGTTAACACTAACTAATGATGTCTTGTGGCGACGACTTGCACGAGCCTATGTGGCTGT
>JAOZFL010000033.1 GCA_027491455.1 Thermoproteota archaeon | reverse complement strand
ATAAGGGAAATGTAAATTAGAGGTGGAGGGAAAATCGCTAGACATGCTTCAACTGATCTGAAAATAGCCGCTGAAACAGTGGAGGTGAAGGAAAAACGTGAATTCTTAGATGAGATGAGAAAGGTTTCCCTGATGATGCTAAAGACAAGGCCAACAGCTGTTTCACTTCCAAACGCCATTAGAATAGTTATGAATAAGTTAAGCAGGAAAGCCGAGGAAACAGACCAAGTGGAGGAGTTGAGGAGAACAGTCGTTGAAGCCTCAGACAGGTTTATAAGGGACTCAATTAAAGCAATTAAGAGGATCAGTGAAATAGGAGCTAAAAGGATAAAGCCTGGAAGCACCATACTGACCCATTGCCACAGTACAGCAGCTGTATCCATCATGATAGCTGCACATAAAAAGTTCATTAGAAACGGGCAAAAGGGCATCAAAGTTGTGACCACAGAGACCAGGCCTAGGAAACAGGGGTTAATAACGGCCAGAATGCTTGCCAACAACAACATACCGGTTACCCTTATAGTGGATGGAGCTGTAAGGTTTTTCATGCCCGATGCAGACGTGGTTTTGATAGGGGCAGACGCCATAGCCGCCAATGGAGCAGTTGTAAATAAAATAGGGACATCACTGGTCGCCTTAGCGGCTCACGAAGCAAGGGTAAGGGTTTACGTTGCAGCTGAATCATATAAGTTCTCCCCTGAAACAATACTTGGAGAACTGATAGAGATAGAGGAAAGGAGACCTGACGAAATCGTCAGTGAAGATTTCTTAAGGGAAAACCCTTTGATAAAGGTACGCAACCCAGCCTTCGATGTCACACCACCCGAGTACATAGACCTAATAATAACCGAGAAAGGAGTTTTCTCCCCTCAAGCAGCTCCACTGATCCTAAAAGATGAATTAGGCTGGTCAATAGGAGAAACACATAAATACCTCATCTAGACAACAAGAATTGAAAATAAAGTTAGAGATTTTTCACAACCCTCTTCACATGGATCACTCTCTGAATAACTGTGAAATAACTTAGTACAGAGAGTAAAAGGAGACCTGCAAACACATGCCTAGATAAAGCTGAGAAGAAAAGAATTATTAGCCTCTCAGGTCTCTCCACAAGTCCAACTGAAACCCTTCCCTTTAAACCCTCAGCCTCAGCTCTAGCCCTAACATAGCTGACCATAAGACATGAGTGAATCGCCGTGAAAGCAACGATCACAGCGACACCTCTCAACTCATTAAAAGCTAAACCTGTGATTAAAAGGAAATCTGAAACCCTATCAACAGTTGAATCCAAGACACCTCCAAAAACAGAAGCCCTCCCTGAAAACCTGGCAGCTGCTCCATCAGCGAGGTCGAAAAAACCATTTAATAACAGGAAAAGAGAAGCAGCTGAAAAAAAGTCCACAATGAAAAGATAGAAAGAGAGGACAGCTGAAAAAAGGCCTAGAAAACTGAGTAAATTAGGTGTAAAACCAAGACCACTGATTTTCTCCCCTAGTAAAAGGTAAAGCCATTCAAATTTATCCTTAAACCTAGTTAACAACTCCTGTTCACTTCCTAAAATCGAAAAGCAACTTCACTACATGTACTTAAATCGAGCTTTGACCCCGGGTTTTAAAAAGGATATACCCTTTACAGGTCTAAAGCAACTTGTCCCATCAACTGCTACCTCTCTTTTTATAGAGAACCTTTTCTATTCCATGAACAGCTACACCCATGTCTTCAATTGACTCCATAATCCGTTGGAAATTCAGTTTATTCCCGACTATGTTGATGAGTATTTTCTCGGCTTCTATTTCAACTTCTTTAGATGCCACTTCGATCTTGGTTATCCCTTCAAGTTCACTTAGCTTGTTAGCGATGTCAATCATGCTTAACTCGCGGGGTTTAAGCACATCAAGTGTGATTTCAACAAGTCCCTCAGCTTCCTCTTTTTGCAAATCAAAACTCACCATCCAAGGAGAAACAATTAAAGAACCTTTACACCCTTCAAATTTTTAATTTTATCCTTTAACTCAAGAAACCTACCTAACATCGATTTTCCTTGCATGAGTTATATAACCCGTGAAACCTATAACTCTACTGTCAGGTCTTATTCTTGTCTCTTCGATTATCATGTGTCTTATAAAACATTCTAAAGTCTTAATATCTATAAAACCCTTTCTTTTCATCTCTAAAACTGTTTTTTGAATCTGGTTAATGGACGGGGAAAAGGAGAAAAGGTATCTGCTTGGCTTTAAAGCTGTATACATCTTTTCAACTAGGAGCCAAGGTGCATCGACATCTAGGAAGGCAGCATCGTATTCTCCTTCATCCACCTCCTCCTCTAAAAGATCCCCAACCCTTAACTCTATATACTTATCTAAGCCAACCCTTTCAAAATTTACTTTAGCTGTCTCTGCAAACTCCTTTCTTTTCTCATAGGTAACCACCTTTCCTCTAGGTTTCACCACATTAGCCAAGAATATCGTCAGTGCACCTGAACCTGTGCCACACTCAATAACTTTGTCTCCACTTGATAACCCACATGTTACAATCATGTAACCAATGTCCTTTGGGTAAATTATCTGTGTAGGTCTCCCCATCTTCTTTAAGAAGTCAAGTAAAGTTGGTTTCAACAGGTAAAATTTCTTCTCCAAATTTGTTTTAACAATTGATCCGAACTTCTTATCCATTAAATCACTGAGACCCAGGGTTCCGAGATGGGTATGGAAAACCCCCTCACCCTTAACTTTAACAATTATTTTTCTACCTTTTTCATCCATCAAAAGAATGTAATCCCCTTGCCTTACTTTCTCCAAGTCCACCACTCATCTAAGGTTACTCCCTCTTTCAAAAAGCCGTTAAAGACCATTCTACTCTTAAAATACTTAAAAAGTTTTTATGAGTTAACTCTCATTTCACCAACAACTCAACAATTTTAAAAATCTTTTTAAAGAATTAAAACTCCTTCTAAAGCGATAAAAATAAGTTAATAACGTCTTGTGAAATAAAATATTCTATAAAATGGATAGATGAGGTGAATAGCATTTAAATGTTTTCCAAGGAGAATTTAAAAGGGAAATGTTCAGTGGCAACTGTTTTATTTTCTGGGTTGTTCGTTTTAATCATACTGCGTTGGCACCCAATATTTATAGATGTTGAAAAATATGGTTTAAGATGGAGATATGAAACTAAGGGAGCAGTGATTTCATCTCCTATTATTTATAATGGTAAGATTTATGTGGGTTCAAGCGATTCTAAACTCTATGCTTTAAATACTAGTACTGGGGAAAAGATATGGGAATTTAACACAGAAAGATACATCTGGTCATCTCTGATTGTCCGGAACGGTAATTTACGGCGAAACAATTTATTTCGGCTCCAATGACTATACGCTTTAAAAATAGGGAGGAGAAAACTGATCAACTTATCAGTGTTTCTTCTAACAATTGGAGCTCTAATTGTTATCCTAATAATTATTTCAGTGTTGAAAAGCAGTGTTTCCTCAGGGAAATGGTGGAAGATGTTTGAAAATATATAGGAATCCACCACTAAAGTTTTACTTAAATAATTAAAGACATTAGGAATTTATTAAAGATTTAATTTAAGCTTGGCAGTGGAATTTTATCTAAAAAGGTTTCAACGGGTTCTCCTAGCCCTATCACCTTGGCTTTTGATCTAGGCCAAATTATATCTGCTTTCTTCACTGTTTCGTATTCAATTTCTATTATTGACCCTGAAGAAACTTCTTTTTCCATGTTTAAAACTGTTTCAATTTCTTCATTTTTAAATAAAACTTTACCGCCTAGTTTTTCCTCTAAACCATTGACTTTGATGCTAATTATATTTACAGGTGCCTCTGCAACGTTTCTAATCTTAATTTTCAACTTTTTACTTTCCATTGAGAAGCTGTCTATTGAGAGGTGTGTAGATTCATTTAAATGCCAACCGTGGAAATCAAGTTTCTCAACTGGGTAGCCCTCAACCAGTTTTTTACCTTTAAAAACAACGGTTTCTAAGACCCTGTAATCAACGTTATAAATGGCTAGATAATTAGGTGAATACTCCCTGAGAACTCCCTGATAAAGCTTCGTTGATCCATCTGCGTCTTCAACTTGAACAATTACCAAGCGACCAATACTGTTTTCAAGGAGAGGATCATAATGAGCTCCTAATTTAGAAACAGCTTCCTTTTCGTATTCTTCTAGTTTCTTTCGGAGGTCTATCGGTAAATAACCGCTTGCAGTCGATGTAGCCAGTGAAATTGTTTTGGTTAACTTGTCCTTCACGTAACCTAGAGCGTTATAAATCTTCCTTTGGAAAATTTTGAGAACTGAGGGGTGAAATGCTTTTTGAAGATCATTATTCCTTTTTCTGATTTCATCTTCGCTTAAGGTGTCAATGAACCTGATAATTGCAAATATATCTTTTATTTCCTCTGATCTAATCTTTTTGGAGGCCTGTGAAGGTTGGGAGAAGGGGTTCTCTACAACTTCGCTTAAACTGTTCCTCCCAGGTAATAATCCTTTCCCCTTGAACGAATTGAAAAGTTTCTGGGCCATGTTAAGATACTTAATGTTTCCGGTTTCCCTGTAGGTTCTCACCATGTAAGCTAATAGTCTTTCAGGGTTCTCTATCCCCTTTAAGTCAAAGAAAACCTCGAAGCCTCCCCCAGCCTGTGAAGGAACATTTAAACGACCAAAGTACGCTTCATTTAAACCGTTTTTATCTGTGTCCTTAATTAAAACAGCTACCCAGTGGGAATCAAACAATTTAATTACTCTATCCTTAATGAACCAACCAATAACCTGAGAAATAAACATTAATATTAAAGCTAAAGCAATTATAGGGATAAAAACCCAGATTACCCCGATAAACTTCTCAATTCTGAATATTTCCTGTGACAATTCTACACCCCATCGTTAACTAGGAGAACCTATTTGCTTCAATATCTACCTATACCTAAACTTTGCATTTCTAAATTTATATAGAATATACAATAGATTTCTTACTTGCCATGTAACTTGGTTAGAGTTTTGTTTTCCCCTTCTTGTTCCTCACCAAGTATTTAACTAAGAGACATACCTATGAACAAGGATAATATATTGGAAAAGAAAGTTTCGTCTACTCTGGCCCTTCAGTTTTTTCCAGATATTAAACCCCTCCTGTTACTTAAACAATGGAAAATTTTTAAAGGAAACACACTCCACCACTTCTTGTTTTTCCTTAGTTAAAGAATGAATTGTGAGGTAAAATGCTAGCTAAAAAACCTTTTGAAATCCCAATTGAAAGGAAGTTGAAGGGTGAAGAGGTTAGAGAGGCGTTAAGACTCAGCGTAATAGCAGAGTTAGATGCAGTAAACCTGTATTTGCAGTTTGCAAGGCTAATAGAAGATGAAAAAGTAAAGAAGATGTTTGTAGACATTGCAAAAGAGGAGAAGACACATGTAGGAGAATTTTTAGCGATTCTAAGACACCTGGATCCAGAACAAAAAGAAGAAATGAAGGAAGGCTCCAAAGAAGTTGAGGAACTAACAGGGATAAAAGCTGAGGATTAAAACAAACAAAAATTACTAAGCATAGCAAGGGCGACATGAAAACTTCGTGAATAGTGGAATTAATGGTTAAAGATAGGTATAGATGATTAGTGGTTATCTACGGGATGCTTCGCGGATACACAGGGAAAAACCCTTGAGAAAAAGAAGCTAAGGGAAAGGGGAAATCAGAAGTGATATGATAATTTCCCTTTGATTGAAAGAAGTGCAGTGGCTTATTGTAGAGGCATATACACCCTTCAAAAGGGGCAACTAAAGTAGCGGGGTTCAACCATAACTTTCATTGAGTTAATTGTTAATAATTGCGTCTCTCACTGCCCCTAGGTAAACGGATAATCTTTTTTGAAGTGCCGAAGGCTCAGTTAATGAGTACCCAGTGTTTCCGTGGATAAGTTCTATGAGTTGAGTGGCTTGATAAATAAGGAATTGATGCAACCCAAATTTTCTCAACTTTATTGCTCCGAAATTCCTCAGCCTCTTATAAAGGTAATCCTCCTTAACATTTGAGCCTTTCCTCGTACCAGTTGGGAAGCTGTAACTCCTTGAGATCCCGTACATTTGAATCAACACCCCCTTGTTCAAACCATAGTATTCAGCAAATTTAGTGTCACTCCTATCAAAGTTGCTTCCAAACTTGAAATGAATCGATGAAAACCTTGGATCTGGACAGAACATAGCCTTGAAACCATGTTTCCTCAGGTTGATCGCGAAAAGGGTCTCCACGCCGTATCCTCCATCCAAGATGTTTCCAGTCCCCAAACCCATCTTTCTAGCGGTTTCCACGTAGCAAAACCTGTTTGCGGCGAGGTTCGTGGTCTCAAAAGACTTAAGGACTCCAACTCCTTGCTCATACATATATTCCGCTGGGAAGCAGTCAAAGTTGCTCTTTATGTTAAAGGGGGTAATCCTCCCTATCTCTCTACAACTAACAACTCTAGAAGGCTGAGTTGCCCTTTCATAGCAAGGCCCCTGCAAAACCCTGACCCTGTCGTCAATTTTTCGCAGGGAGCTCAATAAATTGGTGCCGATATCTATGTTGTAGGGGTGTACCCAGTGGTCATCGCCCTGTATCTTCACCATCCTTCCACTTGCAGCGTGAACCCCGTGCTCGAATGGGTTCTTATATCCCTTCTTCTTGCAGAGATAAGTTAATTTCGAATAACCATTGCTCAACCTCTCCACTACATTCTCCGTGAAATCATTGGATGAATCATCGACAACAATTACCTCCCTCAATTGTCCATGATCTGCTAGTTTCAAGCTGTGAATAGTCCATTCAAGGGGGTTCTTCCCATATTTACCGATACCTGGTCTAAACGGGCATCTGTTATAGGTGCCTATCACTACACTAAGCAACTCACTTTCCAGAACATAATCTTCAAGTTTTACTTCATACAGCTTTTTAATGACTTGTTTTAATTCCATTCATTCTCGCCGTTAGTGACCATCACTCCCCAATCTTCCTTTGAGGTATACTCAATTAGTTTCCCTCTGTCCCTCTGGAAACCTGTTTAATTCATCTTTAATACTTATTTGGCAAAACCAATGAGGAGAAACCTTGTAAACCGTACCCTGACTCTTAGACAAAGCAAAAGTTTCCACCAATCCCAAGTTAATAGTAGTCTGAAATAAATTTAAAAGCCGCGTCCATCGGCAACGTGGATGTTATAAATGGACATAAGCAACATATTGGAGCCGTGGAGAAAAGAGGGAAATATGGATAGACATAGCTAAAGTGAAATTGGACCTCTCAAAGTAAGGGGAGAGAGAACCCATCAATCACCTTGAATCTTGGTGATCACATGAAGCCATATTAACAAGGGAGACACTAATAGGTAAAAATCCAGTTCAATGTCCACCTCTCCATCAACTTTCTTGATAAATAGGATGCCAAATAACAAATAAAACTGGAAAACCATAAACCAAGTATAAATAGATTAGATGCTGGCGGTTTATAGGTGAGGTGTATAGCTACACTTATACATATTAACCCGATGAAAACAAGGCTATGGCTAAATTATCCATTCCCTTCTTGATAAAATAGTTACAACTTCATCTAAGGGTTTTACCTTGAGAGACCACTGGTAAGTCGAGGCATTCAGTAACATAGTACCTCTCACCTTGATCTCTTTGCAGTTCCCATGTGGAAAACAGTGTTTCCCAAAAGGTTGTTATTCCATGAACCATAATACATGGCTAAATGCTACTTTCTAAGGTGAAGAATTACAAATCCTACTAAAACCCCCCTCTACATCTAATATTGGTCTCAAACCGAAAAAACTTGGGGTGTACAAAAGTAAACGCTATTCAAGCTATAAGCCTTACCCAACTTATTTCACCGTCAAAATTTTAAATCTTTATGGATAACTGTTTAGAAAGGGTATTGCTGCGTCACTGAAACCTTTGTGGGTAGGGGAGTTAAACCTCCTTTTAAGTGGTTGGTGGTTTTCATGCGAGTTTTTAAGGGGTACTTCCTTACACTTTTATTCATAGGTTTCCTTTTCCTAGGCTTCATCCTCTTAACTGTGGGAGCCATAATTTATTTTTTGATCTCCTTTGCAGCTGAGGCTTTGAAGGGTTTCATGGAGGGAGTTGCAGCTTTCAAAGAGCAACCCATAGAAATATTTGCCCTAGCAATGGTTTCACTGTACTTAGCCTCAAAAATCATTGGTGAGGAGAGGGAGAAAACTGTTAAGGCACTAATATTTGCCTTGATACTCACAGTTTTCACTGTTCACAACCCAGTGCTTGCAGTCTTACTTGTCTTACCAATACTAATACTGGAGGAGGAACAAGTTAAAAGAGGATTTATGCAACTGATTGAGACCCTAAAGGGACATGTAAAAATTAAGTCGTTAACCGAGTTGACTGGTCTAAGGAAGCAGGAAGAAAAGAAGCCTACCCACCCAGTTGAAAAAATCATTGAAACAGGAGGAAGAGGTAAAAACTATGTTTTAGGGGTCTACTATTCAGGTTTAAAATTTAAGGTTCCACTTGAAGAACTTAAACACAACATGCTTGTAGCCGGTTCAACAGGAACAGGTATAACAAACCTAATGATGAAAATTGTAAAGGAAACCTGTAAAGA
>JAOZFL010000086.1 GCA_027491455.1 Thermoproteota archaeon | reverse complement strand
TAGAAACATCTTTTATAGTGCTATTCAACACATTTGAATTACTTACATTGGAATCTGTGGTGGTTGAACTCTAAACCGTTGAGTTAGTGATATTCGAATTATTTATAATGTTTTCAGCAACCCTGCTAAGGTTAATAGTTGGTTAACTATTAAGCTGCCCAGTACCTTGCTAAACAAAACAGTTGAGTTAAGGGTAAACCGTACAATAATGAGTTTCTCACAAAGCTTTTATGGAGATTTGTGAGTAGTAGGCAGCTATCCTCAACCAGGTCTTCATACATGGTTGAAAACTGAAAATCAGAGTTTTCAACTAGGGAAAATGCATCCCAAAATAAAAACGGGTTGCCTAACTTGGCCACTTAAAAGATTTAGTTCTTCCAGGTCAATGAGTTCACTTTGAGTTTATGAAGTTACATTTGATATGGACAAGGACATCAGGGGCATAAAGTTCTCTGGGGGGAGTTAATCAATGGGGTGTAGAAAGGGAGTATTTAGTCACGGTTGAAGTGTACGACAAAAATGGGAACCAAGTTGAAGGTTTAGATATTCGAGACTTTAACCATAACCTCATTCCATCGACTACCCGGGTCACCGTTGAATCTAGAAATGAATGGTATGCTGGGTTTAAAAGGTTAGTTTTAACGGATAGTTCAAAGTTTAACCCAGATGGAAGCCCATATAACCTTGTATTAACACTTAGTAGCCTTGGGATCCTTTGTGATAAAATAGCTGTGCCTTTCAATATTTTAGCAGCACCTGGAGTTGACTTCAGCGGCATACCAAGCATTTTCTCAACTGAAACATTTTATGTTTCGGGTGAAACAGCTTTCTCAACAGATGTGCTTAGATCAGCTCTTTTAGCCAATGGTTTCGGATTAGCAGGTGTAACAGAATTAATCAAAGGTAGAACTGATTCACAGCTTAAAACCGATGAATATGAAAGTGGAAACCTTGTTTGCTTCGGGGGACCCCTGGTGAACAGGGTTACAGAATACTTCAACGAGTTTTTCAATGTTGGTTTCAGGGACCTAGGAAACCAGTATGAAATATACGCTGAGGATCAATTGATCCAGGTGGAGAAAAACAGTTTTAATGAGGGGAGAGGGGACATAGCAGTTGTTTACTTGGGACTGGAAAACAACAGATATGGCATGGAACCTATGCTGCATGCAAATACATGTCTAAACCCTTAAACTGGGATGTGCAAAGCGGTAAACACCTCCTACTCCTAAGATGGATAG
The DNA here is from genome assembly GCA_027491455.1 of Thermoproteota archaeon. Classification (GTDB taxonomy): domain Archaea; phylum Korarchaeota; class JAOZGF01; order JAOZGF01; family JAOZFZ01; genus JAOZFL01. The sequence goes on along the minus strand of JAOZFL010000086.1, from coordinate 2,902 downwards.
ATGGAAACATGGATGGATTGGTGCAGGAAACAGAAATAACAGTGGAGACAAATAAATAAAACCCATTGATAAAGGCCCCTTTAAAAATCTTTTTTTATTCCATTTAAACCCATTAGAAATGTTTCTAGGAGGTAAGATGGATAGGTTTAAATCATCTATCTAGGTTTCCACACCCTAAACTCGTTGCATTAATAATGGTGGCGCTGTTAACATCAACTTTGCTTGTGGCAACCGTTAAAGCAGAGGGAGAAATAAAATGGGTTCAAACAGAAAGTGTAAATGGAGAGGCTCGCGGTGTAGCTGTTGACAGCACAGGTATATACATAGTTGGCAGCGAACATATGTACAGGTACGCACAGTGGAGGATTGAGAAAAGGAACTTAACAGATGTCTTGGACTGAAACTCTCAACTTAAGTGATAGTTACCGTTACTTACCGTTACTTACCGTTAAATTTATAATTTTTCAAATGTTTACATTCCATTACTTGGTGGAAATGCAACTGAAAAATAGGGAAAGCATGACTGTTGAGTTTAAGAGGTCTCTTTCAGAGTTCAGTGATATTTTAGCCACTGTGTCAGCTTTTTCTAATACCAAGGGAGGAATAATCTTAGTGGGTGTAGATGATCAGGGCAATGTACTCGGTGTCCAAATCGGTAAAAGGACTTTAGAGGATCTTTCAAACAAAATTGTTCAAAACACAGATCCAAAGATTTACCCTGAAATAAAAATAGAGGAAATACATGATAAAAAAGTTATAGAGATCAAGGTTTCAGAGAGAAGCGATAAACCTGTTTTCGCAAAGGGGATCGCATATAAACGTGTCGGCAGGAGTAACGTTAAGATGGACAGGGAGGAAATTGTAAATTTACTAAGAAAAACCTACGAGTTATCTTATGAGGACATTGAAATCTCAAACATTGAAGACATAGATCTTAGCAAGGTGAAAGAATTTATTGAGAAAGCAAGGAAACGTAGACTGGCCTTGGTTCCAAAAGATGAAATTTCAGTTCTCAGAAACCTTGGCTTAATAAGTGACAAAAAAGTGAAGCTGGCAGCTCTTCTAGTATTCGGCGAAAACCCTCAGGCAAAAATACCATGGGCCACCGTTAAAATAGGCAAGTTCCTAGGTGAAACCACGCCGATACTGGAAAAGGAAATAGGTGGAGACCTACTTGAACAAATAGAGAAAAGCTACACCGAAACTGCTTCATTAATAAGGAAGGAAATAAAAGTTGATGGGTTAAAGAGGAAGGAGATATATGAATATCCATTGCAGGCTCTAAGAGAACTTATCATCAACTCGATAACCCACAGAGACTACTCAGTGGCAAGCCCTATCTACATAAAAATCTTCAATGACCATGTTGAAATAGAGAATCCAGGTGGTCTGCCGCCAGGGATAACCTTAGAAGACCTGAAAAAACCCCACAGATCAATACTTAGAAATCCGAAAATAGCTAACATCCTTTACAACATGGGATACATAGAAAAATGGGGGGTGGGAACATTACAAGTACTGGAGAAATGCATTTTAAACGGCAACGGAGAACCGATATTCAATTCAAATGGGTTCTTCAAAGCAGAAATAAAAAGTAGATACAGCGAGGAAACAGGGGAAAATGAAAGGAAAATCCTAAACTACATATTGAAAAAGGGAAAAACCACTAGAAAGGAACTTGAAAAAGAACTAAAACTGAAAGAAAGCACTATTAGAAAGTTACTTGGAAAACTACAGAGAAAAGGATTGATAGTTAAGGAAGGGAAAGGGAAGAAAACAAAATACAAACTCGTATTCTAACCACGACTTCAAAAAGGGTTTAGACCGCTGGTTCCATATTTAAAAAAGGAACAACTATTTGAAGGTTCTTCAGCTTCGAAACCTCTATTTTAATTTTCTCCGCTATCTGTCCCTTGCCACAATCCTAAAGGATTGGTTGAGCAAATGACTCTTACCTTGCAGCTCGTAATTTCCTGGGTTGTTCAAGATCTTCTTTCTATCTTCCTCCCTGTACTTCGCTGTCCCTCTTCAGCTGTCTATGAAGGCCTTCCTCCTCATCTCTGGAATTATCCTTCCATAGAGCACACCGTTGTTTGGACCGTGTCGTTTCGATCGCCTATGGGGAAAAGGTTAACTGAGAAGCTGCTTCTTTATTCATTAATATATGTTGTCGTGGATTCAACCAGCGTTGAAACTACACTTGTATCCCCATACCTAGATAAAATATATACTTACCTTTCAACATCTCTCGACCATAAACTTCGAAGGCTGAGAAAAGCTAAATTGGTACTTATAACCCGGGATAGAAGCGAGAAAGAACTGAGACACCTCAGAGCATTGTTGAAAGCCAAACGAGGTTTAACAGTGGAGACAAGGGCCCTGAAAAACCTGCATTCAAAGATCTACATCAACAGGAAACAGCTTTTATTGACATCTGCAAATTTGAGGTTGACAAGCCTCCAGAGGAACTTTGAAATAGGTATATACACAACTGAAAGGTTCACCGTGGAACAAGTAGAAACACTGATAAAAACACTTATACAAGAAAGTCGGGAAATCAAATAATTACATTACATTTCTTATTTTCTCTTCGCCAAAAACCATTAAACCTTTGTTTAATTTTAAGTTTGAACAAGTAGCTATCCCTAAAGAGATAAATCTTCCCGTTAAAAAAAGGAACCTTTCTGTAAACATTTCCTTTAACTCAGCTTCTGTTCTTAGAATTATTTTCCCTATGTATCTAGCTCTAGTCATTCCCCTATAGTTTCTTGTATGTGTTCTTTCAATATTATCGGCGCCATCTCTTTTTACGCGATTTTTATAGATTCATTTAATGAAAATGGTTGGAACAAGTGGCCTATGGTTTCCTCCTTTTTAAGTTTTTAAAGAATGATGGTTTGCC
>JAOZFL010000036.1 GCA_027491455.1 Thermoproteota archaeon | reverse complement strand
CATGGATAAAACAATTATTTTCAATGTTGAGTTAAGGTCTAGTTTTATGGTTAAGTGTTTCTTGGTTGCCAAGTGGAGCACTATAAACGTAGCTGCACCCATAGTTGCCCTGGACATGGCTGCTCCCATGGAGCCTAAAGGCCTAACAAAGATTAACAGGGATGATATGTAGATCGCTGTTGAAATGGTGCCTGCCGTTAAAATTGGCTTTGTTTCCCCTATTGCTTGAAGAGTTGATGAGTATAGGGAGCCATAAGCCATTGGAATCATGAAGAAAGCTATGACAGCAAAAGATGCAGCTGCCTGAACGTATTTCTCTCCGTACGCTATTGAAAGCGCTGTTGGTGAAGCCGCTGCCAGTGTAAGGCTGACAGGCATCACTATAAGCGTTGTTACTTTGATTGAGGTTTCCATGGCTTTTTCAAGTGCCCCTTTCCTTTTAGCTCCATACATAGATGAAAGTTCTGGGAAGAGAGTTGATGACAGGGGCATCCAAAGTATTGAGAGGATCAATGCACTTCTCACAGCCATGTAGTATGCTCCTGTCACAGCTAAACCAGCCATGGATGAAAGGATAACTACGTCTAACCAATTTTGCATTAAAATTATTATGTTTGTGAGGTATATTGGTAAGCTGAAAGTTAATGCCCTTCTTAATGGGAAATCCACTTTAGTTTCAATTGTTTTTCCATGCAGAATGATGAGTGAGAAGATTAAACATGTTGCTGCCCCTGAAAGGAAGCCTATCATTACCCCTGGAAGCTTTAAACCTGTGTACGCTAATCCTAAAGCAGGAAACCTACTTGTAGAGTAGTAGATTATATTCTGAATCGCCACTGCTTTGTACATGCCATGGCCAAACATTACTCCTCCGTAGTAGCTTGTCAGGTTTAAGATGAAGGCTGTGAGCAAAGTCGCTATAACACTTGTCACACTAGTTTTCGTGAATCTTAACAGTAAAGGGGTTAGGGTCAGAGTTACAAGGAAAGAAATGATGGAGATCGTTAAAATAGTTTTATGAATTTTCTTTGCGGCTGCAGAAGCCATTTCATCGTTTCTTTGCCCCTTAAACTCCGATATGTACTTTATAGCTGCATTGTTCAGGGCAAGCAGTGTCAATGTGTTATACATTGCCATGACCGAGAGTAACAGGGAAAGTGAACCAACCTCACTTTGTGAGAGCACCCTTGTAATCGCTAGGTAGAAGATGAAAGCTATCAAGGTGTCCACTATTTGCATTATGGTTAAATTTATGGTTCCCGTGGCTACTCTGTTTGGCTCCATGCTCATCAATCCTTTAATACATTTATAAGTTCCCTTGTAAAGATGAAAAACACTCTTCAATCTCATGAACATTGCAGGTGGTTATTTTAGCTTTTCCTCTTACCATTACCCCCTTCACAGCCCTCAATTGAAATAGCTACCTCTATTTTCCTCCTTCTCTCATCTGCAATGTTCTATAAATCTAATACTTAAAATACAAATACCTGTGAAATACAAATACCTGTGAATTACCACTGATTTAAACCAGCGGCTTCCCCCTTTGAACACTGAATCGCTAACGGTACACCGTCAAAGTTATTTAAATTTTTTGAGTGGGAAAAACCATGGTTTATTCATTGCGTAAATACAGTGGTCATCTTAACGGTGAAATTATAAAATTTTCGCCAAAAATTACAATTATTTAGCGGAGTTGTTACATCAAAAACCATTAATACTAAATTTTCTTCTGAGACACTCTAAGCTTTTTGGAGCAGTAGAAGTTGCAGAGATAACATAGTAAGAGCTAGGTTCCTAAAGTTAAAAAAAGAAGATTTAATTAAATATACTTGGATTAACTCTTATGATAAGGTGAAGAGAATCGGTTGGATGCAACGTTGATGTTTCCTTAGCGACTACTGAGGAGATTTTAAGCTATGCCAAGGAAGAATTTAAGGGATCTCTTAAAACAAATGATGTGTTGCTTTTACAGAGACATTGTGGATAAAGCCTTCTTATCGATAATAATAGCTGTAAACTCCTAAATCAATCACAGATTAGGTGTAATCCCTAGATCACATGGTGAACGTAGAATCCTGTTGAGGAAAATAGACAGAGAGGATTTAACATCGTGAGCGGGAAATCCCACATGTTTCAGCAGCGGGGTGAAAGCGAAACATTTAAGAGTTTTATTTAACCTCCAAACCTTTAAAAGCTGGTGGAGCCCATGGTTAAACATGTTCCAGCGGGAAAGCTTATGAATTTATCTATGAGACGAGTCACTGATAAACGTTAAAATTAATTCCAGCTTAAGCCATGGAAAGTGTCAAGTGTTTCTTGGTTACCGAAAGTTTTTCCCTTGTTAAGAGAGAGCTACTCTTTGAGCTGTCACTTTAATTTAATTGCGGCGTCATTTAAAAATGGTTAGAGGGGGATCGATGTCTATTTTCTCAATTGTTCAATGAAGACAGGGACTACTTCGAAGAGATCAGCTACTATGCCTATGTCTGCAATGTCGAAGATAGGTGCATTGGGGTCCTTGTTCACGGCTACTATTAGCTCTGAATCTTTCATTCCCATTAAATGCTGTGTAGCACCTGAGATGCCTAGTGCAAGGTAAAGCTTTGGTTTAACTGTTTTCCCTGACTGTCCAACTTGTCTTGTTTTCGGTAACCATCCATTATCTACAACTGGTCTTGAAGCAGCTAGGACGCCTCCAATAACCTTTGCTAGTTCCTCAGCTATCTTTATGTTCTCTTTTTCCCCTATCCCTCTCCCAACAGACACTATTACATCTGCCTGGGAAATGTCTATGTCCTCTATTTCAGGTTTTATAAATCCTTTAAACTTTGTTCTGAATTCCCCTTCTATTTTAAGGGTAACCTCCTCTATTTCCCCCTTCAAACCAGTTTTCTCAGGAGGTTTAAAAACGGTGGGCCTGATAGTTGCAATGTAGCTTCCATGTTTCTGAACATTTAATTCAACGTTTATTTTACCCCCATAAACTTGTCTAGTCACCTGTAACTGTCCATTGGTAAATTTCAGATCTATACAATCTGTGACCAGTGGGGTGTCAAGTGAAACAGCTAAAGCTGGTGCGAAATCTAAACCCATGGCTGTGTGGCCTATCATTGTTAAAACTGGTTTTCTATCCTCTAAGAAACTGGTTAAAGCTGATTTGTAACCGTCAATTGTGTAGTTTTCAAGTTTTTCATTTCTTAAATAGTAGACTCTGTCCTGACCATAAGAGGCTAGTTCCTCTACTAAGTGGTCTATTCCATGCCCCAGGATAACCGATGAAACCTTTGCATTGATTTCATCTGCGATTTCCTTTGCCTTGGTTAACATTTCAAGGCTTATCTCCCTGATCTCTCCTTCTCTATGCTCAGCGACAACCATGATTTCAGTCATTTTCATCTCCTCAAAACCCCTTTATCCCTTAACAACTCAACCAATTTAGAGGCCATTTGCTCCGGTGCCCCCTTAATGTAAAGGGTTTCCTTTTTAACCTTGGGTATATACATTCTCCTAATAAAGGTTCTTCTCCATCCAAGGATGGTTTCCCTGTTTAAACCAAGATCTTCAAGCCCTATTTTCTTTATTTCCTTCTTCATGGCCATCCTTATCTTGAGTAGAGAGGCATATCTAGGTTGATTTATCCCTGTTTGAATGGTGAAAAGAGCTGGTAGTTTAACTTCGACTTCCTCTTCAAGTCCGCCTTCAAGTTCTCTGTTAACCCTTGCTACTCCTTCACCCGGTGAAACTTCGATTTTAGTTATAATTGAGGCATGTGGTACCCCTAGAAGAGAGGCAAGTGTTGCACCAGTCGATGCATAATTGTCATCGAAGGCTTGGACACCTGTAAAAATCAAGTCGAACTTTAAATCCTTTACTACATGGTAAAGAACCCTTGAAACAGCGAATGCATCAAGTTCATCGAGGACATCGTCTAACACCATTATAGCTTCATCCACACCCTTCGCATAACACTCCCTAATCATAAACTCTGGGTTCCTCTGCTCAGAGCTAACAGTTACAACTGTGACTTTTCCCCCATACTTCTCCTTCAACAGTAAAGCTTCCTCAAGTGCATAGTTGTCCCATTCATTTATCTCATACTTTAGGTCCTCCCTTTTGATATCCATTCCATCTTCACGTACAGTGATTTCCTGCTCGCTCAGAGGCACCGGTTTCACACAGACAACAACATCCATTTTCTATCCCTCAAGAACTGTTTAAACCTTTAATGAGAAAGAGGTTTAGGTCTTAAATATAAAAATTTTTCAAAAATGAATCCACCCTCAATAAAATGAAAACTTCTAATGGAGAGGGGTTCAGCTTACATGGGTATTGGTAAGTCTATGTAAGCCTTGGAGTTCATCAAGCTCAGTCCTCCTCTTAAGTTCATCGGGGGAATATCATCGTTTTTATCCCCTTTCAGGGTAACCCCGCTCCCTCTCCTCATTTGCATCCTCCACCGAGGAATCATAGGCTTAATCACCACACGATAGAAGATGCCTTGGAGAAAGAGGAAAAACCCCTTATCCTAAGGAACTACAAAAATTGAGATTAGAAGCCCATGTATTTAAGTTTAATGAAATTCATTCTCCCTCTAAAGAGAGGGGTTTTCCTGTTTCTATAAAATATTAATGTAATAAAGGACTTTGTTATATATTCAATTTTTTTTCCTTTCCCTTTGTATTTTGGGTGTTATGGATGGAAGAAAGAGATAAGGAAACATTTATCTTAGATTTAGCTGGGTACGCTGTGGATAAAGCGGAAAGGGAAGGGGCTACAGAAGCTGAAGCTTTCATCACAATGTCAAGGGAAATATCTGTTAAAATTGAGAAATTAATGGTTAAAGGGGTTAATTATGGTTTAAGCAGAGGAGTAGGGATAAGGGTTATTATGGGGAATAAAGTGGGTTTTTCCTACACCAGCAAGTTGAACAAGGAATCAATTGATGAAACTATTAGAAAAGCGGTTTCAGTGGCTAAATCAAGGAGGGAGGATAAGGATTGGAGGTCTCTTCCTTCACCAAGCAAATATTCAACGGTTAAAGACATATTTGACGTTGAAATAGCTGAGATAACACCTGACCATGTTTTAAAGGCTGCTCTAAGCTTAACAGAATCCATAAAACTGGATGAAAGGATAAAGACTGGTAGCGGTGAAATTTCAGCTTTCACAGAGGAAAGAGGCATTATTAACAGCCATGGAGTAGAAGGATACGAGGAAAAAACAGCTTTTTCCACTTATGCCTACGCTGTAGCAGTTGAAACAGGTGAAACAAGTGTTGGATATGATTACCAAGCATCAACATTGCTGAGTAAAGTTAAACCTGAGAAGGTGGGTGGAGGCGCAGCTGAACTTGCCCTTAAACAACTGGGTAAGAGGAAAATAGACAGGGTTGAGGGAGAAGTTGTTTTCCATCCCTTCGCTGTAAGAGATTTAATGAAGGGCATCCTTTTCCCTGAACTTTCAGGTTCCAATGTGTACAAGAAAAGAACCCCTTTCTTCAACAGGTTAGGAAAGGAAATAGCGAGTAAAAACCTAACCGTAAAAGACAATGGACTGTTACCTGGAGGTTTAGGGAGTTCAGGGTTCGATGATGAGGGAACCCCCTGCCAAAAAACAGTGGTTGTGGATAGAGGAACCCTGAAATCCTTTATCTACGACAATTATTGGGCGGGGAAAATGGAAAGTAAAAGTACAGGGAACGGTTTCAGAGACTATAGAAGTGAACCTTTGATTCAACCCAGTAACATAGTTATTGATAGAGGGGGGAAAAGCCTAGATGAAATGATTGGAGAGGTGGGGGAAGGTTTATATGTTTACTCTCTTATGGGTACACACACCGCTAACATTCCATCCGGTGAATTCTCAGTTGTAGCTTATCTACCCTTTAAAATAGAGGGGGGAGAAATAAAGTATCCAGTGAAGCAAGCGATGATATCAGGTAACATACAGGATATACTTAGAGAAGTTAACTGTGTAGCCAGGGAGGTTAGAGTTGTAGGAGATGTATTTACACCTGCAATAAGAGTCAGCAAAGTCTCGGTTTCAGCTTAAAAACAGGGGGAACCAAGTTGAAACCTTTAACATCTAAAAAGAGGTGAAAAATTTCTTGGATGAACTTGACAAGAAAATATTAAACATATTGCAGAGGAATGGGAGAATAAAGTGGTCTCAACTGGCTAAAGAGCTGGGGAAACCTAGAACAACGATAACTGAAAGGGTTTACAGCTTGGAGAAAAGAAAAATAATAAGGGGGTACAGTGTAAACGTGGATCCCTCCTCACTCGGCTATAAATTTACGGCTTACATCTTGATGAGGGTTAAAAGGGAGAAACCTGTAAATGGACTTTCAAACCAAATAGTTTTAACCGAGAAAATAGTTAAGGACAGCTTAACCAAGGGTTACATGCCTTGGATTGAGGATGCCCAGATAATCACAGGTCCCTTCGATGTCCTTTTAAAGGTAAGAGTTAAGGACTGGGAAACCCTTACAAATTTCCTAATTGTTTATTTACCCCAATATGAATCAGTTGAACATACAGAAACAATGCTGGTCTTGTACAACGTTGCCAATGGAACCCCGGCAGCCATAAAATAGTTACACGGAATTAATGGAAAAGTCTTTAGCTCCATGGAAAAGACTGGTTAAAACCGGGGGGTAAGGGTTAAACAAGGAATGAACATGGAGTTGAAACAAGGTTATAGAAGCCTGGGGTTAACAGTTGGGGGGTTTCAACCTTGAATTTTTTAAACAGATTCCCAAAACCATACTTGGGTAAGGGATCAATAATCATTGGTTTTATACTTTTCCTTGTAGGGATCCTTTTCTGGGTCCCTGAACGTCAATGGGTTTCATCTTTAACTTTAACACTTGCCGCTTTCTTTTTAACTTTAGGGTGGATTGTGGAGACAGAACAGTTGTTTGGTGTTCCCCTCTTAGGTAAAATCGGGGTTTTAATGATTTTCGTCTCAACAATGTCTTTAACTTTGGCAGCTGTATCCTCAATATACTGTGAAATCGGAATGTTCCGACATGAAATATCAGTGGAGATACTAGGGTTTTCCAGGTGGAGACTGGTTCCAACGGTTAAATGGGTGAGGATTCATCCCTATGCATGGCTTTCCCCTCCATTGGCAGCGATAGGATTGTTCCTTTTAATCTCAGGTTCAGCGTTAAAAATTCGCTACGACTACGTTGTTGAGGAAAGGTATCAACTGATTCATCGAAAAAATTTTGCGATGGGTTTAACCATACTCCTAGTTGGGATAAGCTTCCTTTTATTTGGCGGTGTCTGTCACGGTTACATAGATGTTTATGAAAGGTTTATGAGCAGTGAAGTAAGGGTTCCACCTGCCTATGGCTACGCCACCATCTATGGAGCAACTGCGCAACCTGGTGGTAAGCCTCCATTGCTTTACATCGACCTAGTTTTTTCACCTTGGTTTAATTGCCACCTTGAAAACTCCATTTCTTCACACTCCTCAAGAAAGGTTACTCTCACCGTATTCATCGATAATGTAAGTGAACCGATAATTAACCTAACAACAAATGAAATCAAATATTCACTGAATTTACAGGCCAACACCCAATACGTTTTCAGAATCAGAAACACTGTAAATCGAACAGTTGCTATAGCTATGTCTACAAAAATAAACGATTCAATAAGTCAAAAGGCCATACTGTTAGGGGTCCCGCTTACAATTGTTGGCTTAGTTATAACCATTAAATTTTCAGAAATCAGGGTAATTGAGAAGGGGGAGACATGACTTCATCTCCTATGTTTTCACAAGGGATTCCTAGTTTTCCCTTTTCTTTAGTTCTCACATCTAAGAAACATTTGAGGTAGGGGAGACATGTAAATGTTTCCGTTTTCCATCCCTCAACTTTCACATGGGGAATTTCCCGGTGATAAGGGTTAAACACGATTAAACCCTTATATATTTACGTCAACATTTGCAGCGAAGATGTCAACGCACCAGTGATTGCAACGTGTGAGGACAAGGTTTTATGAAAGAATCCTCCAGTTCAACCCTACTTTTCCATGGGTTATCTGTTCCTCATGGATGCTGATTTTTATCTAGCTCTGAAGCCCTGACTAGATGTCTCAGGGTTATCAATGTATTTAAAGATTTCATTGGGATATTTAATGTTTAAAGGTTTTTCATTTTCATGATTGAAATCAGGTTTCCTCGTTGATTCCATGTAAACTTGGTGGGTTTTTTGCTTTACAACGGTCAGTTTCAATCAAGGTATTTACTTGGGTCACTGGGAGTTACATTTGGTTTGATTTCAACCTTTATCCTTTTTAGATATCAGCGTAAACCAGTTGTCAAGGTGAAAACTGGGGAGATATCAGTTGTCATTGCTATATTTTCTTTCGCCGCAATATTTTTATCTGGTTTAGCTAGGAACCAAATTGGAACCTACCTGTTTTATCTTTTGATGGTTGCTTCTCCTTTAATGGATAAAAAGTTAACTGGGAGAAAATGGAAGGAATATGGTGTCCATGGAGAAAATTTAGTTTTAAACATAGTTGTCGGGGTAGGCTACGGGTT
>JAOZFL010000050.1:1319-3458 GCA_027491455.1 Thermoproteota archaeon | reverse complement strand
GGGGTTTGGACTGGTTACCGGTTTAAGCGGTCAAAGACCCCAGCCCTGCTCTTCACCATGTACCGAGGAATCTGTTACCAATATTCACGCCACCGTTTAAATCTAGGTTGTACCTTAATCCGTAATCTTTACACCTGAACATTTCTCCTTGAAACTGTGTTCGCTGAGCAATATCTCCAACATTGATTGGATGTCCATGTTTCGTTTTTCATCATTTTATGCTTTAGTGTGAGAGGTTTTCAGCAGTTGGTTTTTTATCTTAGTGAAAGGAGATTTAACCCTGTTTCAGGGTCTCTTTTCCTTTTGACGCCTTTTTCAAGTTTAGCGATCACTATTTCAGCTGTTCCACTTATTTCATTTCCCTCCAATAAATGGCCGCCTATACAGCTTCCATTTCTATCTGATAAAACCATGTGGCCGTGGACAACAAGTCCCCCCTCTTCGTCAACAGATATGTTCCCCATGCAGGACCCTATTTCAAAGCCTCCTTCACCTCTTATCTCCAAGTATTTCCTCTTTTCTAGATCATAGAAACCTAGTCTGTATTTTTCAACGGTCCCTATACAGGTAAAGAAACCTGATGAAACATTTTTTTCGATGCAGATCCCTTTAATTGTTTCAAGGAGATCCTCGCCTCTTTCCCCCCTAACAATTAAGACTTCCTTTATTTTATTCCACTGGGAAAACATGTTTGAACACCTCCCTCATTTTATCTCTAATTCATCCATTACCTCCAAAATCCTTTCTTTAGCATCGGAGAATCTTTCCTGGGACAAAAGATCCCTTATCTCTCTTTCACCTCTGAAAATTTTCTCTGGTATCTTTCTTTTAAGCTTCATTAAAGCTTCAATCTTCCTAAGTAACCTGTTAAACAAAATGTCAACATCGTCTCCCTCTAACACCACTAATTCATAGTCCCTGCTTCCAACCCCTAATTTCTCAGCTGCCACCAATTGATGTATCCCTCCATCGGTGTAAGGGTAGAGAAACCTAAATTTCTCTGAGCCTGGTTCAAGGGCGTCTACCTCTTCAATCATGGAACCAGGTATCCCCGGAGCCCTATTAACCAAGTCTAAGGATGCTTGATCAACAGCTACAATGTCTCTTGATGCAAGAATGCCTAGGTCAGGCACAATTGGTACATCACTAAATGAGGGGCAGTCACAGAGAGGCGTAACATCTAAGAGGAAATTGAAGGCATAAACCCTTTCCCTACCTAAAACTTTAATTAAACCTGCAACATGCTCTGCTACTCGTGTCTGATGGCTTCTACTATCCAACAAAGTTGCTTTTATAGCGGTTTTACTTTGATCCCCGCTGAAGTGCTCTCTACATTTAGCCACACATTTCCAGCATCCCCAGCATTTTCCATGATCTATGTAAGCTGTTTCACCCATCATGGAAATGGCTTTAACGTCACATGTGTCTAGGCAAAGTTTACATCCATCGCAAAGTTCTTTATCTACGTAGGGGAGAGTTTCAAAATGAACCAGGGTTTTACCCTTCTTCCCTGTGCAACCAACCCCTATGTTTTTAACTGACCCGCCGAAACCAGCTTCACTGTGCCCCTTGAAATGGGTTAAAACTAGGAGTTTATCTGCTTCAACAGCTTCCCTAACAAGAGAAACCCTTTTCAGTTGGATACCCTCAGGCAGATCCACTTCAACTACTTCGTTCCCCCTAAAACCGCCTCCCAACACAACAGGGGCCCCTATGAACTCAGGTGTGTATCCATGGCTAAATCCCACTTCAAGGTAGCGCATGGTTGCCCTTGGACCTGAAACACCATGCCCAACACTTTCAAAAATAAACGGTGTCCCACCTGCCTTTTTAACAAGTTCAACTATTTTCTTAACGTAAATAGGCCTTAAATACCTGGTGTTCCCTTCAGATCCCCAATGAACCTTAATTGCAACTCTATCCCCCCCTTCAATTGAACCTCTTAAACCCAAGGCATTAAATAACCTTTCAATTTTCTTCTCCAAGCTATGAGTCCTATAAAGCGACCTAGCCCCTGCAAAGTAAACAATTGACTTACCCACAAAACCACCAGGGCCTCTCAAATCAACTCAAGTAAATTAAATAGACATACCCCCTTACATAATTAAACTTTTCCCATTTTGGTTCTGTTGCATCTTT
>JAOZFL010000050.1:0-1180 GCA_027491455.1 Thermoproteota archaeon | reverse complement strand
CCTCCCATCTGAGAAGGTTTAAACATGCTACTGTATCTCTATCGCATTTGAAACTACATTTCAAACACTTCACAGTCCTGTTCGGGTATACTTCAAGTTTAAACCCACATATCGGACATATGGAACTTGAACCTTTATGTTTGCTTTCAGTTACTTTAATACCTTCCCATGTGCATTTGTAAGCTATTTGATTTAGAAATCTTTTAAACCACCAATTGTTAAGCCTTCTCTTAAGTCTTTTAGAACGTTTGGAGATTAGTTGAACTTTTCCATTAAACTTGTTGAAGCGTTTAACTTTCTTGTTTACACTTTTCCTCAGCTCATTCAAGTTCTCATGAATCAACCCATATTCATTAGCCTTACACCACTCAACTATGGATCTAGAAACTTGATGCAATGTAGTTGAAACCTTGTTGTGGTAGTTTCTAGAGATTTTTGAGTAAGCTCTCTTAAACTTACGTCTGTCCTTGCAGTATTTCTGTTGAAGTCTCCGTTTTCTCTCAAAAACTCCATAACTAGCCTTTCTCAACTGTGAAAGGTTGTAAACCCTTATTTCTCCATTGGAGCTTACAGCTGTAACATTAGTTTCATTTACATCAATAGCTACCCAACCATTAGGTTTATCCTCGGTTTTAACGGTTTTGGAAAAAGCTATGCAAACCTTATCCACGGTTAAGGTTACAGAGCCAATTTTATGTTTTGCCAGAAGCTTTCTAGCCCTCTCATACAATTTAACGTAGAAATATTGCCTAGGTTTTAATGGTATTCTAAGCTTGTCCTCAACCAGCTTCAAAGCTTGGTTACCAATTTTAGCCATAGGTTTTCTAGCTCTAGGAGTTTTCACGTTATGCCTCCTACGTTTAGCTTTCCGATAGTTTTTTCAAAATGGTTGTAGCTGTTTCAATTGCAGATAAAGCATACCATGAATGATAACCATACTCTATAAGCTTATGGTAAACAATGTTTGAAAGCTTAAACCTTGAAGTAACCCCTTTTTCCAGACCAACCTGAACACAATAGTTAACTATATCCCTAAATGTTTCCAGCAACCTAACTATATCATTGTTGGGCTGAAATAGAATTGTTATAGTTTTTACTGCTTTGACTGTTTCTGTTTCCATGTTTCCAATAGCCTCCTTAAAACCTCGTTCATGCTCCTAGCTCTAAGTTCAAGTTTGAG
>JAOZFL010000038.1:7462-17170 GCA_027491455.1 Thermoproteota archaeon | reverse complement strand
CTGCTTTTTACGGTTTATACGGGAATAAATGAGAAGCTGAAGACGTAAAGTATGAATTAAAAGATGTTTTAACCGTTAAAACAAATGTTTTCCTGGCTTCACCTCAAAACAAAGGGGCTGAAGTCAAAGAATCCTAGATACAGGGCTATCAGGGTCTAAAACCGTTTAAGACAGCTAGGAAAATCGAGTTAGCTGTTAAATCAGCGGTTGTTCCAGGGTTCAAATTCCTTTTCCTTAGGTCAAAATCCAGTTTCTCAATTAATTTCTTACCCTCACTGCTCATTAAACCATCTTTCTCTAAAATCTCCTTGGCTCTCCTAGATATTTCAAGAGAAGTCTTTAAACCTATTTTCACGGCTTCACTGATATCATCTGTGAATTTAACTCCAACCTTCCTCGCAATAAATGTGTCGGGGTAGGTACACAGTATCCTCAGGTAGGTGTGTACAGTGGCCACGTTAACATTACCTGTTTCCCCGTAAACCTTGGAGAATTCCTTTAACCCCGTGTCAAATGATATCTCCATCCCTGTCACCCATTCCCTTGAAATATTGTCCCATTCAGAGGAAATCTCCATTAACTCAAACAAGGTGTACCTCTCTCCCAAAATTTTTTCCTTCCACTTTGGATCCGTTAGGTCAGGTACCTCTAAACTCTGAACTTTCCCTAATGCAGCAGAAGAAGCCTCATTTATGGCTTCATAGGTTTCTAATGCATCAGATGCAGTGGTAGATTTAAAAACACGAATAACGTTGCTCCTTAAAGTTTTAATGTCTAGGAATCCGTTTTCAATGAAAGTCAAACCTGCTGCTGAAGCTAAAGGTATGAAAAGTAAACTAATACCGAGATGAGTGTTTCCACCTTTATGCCAAGAATTCACATTCCGAACAGCTTGTAGTATAAGTCCACCGACACCAACCTGGTCAATAGCTGATTTCCTCCTCCCCACTTTTACCCCTCTTTCAGCAGCCAATCTAACAGGTGGGCCAAGTGAAACAGCTCCAGCTATGAACTCCTCAAAGGTTGTATCAGGGAAATCAGCTGTTCTATGGACATTTCCAGGCTTAGGCCAACCACTAACCTCTAACGAAGCTGCTATCTGTGCTGAAACCATCACCATGTCCAGAAAATCTTCTTCCCTTATCCTCCATCACCTAGGTAACAATGGGAACTAAGCTCCATTAACCCCTTCAACTCGGCATATCCCATAACACCGCAAAGGAACCTGAACTATCCTCATTAACAGGGTTCATCCCCCTTTCTTCCCTACATCAAATAGTCTTTTAAAAACAACAAAGTTTGTTATCGCAGCAAGGGTTACCAGTGTAATGTAAGCTTGATTTAATATCCCACCGATCATGATTACAAATAGACGTACATCTCTGTTTGCTGCATAACCGGAAATACCGGTTTTAAAAAAAACATTTAAACTTTCAGCTTTTGACCTGCTGTAACTTACCATTAGGGAGCCGAAAAGAGCTGTAAAAGATACAAGTAAAACTTTAATGAAGTCTCCCTTAAATGTTAAAACATTAAACATTAAGCCTAGAACTATCACTGCATCGCCGTAACGGTCGAGGACTGAGTCTAGGTAGCTCCCAAACCTTGATTCATTTCGAGTTAAAACAGCTAAGTCTCCATCCACCCCATCCATTATAGAGGCCGTCTGAGCCAATACCCCTCCAATTATGCTCTGGTGAAAGGAAAACGCTACCCCGGAAAAAACCCCGAGTAAGAAGCTTAGTATTGTCACATGGTTCGGCGTTATCCGTGTTTTTTTAGCTAAGAAACCGGCAACTGGACGTGAAAATTTACGGTTTACATATCGAGAAATTATTCCATCCCATCCCTTGGGCAAATTGTATCATCTCACCTCTCAATATCCATTAACTTCAAATTTAACTCGTCAAGAAGGCTACGGAGATTATCCATTAAATAAATTGTTTAAACAGTACAATTTAAATTTCACAGACCTATAAGTTCACTTAACAAATTTTCTGTAAGGGTTTTAAGTATTCTAGTGATTCCTTAAAGAGTCAAGGAAAAGCTCTAAGTAACAGAGAAGCATAGTCACAGAACAAACTACTGAGCCACCTAGTCTATTCTAATTTTTTTCGCCTTGACTTTCTTTGGTAGTTTAACCTTTAATATGCCGTTTTTAAAGGTTGCTTGAGCTTTTTCAGGGATTATTTCCTCTGGAAGTTTAATTTTCCTTCTATAGGTTCTGAAGTCTATTTCCTTTTGCACTGTCCCCCATCCCTCAAATCTGTAGGGTCTTTTAAGTTTAGCTTTTATTTCAACTGTTTTCTCAGTTGCATCTAACTCTATATCTCCCTTCTTCTCTACGTAAGGTAGGTCAATCATTAGTATTATTTCATCTGACAGGTTCTGAACCTCGATGAGAGGAGTTAAACAGCATTTTTCAGCGTTCCATAAAGGTTTCTCCAATGGAAAAAACTCCGTGGCTTCCTCCATTGTTTTATCTATTCTCTCCTCCATTTCCCTTATTATTTTTTCAAATCTTTCCTCTATTTCTTCCCAGAAAGTTTTCCCTTTTTTCCCAGTCAAAATGGACACCTTCCCCTTTTAAATATACATTGAAGGAGTTTCTAGTTCTCTTGCCTTACCCATTCTCCTCATCACATCACTTGTCCTTCTCATTAGATCCCTAGACCTTATCCTTACTTCTTCAGCCTTCTGTAAAAGTTCATCTACTTTTATCTCTGTCCCTATTATCTTGTTAAGTGCCTGGATCACAGAGGCAGCTGACCCTGGGTCTGGAAGGTTGCTGTAGGATTGAGCCAACAGGGCAACTGCTGGAAAGTTTCTTTTAATTGCTTCCCTGAGGAGCATAGAGTAGGGTCCAACCATTATCCCTTCACCGAGTCTTTCAACACCTGCTTTTTCCAGGATGTCTTTCAATTTTTCCTCTGATATAACTCCGAAACACCTTGGTTTCTGAATCTCCATTCTGTTAGGAGTGGGGATTCCACCAAGCATCAAGACAAGTTTAGATTTCTTTCGATCTATCCATTCAGCTAGTTTTTTCACTAAGCTGAAAAGCCCCTCAGGTGGAATTGCTATTTCAGAGGAAACTAAAAAGATGCTGTTTTTCTGAAATATCCTAATTGGTTCCGCTATTTTCCCTTTATGAAGGAAAAGAACAGGATACGTGAAAGGAGTTTCAATGTACCCTACCTCTTCCATTTCCAGGGACTTAATGATGTACATACATGAAATTGTACCAACTAACCCTGCTTCTGGCAAACCAATCACTATCACAGGGTTTTCAATTTTCCTAGCCTCGGTTTCAACTATGTTAACTTCACCCATCTCTATCACTCAAAAATAAAATTAAACTAAAAACTATTTAAAGTTCAAGCAAATTCTCCATTAATCTGCTTCCATATCCCATGCTATTTTTCCCTCACATACTTATCTCTCGGCTTCTATCAAAGGATATTTAACATTTGTTAAAAGAGTGACAGTGGGAAACAGAGGAAATCTTAAATTATGGATAAAATGGTTAGAACAGAGGTGATTGGAAAAGAAGGGAATAGAAACAAAAACCCCTTTACCAGAACAATGCATACTGAATAAACAGTGGAAGTAAAGTGATAGATAATATGTTTTCCAATTTGACAAGTATGTGTAGAGAGGGACCAGCTGTGTCCTTTAAGGGGTCCCCCACGGTGTCCCCTATAACAGCTGCTGCATGGGTTGATGTTCCTTTGCCGCCTAGATTCCCTAGTTCTATAAATTTTTTAGCGTTGTCCCATGCCCCCCCTGCGTTGATCATGAAAATTGCCAGTAACCCTGAAACAATTTTCAATGCTATTAAATAGGCTGCAAGAGCCCACACTCCGAATAGGAAACCCATAATGACTGGACTTATCAATACAAGCAGTGTTGGAGTTATCATATGCTTTAAAGCATTTTTTGTTGATATATCGACACATGTTGCATAGTCAGGCTTTGCTTCCCCCTCTATTAATCCATCTATCTCTTTGAATTGTCTTCTAACTTCTTCCACCATTTGGTTAGCTGTTTTCCCCACTGCTTTGATAGCCATCGCTGAGAATAGGAATGGGATTGATGCACCTATTATGGCTGCCACTATTACCACTGGGTTTGCAAGGTTAACAGTGATTGCATTTATATCTACTAGTTTTATTCCGAGTCTGTGGGATGCCTCAGCAAAGTATGCGAACAGTATTGTAACCGCTGTGAGTATCATCGTGGTCATGGCATACCCCTTGGTAACAGCCTTGGTTACGTTGCCTACTGAGTCCAGTGATTCAAGGGCACTTCCTATTTCCCCTGAAATCCCGGACATTTCAGCTATTCCATCTGCATTATCTGAGATAGGGCCAAAGGTGTCGGAGGCCATTATTATCCCAGTAGTTGAAAGTATACCAAGTGTTGCCGTGGCTATCCCGTACACACCTACTAGGCCTCCACCCGCCAAGTAGTATGATAGAATCGTTACAACTGCTATTAGGAATAACGGTGTCACTGAACTTTCTAAGCCATACGCTAAACCAGTTATGATGTTTATGGCAGGTCCACTTTGAGACGACCTCGCTATTTCAATTGTCGGTTTATTACCGGTTCCCGTGTAGTATAAAATTATCACAGCCACTATTAAGCTTGCAGTTAGCCCTATCGCTGCACAGTAAAACAATTCAGGATCATTTAATAAATAATTTGTTAGGAAGTAGAATCCCAGTAAGTTTATGATTCCCGCAGTTAGAAATGAGATGTAGATTGGCTTCGTCGGGTTTCGACTTGGTTTAATAGTGAAAGTCGCTATTATCGTGGATATTGCACCAACTGATTGAGCCAATAGAGGAAATATTATTGCGTAGTGTCCATAGTGCGCCATGAAAGCCAATCCAAGTATCATCGTCCCAATTATGTTGTCCGAGAAGGATTCAAAAAGATCAGCGCCTCTCCCTGCACAGTCTCCTACGTTGTCTCCTACTTGATCAGCTATTACCGCTGGGTTTCTCGGGTCATCCTCTGGTATTTGAGCTTCTATTTTCCCCACTAAGTCCGCCCCTATATCCGCTGCTTTTGTATATATCCCTCCTCCTAATTGAGCGAAAAGAGCAGCTAGGCTTGCCCCCACCCCGAATCCCACTATTAGACTCGGCTGTCTACCGAAGGCTAGGAAGAGTATACTTAACCCTATTATACTCATTCCCACTATTGATAAACCTGTAACTGCTCCTCCCCTAAACGCTACCATAACTGCTTTGCTGGGTTGCTTCCTAGCTGTGTTAGCTGTTCTAACATTTGCTGTTACAGCTATACTCATTCCAATGTATGCCGCTAAGAGAGATAAAGTGGACCCTAGGATGAAGCCAAGGGCTACCTCCCATCTTAGAAATATGCATAGCAGTGGAGCTAGAATAATGATGAAGTAAGCTATTGTTTTAAATTCTCTTTTAAGAAAAGCTTTAGCTCCTTCCTGTATATATGAAGCTATTTTCTCCATCTCCGGGGTTCCTACTTCCATTTTCCTGATCTGATCAGCTAAATATGCAACTGTTATCATAGCAGCTACTCCAGCTGCAAAGGATATGTATACTAGGTCCATGTTTCATCACTTTCTAAAAGGGTTGCTTAGACTTTTCTTAATTGGAAATCGGATTTGTTTTTAAAAATTTTTAAGGTTTTCCACCAAAAACAATTTTTGGTAAAGAACATTTAAAGCCGGAGGTGATATGCAACTCTTAAGTGTTCTAGAAAATAAATAATCCCTTCACTGGAAAACCAGGAAATAATTGTTGCTCATCTTTTAATCAGCTACTTTTTTAAGTTTTCTTTTCACACGTTTCCATAGTTAAAGAATCCTCTAAACCCCTTTCTCGGTTCACCGTTTATATTTTTCTTGGGGGGGAGACATGGAAGGCGAAGTTGAAGAAAGGTTCAACTTGAATCTTTGGATAGGGGGTTTCATAATTGTGGCTTGGATTTCTTCCTCTTTTCTCTGGGTTCCAGTTAACCAAAGGTGGTTTTATTGGCTTTGTGGATTCCTGGGGGGTCTAGGTGTTTACCTTGTTCATTTAGGATGCAGAAGAGAAATAGGTGTGAAAGGGAAAATATTTTTTTCAGTTTCAGGTGGTCTCTACAGTTTATTAACCACTCTTTCAATTTATTATTGGACCTGGACCGGTTTGATTAGCGCTGTTTCACTTGGTTTAGGTGTCCACCTTTTAGTAAAGGAACTCTGGAAATAAAGTTTAACTTTCAAATTTAACAGGAAAAGCTAATATATGTCGGCTGGTGCTGGTTTTAAGCCCCTTTTCAGTATCTAAGATATTAAAGGTTTTTCTTGAGGTGTTAAGGCTTTCATTTTATAACCAGCACCAGCCCCTCAACTCCCCCTTCCATACTTATATGTTCAGGGTGATGATTATATAAATGTTGATACATGTTTGTTTTTCAGTTAAGCGTTTCCCAACTGAAAAATGTTCTTTTATAATTTCTTTAATTAAACATTTTTTACAGATACAATTTTTCCATCCCCTTAGGTGAGGCTTCATGACAAATGTTAATTTGAGGATTAGACCTGGTGGGAGAAAAGATATAAAAGAGGTTGTCAAGATAGAGGAGTTATGCTTCGGAGCCGAAGCCTATCCAAACTATGTTTTCAATTATTTTGTTGATGGAAGAAGCTACCTTTTCTTAGTGGCTGAATATGATAACAGAGTTGTAGGTTATATGGTCGCTGAGAAAAGGGGGGAGGGGGGACTGATCGTTTCATTGGCTGTTCACCCGCATTACAGAGGTAAGGGCATAGGGTCAGCTTTACTCAGGGAAACAATTAAGATTCTCAGGGAGGAGGGAATTAAAGGGGTTTCACTACAAGTTAAAAGGGGTAACTTAGATGCAATTTCACTTTACAGTGCATTCGGCTTCAAAATTATCAGGGTTTTAAGGAAATATTATATAGATGGTTCAGATGCCTACCTAATGGAAAAGGAACTTATCTAATTCACATTTCCTTTTACGGTACAGGTTTTACTTTACCCCCCAGGGAAACCTATACTTGTTTTTATTAGAAAAAGCATGGTTCAGTAAAGGATACTTCTACCTGCTTCATACTTCACCCTTATAAGGTGATCCGCGTAATCTGTGAAATGCTCACTGTGAGAAACCGCTATTATTTGTTCGAAATCCTTAAGGTTTCTAAGCATTTCTCCAAGTCTATTTATGGATTCATCTTCATGGCCTAGGCTCTCAGTGGGTTCGTCGAGGATTAAAACACCGAGTTTTTTCCCTGTTTTAGCTGTGTAAACAGTTTGTGAGAGAGCTATTCTGTATGCTATTGCAAGTATTGTCCTTTCACCACCTGAAAGAGATGAAACTTCTCTTTCCTCTCCATCTACCTTTACCACTGGTGAATAGTCGTTTTTTAAGTAGACTACATAGTTCCTTTCAGGGTCTCTTATGTAGTCAACTATCCTCTGCATATTAGCTTCAATGGTCTTTATGTACTCGCTTCTTAAGTAAGCCCTGACAGCTTTGTAGAGTTCCCTTGTCTGCTTCAGGAAATCAAGGATCCTGCTGGTTTTTTTAAGCCTTTCTCTTTTCATGTTTAACTCTTCCATTTTCCTTTTAAGTTCACCCAGTTCTCTTCTCCAATTTTTAATGTTTGTTCTAGCTTCTGAGGCCTCCTCGACTCTTTTCCTCCTCTCTTCTTCAAGAACCTTTAATTCCCCCTTAAGCTTCTCATAATCCTTTTTAAGTAGGTGTGAAAACCTTTCCCTTAATCCCTTCTCTTCTTTCACCAGTTTCTCGAAGATTTGTTTATTGATCCCTATTTCAACTTTAAAATGGTTGATTCTTTCTTTTAACCCTTTTATTTCATTTTCCAAGGAGTTCAATTTAACTTCTCTCTTTTCGATTTCCCTTACTTTCCCCCTGATGTTTCCAAGTTTCTCCTTCATGGATTTAACCCTTGATTCCAGAGAACCCCTTTCATTTAAGGCTTCTCTCAGCTTCAACCTAACCTTTTCAAGATCCGATGTGTATTGTTCGATAAGCTTTAAAACATGTTCCTCTTTAAGCTCCTGTCCACAAAGGGGACATTTCCCCTTTCCCATTAGGGGCTTAATTTTCCCTAAATCACCCTCTAAACCCTTTGCTTTTTCGCTGAGTTCACCGCAGATCCCAGTGATTTCCTTTTCCCTTGCTTCTAATTCTTCAATTTCCCTTTCAATCTCCTCAGGGTTCCCTGTTCTTTCCCTTTCAGATCTAAGCTTCTTAATCTCCTTTTCAATTTCAACTTTTTCATTTGAAAGGTTTTGAAGCTGCTTTTCATCCCTAGAGACATCTCTGAGTCTAAGCTCAATTTTCTCCTTCAGACTTTCCTTTCTCCCTGAAAGGTCATTGATTTTCTTTTCAACTCCTTCATATTCCTCTATTTCCCTTCTAAGGTTATTGATTTCCCTTATCAGCTTTTCTTCTTTTCCCTTTATTTCTTTAAGTTTCCTCTCCTCCCTTTTTATTTTCTCTTCAACAGGTTTAATCTTCCCCTCCTCTCTCTCCAATACACTGATAACAGCGTTTAGAGACCTATTTTCCCCCTCGTACCTTTTTACCACTGGGGCGAGGTTTTCAAATGCATTCTTGAACACCTCTATGCCTAGTAAAGAATCAATTCTCTTTTGCCTCTCCTCTGGTTTAAGGTTGAGTATCGTTTTAAGTTCCTCCTGTCTAACAAACAGTATTTCTCTTAGATGTCTAGGTTCTAAACCGTCGAGAACATCTTTGAGTTCTCTGTTAACGGCTTCCTTCATTCCCTTGGCCACTATCCTTCCACTTCTTATTAGCCATGGATTAACCTGTTTTATGCCTCTCCCTTCTCTTTTCAGCTCTCTTATAATGATGTATTTATCTCTTCCCTTTTCAAAGGTTAATTTAACTGTTCCCCTCCTCGACTCCGACCTTAAAAGGTAATTAAAGGTTCTTCCAATTTTCTCCCCTGTAAAGGAGAAGTCTATGGCGTAAAGGATGCTGGACTTCCCCTTTCCAACTCCTCCCTGGATAATGTTTAATCCTTCTCCAAATCTTATAGGCCCAGTTTTGAGATGAGACCTGATGTTTTGAAGATCCACGCTTAAAATCTTCATTTAAAGGCCTCCTCTAATCTCTTTACAAGTTCCTCCTTTCTACCCTCCCCTATTCTATGCACCATTTCAACAGCCAAACCTGCAAGTTTATCTGCTTCTTTCTCCGTGAAACTCTGGAGGAAAACCTTTTTAAAGTATATTTTAGCCATTTCATATATTGATTCCCTTGTCTCCATAGGTTTGGATCTTAAAAGAGTGAGTGGCGCCCTTTTAATTTTCCTGTGGATTTTCAGGTGAAGAGCCTTTGAAACTGCTTCTTTAACTCTCCTGAAATCTATTTCTGAGGGGTTAATAGACTCTGAAACTGTCCCTTTAAGCAGTAAAACCAGGATTGCCTCCTCTACATCTTCTAATTTAAGTTTTTCAATGGATTTTTCCTCTATCTCCTTCAAAGTTAAACCTGTACAGTCCAATTCAATTACCTTAAACACCCTTCCCTCAACCCCCCTCTCCTCTACGTTTACCTCTCCTCCTTTAACTTTAACATGATAGAAAACCTTTCCAAGCTTGTATTCATTATAAGCTGTTGTTTCAAGGGCTCCAGGGTAGCAGAGAAAAGAATCTG
>JAOZFL010000038.1:0-7292 GCA_027491455.1 Thermoproteota archaeon | reverse complement strand
GGTTCCCTTCGCCGAGGAGGATATTTTAAAAGACCTGCCTCGTCAAGTGGTACAAGTATACATCCTGTTTGTATACTTGGAGAGTAATCATGGCTTCCACTTGTAGCTATAACCTCTATTCCAGCTTCTTTAAGTCTTCTAAACTGTTTAATAGCTGATGCAAGATCAAGGTTTGTAGGTCTAGGAGAGTGGAAAACATCCCCTGAAATTATGACGAAGCCGGGTTTCAAGTCTAGGATGATCTCAACAGCTTTCCTGAAAGACTCATAGAAGTCTCTTCTCCTCTGCTCCAAACCATACTGTTTATATCCCAGGTGAAGATCCCCCATGTGGATAAAAGAGAAACCCATAAAACCACCTAGATCATTACATCTACTTCTCCACTGAGTTTAGAAACCTTTAACCCCCTTCTAAGTTCCTCCTCAACTATGGCGTTAAAATCGTATATTTTCACGGGTAGGGGAAAAGCTATTTCTGAGGGGTAAGAAACAAGGGCTTCACCCCTCTCTAAAACCTGTATCTCACCATCATAAATCGATAAATCCTGGGTTGAATTCTCCTCAACAGCTTTCCTATCCAGTTTATGGCTTAAACCAAGGATAATGTTAGTTTGGATTTGACTTGCTATCACAGGGTCTATGAGCCTTGGCATTTGAGCAACAGCCACTAATCCAGCCTTGAATTTCCTTCCCTCCCTTACAACCCTTGAGAAAACGTTTTCACCTCTTCTCAAAACAGTTTCACCTAAAACCTTGTGTGCTTCTTCAAGGATAATTAAACAGTAGGGTTTAGATGCAAGTTCAGCTGGTTTCCTGCTCTGGATATAGGCTCTGTAATCCAGGATCCTAGAAGTTAAAATGTTCACTATAAGTCTCTCCTCAAGATCCGTTAAGTTGCTGAGGTTTATTATCACTACGAATCCCTCATCTATTTTCTCTATCACATCTTTTGAGAGATCGCTTTTGATGTAATGGGTGGAAACAATGCTTTCACACCCCCTTATAAGGTTTATTTTCCTGTATAGAGCGTTAAAGGTGTTCGGAGCAACTCCGAGTTTCCCACCGTGGACAAGTTTCCCCTCTGCTTTTATGGATTCCCTGTCTTCCTCCATTTTCTCCAGCCATTTTCCATGGCCGAAGGCCTGAATGTAACTGAGCAAAGCTTCTATCTGTGCATCTGTTAGCTGTATCACATCGTTTATTTCCTTAACCCTCATCCCCGGTAAACTTAGCTTCGGAGGCTTCAAAACCCCTTTCTTTTTAAAATCATAGTAGAAAACTCTTCCCTTGAAATCATGGAGATTTGCTAGATGCTTTAAACCCTTAATCTTCGCTGAACCCTCAAAATATTCGTTATGAGCATCTAGAACCAGAACCCCTACACTTCCCCTTGGAAGGTTCTTCATGAGGGAGTGGAGGATAACCAAAACGGCATTGGTTTTCCCTTTACCTGTAACCGCGTAAACACCTATATGGGTTGGAAACTGAGAGCTGCTTAACTTAACCTCTCTTCTTGATCCTCCCCTAACCCTTAAGGTTCCAAGTGGAATGTCAAGCTGACCAATTTCCTCTATGAACCAGAAATCCTCGTCAGAGGCTTCATGTACCTCTGAGTACATGTCAGGGATGGATTTAGGAGCCCTGAAAAACCTTTTACCTTGACTCTCTGAAACCTCGCAAAGGATAACAGAGGCAAAAACCCGTGTTTCCCCCATTGACTCCACAACTGCTTTAACATCCTCTCTGCCCAAGGCTAGGCCCCTTAAAATAGACTCGTTCACTGGTTTAAAGTGTTCAACATCATAAACCCTTACCAGGTAAGACTTAGGTCCACTTTTAACTTTGAATATGTCTCCAACCTCTATTTCAAGGTCTCCACATTTCATTATCTTCACAGTACTCGGGAAATCAGCCCCTACAACAAAGCCAACCACCAATCCTACCACCCCAGAAACTCAATTAAAAGGTTGGCTTCATCTTCTGATTTGAAAACCCTGAAAAGATTGTAGATTTTACTGGTCAACTTTTTCCTGTCAACACCCATCTCAGCCAACTTCTCCATGATGAGCAGTAAAACATCATACTCATTTCTCTCGAAGTAAACAGTGTAGTTAACTTTTAAATCACTTGACAAACCATGAAAATTTTTCACTTCTTCTCCACTTGCTAATTCAACAATGTTATGGATTGGAGGAGGACTTGGAAGCCTCCCCTGGAAAACCCTTCCACCCCTAAAGAAACCAAGAATCTTAACCCTTATCAAAACATCATAAAACATTTTAAGATCAGGATAAGCTTTTCTAAGCTCAACTTCTGATTCAACTCCTAGAAAACGGGGTTTTCCACTTGTTAAAGGCGTGAAACTTATCTCTGTAACAACACCTATAGCCTTCAAATCTCCATACTCTGTCTTAAGGAAATCACCTAAACTTAGGGGGTAAACCTCCTTTACATCTACAGGTCCACCTGAAACCTCTATGTAAGAAGTGTTTCCCCCAACAACCTCCATATATAAACCCTCTCTATCCCTTTAAACACGTATACATATGTCAAGGAAACATGTACTTAAATCCATTTGTTCAACTTTTATATCCTTAAAGCAAAGATACGAAACCCAGTAATCAAAGCAATGAACCTTGTATTAACTGAAAACCGCAACAAATAATAACGGGTTATCCACTTAGCCATAAAACAATGGAAACAAAGTGGATGTGTAAATGAGGCTTAAACCATTTCTAATCGTTACAAAGCCTAAACAAACACTTCTACTGATTTACTCAGCGATGTCACCTTATTTTTTCGCCTTAAAGATTAAGGGAGGGGAAACAAGGCTCCTTAAAACTGCAGTAGCCTTTACACCTCTTCTACTTGTACTTATGGGAACCAATACATTGAACAACTACCTAGACAGAGACATAGATGCAAAGATGGAGAGAACCATTAACAGGCCCCTGCCAAAGGGGGAGATAACACCTGCGGAATCCCTTACATTAGGCTTAGCTCTGCTATCCACAGGTTTAATTCTCTCTTTAATGGTTAGTTTTCATCTTTTCACCGTTGCATTGGCTGGCTCAATCATAGATTTAATTGTTTACACAAAAATCCTTAAGAGGAGGACACCGATAAACATATTGATAGGATCAGTTGCAGGTGGATTACTACCAATTTATGGGTGGCTAGCCGCAGTTGAAAAGTTAAATATTCTCCCAGTGTTAATAGGTGGACTAATTGTTCTTTGGACCCCCTCACACATATGGTCACTCGCCCTTTTCCACAGGGAAGACTACAGAAAAGTGGAGGTTCCAATGCTCCCCGTTGTTAAAAGTGAAAAGTTAACTGTGAAGCTAATAGCTCTTACAAATCTAGCGACATTCATTTTATCTATCCTGATAGGTTTAAAAGCAAATTTAAAGCCGATATACTTTCTAGCTATTGCAGCTCTAAGCTTGGTCTACCTCTCAGTTAACTTCTGGGGTCTCCTTAAACCATCCTTGAAAATAGCTAAAACAATGTTTAAAGCTTCATCACCATTTCTAGGAGCAACACTGACACTTTTAATGGTTACTCCACTTTAAACACTGGAGGAAAACCTTTTTAAGGGGGGAAAGCTGCAATTGACCTTCATTAAGTTGAACTTTGAATGAAGCTAAGAATTTCTTCCCTTAAACTTTTTAAATTTCCCCCTTCCACTCCCCGAAATGGATTCATGCTGCTTCATAAATCAGCATATTTATGCTGAATCAAGTTTCATAAATCTTTTTCAACAAACCATTAGGAAATATGTGAAGGGCACCAAAGTTAAGCTTGGATAAAGGGATTCCAGATAAATAAAAATCAATGGATAATTTTTCATAGTAGCCTTCCCTGGATGTAAGGCAAACCCAGTGAGTTTCAGCTAAAACACGGTAAATTTTTTAATTGGCATCAATGTTAATAGAAGAGGTGGGCCCTTTGAGTATAAGGTTTAATTCAGATGAAGTCGAGTTTCTAACCAAGGAATTCCATGTTAACGTTGATTCTGTGGAGCTTGTCAAAGTTGAGGGGCTGAATAAGGGTACCAGAGTTTACAGAGTAACCAAGCCTATGAGATCCAAGGTGTATCTAATTGATTCCCTAGCTGGGATGAAGATAGGTTGCCATCCTTCCATAGTTGGCGCTGAATTAGATAACCTATCTTTAAAAGCTGCAATCGACGCCTCACTTTTAATGGTGAAGCTTGGATGTATCAAAGAAGTTAATGGCAAAGTCTTTGTACATGCACTCAGAGCAGCTCCTGGATACAAATTGCTGGAGGCATTTGAAAACCTTGGAATGAAATTTAAACAGGTCTGGATAAGACCCAGATACACTAAACCATCCTACAGAGATCATGAAGGTTTAGTTAAAAAAATTGAGATAGTTTACGAAAATTTTGATAACTTCCCGGAAAACAAGGAATTGTGTTTAATAAAACCAGACACAGAGGCAAGTGGAAGAACATCTGAAGCCATTCTGAAAAGAACTATTGACGTCGCTGAAAGGAAAAACTCTGAAATAAAAAGTATTATCCTTTATGGTTATATCTCTGAACATGGTTTGAAGCACATAGAAAAGGTTCTAGAAGCATTAGGTGTCAATGTAAAAATTTATGCCTTCGCTATAGGTAATCTCACTGCATTATACTACAACAAGTATGATATGCCACTTTATGGACCCGATGAAAGTTATTATTCAATGCACAGGGAAATCAGGAAACTGGGGGGTTTAGTGGCAAGGGAAACATTTGAAAGATACCTACCTGAATTCATTCCAGGGAGTGATCAACCCGGTGACTGGTCTGCTAGACAACTAAAAGTGTTCAATGGATACGGATACGAAGACGGCGGCATTTCAATCCACCTAAAAAACTCAGTTTCATTTATCAAAAGATTATACAACATTTACAAAACAATGCCATCCCTACAGATTTTCCTCCCAAGATACAAGGAAATGATAAAGAAAGAATTAAACCTTATTAAGCTCACCCAAAAGGTATATGGATAAGCCACCCCACTAAAAGGGTGGATTAAACCTTTAAATTAACACTTAAAATGGACCTTTATTGATTAAAACTTTTAAGGTGTTAAAAGGGTTCACTTATATTTCTATACCTATGGGGCAAGCTTTCAAACAGATACCGCACACCTGTGCCACAGGTAACCTATAATTTGCTGGAAGAATAAGTCTAATTATGTGGGGAGGAACCCCTTTAACTTGAAGTTTTTCAATTTCCTTGAAGTATTTGAGTGTATAAGTTTTTGGTCCTCTGTAGCTTCGACACTTGAATTGGTCAATTGATCCATCACCTGGCAAAGCCTTTGCAGGACATGCTTTAATACATGCAAAACCACATTTATCAGGTTTACATATTAATCCCCATGTAAATTCATTTTTTAGCGGCGGATCCGGTTTTAGAGGAGCCGATGTAATGATTGAA
Source organism: Thermoproteota archaeon (assembly GCA_027491455.1). Taxonomy (GTDB): domain Archaea; phylum Korarchaeota; class JAOZGF01; order JAOZGF01; family JAOZFZ01; genus JAOZFL01. Next base: position 1,838 of record JAOZFL010000038.1, on the reverse strand, counting down.
GCAAACCTAACCCTTGGCCCAAACCTAGGTACAACTACATATGAAGCAGGGGTGAACTCCCCTAAACCAGCTATTACAGCTGCGTGTCTATGAGAGAAACTTGCAATCATTTTAACCTTGGGTTCAGGTTTCATTTCTAACACTTTAACCTCTCTCAAGTAATCTGGTTCATCTGGGTTAACTGGGAAAGCATCAAACCCCTCTCCTTCTAGATGGGAGGAAACTCTGTATATTATTGAGCGGAGTTCACTGTTTAATTGATGATACATTTCTTCGTAGTAGGAACTTGGAATTGTTTTAACAATCGATAAGGGGATTCCTAAACCAACCACTACAATACTTTCAGCGTTTGAAAGGAAATCAGTTGGTTTGTGTCCTTTAGGCGCCTCTTTAAACCTGTCAACTGAAGCTACACCCACTAAATGAGCCCCTGCCTTCCTAGCCTCCTCTTTAAGCTTCTTGCTATCCAATTAAGGTTCCTTCCTTTCCTTTAAAGCCTTTCTCCACTCAATTATCCCTTTAAGTATCTCCATTAAGGCTATTCTAAACATTTCAGGCTCCTCCCTTTCAAAGTTTTTGATTTCACCGCTGATAACAGCTGCTAAATGGCTAAAACCAATCACTTTTTCCTTTAAAGGCCTTAAAGTGGTCCTAAAAAAGGATTTCTCCTCTTTAAATAAACTTAGAGGCTTTAAATCTTCAATGTAAACTCTTTTAAACATTTCACTTGGACTAGACTTATTTTTCAAGTTCTTAGCTGTGAAATAAGCTAAACTAATTTTCTCTCCTGCCCTCACCTCAGCTACAGGCATTGAAAGGAAACCGTAACTCTTCCTCTCAAAGTTTTTAACCTTAACTATTAAAAGCCTCGACTCCTTTGAAGATGAACTGAACGGGAAAAACCTTTTCCTTTCCTTTTCACCTATTTCCAATTTAATTACACCATCCCTTCTAAGTGAAAGAATAGTTGAGAGTATCATGGCCTCCCTTAAACCAGCTGCATCATAGAAGTCACCTGGGCTCAAGGGATCCTGAAACCTATTAAATGAGAAACCTGGACGATGCTTCACAGCGAACATTGCCGGGAAAAGGTAAACAAGTCCAGCTGGTGAAACCCCTACCATTTAACCCACCAAAAAACCTCTATCACCAATTCAATGAAAAACTCTCCATTTAAATATAAGGAGTACTAAAAACTTACTTTACAGCACATCTCTTGACACTAATAAATGCCTCGTTTAACCATAATCTTTGTTTTAAAATGAATTACAGATCTAAATTAAAGCTTCTATGCTTCTCTAATTCATCAGAAATATTTACCTGGGGTTTTAAATGGAAAATACCTAGATGTAAAATTAAGATTAAAGGGTGGAAGTAACAAGAAAATTTAAATTATTTCCCGTTTTATTTGTAAGGAGAGTTTTAACTTTTATTTATTTTACTGTTTGGATTGTGAGGGAATTGCTTGCCCTTATAATGATGAAAGTTCTACCCGGAAAGGAGTTCCTAATCATCGGTAAGGCTTCAAAAGCAATCAAAGACAACTTAGTGAAAATGGATGGTAAACCCTTCATTTATCTCTTCGCGGGGCCATATGATGTCATAGCATGTGTGAAAACCAAGGGCATGGAGGAACTAAAGGCAAAAATCAACACAATTAGAAGGATAAACGGGGTTTTAGAAACCGTAACCCATGTAGCAATTGAAAGCTGAGAGGTAACTAAAGCAAAGCTTTCAATGAAAGCCAGATCACTTATACTGAGGGGATAGAGCTCCTCGATTAAAAATTAATTTTGAGAGGACATCTAAACCTGGTTATATTTGGTTTTCGATAAGGC
>JAOZFL010000040.1 GCA_027491455.1 Thermoproteota archaeon | reverse complement strand
GGAAACCCAGAAACCTGTAAAGGGCTGAGAAAAGAAGGTGTAGATGTTATAGAAGTTGAGTTATCAGAGTTTGTTAAGGGGGGAGGTGGACCAAGATGCTTAACCCTTGATTTAATAAGAGATAACTAAGTGTGGGAAGGAATACCTAGGCTTCCAGCTTTGACACTCTCCCAACTTAAGTGAGAGGCTTTTTAGTGTGTTTCTATGTAAACGTATATTGCATACTTCATTAATAGTTGTCTAGCAAGAAACTTAGCTTTTTTAACGTGTTAGAGACATTTTAAACTCCAAAACATAATTCACGGTAAGGGATACTTTTACTGTTAAAAAAGTGTTTTCTCTAAGAGGTTTTATAGCTACGAGAAATGTGGTGCATTTTTCATTCCTTTTTTAAACTTTTTTAAATTTTTGTGTTATTTAAGAGATATCCCGTGGGTAATTGCACTGTTTAAGTGAATAGGTTCTTAATCTATAAACTATGCTTTATATAGTGGTGTAAAGGGTATGGGGCATATTTTAGATGTTAAGGGGACTTGTTTACTGTCTGGTAATGAAGCTGTTGCTAGGGGTTTTTTGGAGGCAGGTGTCCACGTTGTCACTGGTTATCCTGGTACACCTTCCAGTGAAGTCATAGATACTCTTAGAAGGGTTGCTAAAAGGGTTGGAATACATGTTGAGTGGAGTGTTAATGAGAAAGTAGCTGTTGAAGTAGCTGCTGGGGCTTCATGGACTGGTAAACGGGCAGCTGCAACCATGAAGATGTCTGGTCTAAATGTGGCTTCAGATTCTCTGCTTTCAATTGCTTACAGTGGGGTTAGAGGGGGACTGGTTATATATGTTGCTGATGATCCATCTGCCCATGCTGGTATGTGTGAACAGGACTCAAGGTACTATGCTAAGCTAGGTGTTATCCCTATGCTTGATGTTTCCTCTCCACAGGAATCCAGGGATTTCGTGGTTGAAGCATTTGAGATTTCTGAGGAAACAGGGGCTCCCCTCCTTGTTAGATCAACAACAAATGTTGCACATGCCCATTCCATTGTTAATGTTGGTGAAATCCAGGAGATAAGCAGGGTTCCCTCCTTTGAAAGGGATGTGTTAAAGTATACAAAGGTTTACAGTGTTAAGCAACATGAAGATGCCATTAAAAGATTAAACCATGCATTAAAAGTAGCTGAGGAGAAGGGGTTTAACAGGATGCATTTGTCTAGGTCTAGAATAGGTGTTATTGGTTCAGGGGTAGCCTTCTCTATTTTCGAAGAATTAAAGGAGAAAAGAGGCCTTGATGTTTCATGGCTTAAAATGGACATGGTTAACCCTTTACCCAGAGGGAAAATCAGGGTTTTCCTCGAGGAAAATAGAAGAGTCCTTGTATTAGAGGAACTTGAACCCATCGTTGAATCAGAGGTAAGAACTGTTTCCTCCCTTCACGGTTTAAACACATTCATAATGGGTAAAATGAATGGTTTCATGCCATATGTGGGGGAATACAGCTACAAAATCGTTAATAAAGGGTTAAATATACTTTTAAAGGGTGGAAAGGTAGCTGAAGCTGTTGAGAGCATTAAAAGAAAAATTCCTTCACCTATGCAAAGATCACTTGTTTTCTGTCCAGGTTGCCCGCACAGGGGAACATATTACGCGGTTAACAAGGCAATTAAGGAGGCTGGATTCAAGAAGGGGGAGTTAATAGTTACAGGTGACATAGGATGCACAATTATTGGAATGGATAAACCATTTGAAACCGTTTGGACAGAGGTGGCAATGGGGGCCAGCATAGGAGTTGCTCAGGGGATGAAGATAGGGGGGATTGAGAAACCTGTTATCGCAACCATCGGCGACTCAACATTTTACCATGCAGGGATCCCTGCATTGATAAACGCTGTTCAACACGGTGTGGATTTAACAGTTGTGGTTCTAGATAACTCATGGGTTGCCATGACTGGTCAGCAGCCAACACCTGGAACAGGAGTGACAGCTTTAGGAGACAAAGCCCCAGTGATAAGGATAGAGGACATAGCCAAGGCTTGTAAAGCAAGCTTCATCGAAGTAATTGATCCATACAAACCAGAGAAATCCATTGAAACCATAAAAAAAGCTTTGAAGAGAAAAGGAGTCTCAGTTATTGTTTCAAGGGGGGAATGCGCTCTTCAATGGATTAAAAACCATAAGGTAACCCCCTACCATGTGGATCAGCAAACATGCATCGGATGTAAAATTTGTGTAAGGGAATGGGGATGCCCAGCGATAAAGTGGATTGAAGGGGAAAAGAAGGCAAAGATCAATTCAACGCTGTGTACAGGTTGCTCACTTTGCGCAACAACATGTCCAGTCCAAGCAATCATTAAAAGCAACTAATAGCCTCTGATTCAAGGCATTTCAATTTCAACCTCTTTATCCATCCCCTTTGCAAGTAATTTGCTTGCAGCTGCTTCTCCCCAGGAAACCGAAGACCTCTGAAAGCTTAAGTTTCCTCTCAATTACGAATTTGTTTACATCAATCGATGAAACGATAAAGGTAGTCCCCTCCTTTAAATTGTATTTTTCCGATATCTCTTTAGGGATAACTATTTAACCCTCCGAGGACATCTTCGCTTTAAACTTACATTACAAATTATAGTGTAAGTGAGATATAAACTAATTGAAATGTGAAGTAAGATGGTGGAGTTGTTTTATGGTTAGAGCAATAGTCTTTTGGGTCAAGCTTTTAACTAAATATAAATACTTGTCTCTCGGGTTAAGTGTATAAGAGGCTGATCAACCTGTGAATTATAGGGGGAAATTGAAGAAATGATGTTTTTGGAAATGTAAGTACATGTTTTTCCTTGGATATATTGGAGGTCTTTTTCAATGGTTGAGTTTAACGTTGTTTTGGTGGGGGTTGGTGGGCAGGGAGTTATGCTTCTATCTGAGTTGATAGCTGAAACAGCTATTTTACATGGATTAAAAGTTGCAGTGAGTCAGCAGAAAGGTTTAGCTCAGAGAGGAGGATCTATTAAGGCATTTGTAAGGGTAGGAAATGTTAAAACCCCTTTAATCGATGATGGATCAGCTGACTTTGTTTTAGCCCTTGAACTAGCTGAATCCCTGAGGGCTTTAAGATACCTAAATAGAGAAACAAAGGTTATACTGAACACTCAAAGAGTTGAGTCCATTGATGTCTACCTTGGAACTGAAAAGTATCCAGGTGAAAGTGAAGTTTTAAATGCAATTAAAAGCTACACATCAAAGGTTTACACCTTAGATGCACATGGATTAGCTAATAAAATAGGTTTCCCCTTGGGAGCCAATGTTGTTATGCTTGGCGCCTTCGCCGCTAAACAGAATCTTTTAATGAAAGAAAAATTCTTAGAGGCTATGAAGAGGAAGTTAAAGAAAATGTTAGGGAAAAACGTTGAAGCCTTTGAATTAGGCTACAATGAAACTGTAAAAGATTTGAAAAACCAAGGTTAAGCCTTCCACCATACTTGCTTCCTCAAAGGATGAGGAGAGGGCTTCAGATCGGTGAATTCAAAAAGAAAAAGGCGATAGCTATTTACCGTTTTTGATCTCCATCAATTATTTAAGAATCCATTATCGCTGAGATGGAAGGTTTAGGTTCAAGACCACTATACTTTGGAATCGCTGATTCCACAGCAGCACTTAATAACCCCTTCCTCGCTCCTCTACTCTGAGAAATCTTCCTTCTAAAAACTTCTACCAATAATCTAAATGTATTTAGATATCCCACAAAACTTCGCTGTTTTAAAATTGCCATAAGTACAAAATGGCACCTAAAACTTTCAACTTTTAGAACTTGAAAATACATTTCAGAGGCTCTGTGCATCTACTTTTCCTTCTTCGAATAGCTGTTACATTTAAATAAAATAAAAATATTTAGTTTGATCACATGTCTGGGACTATCCTAAAAGTAAAAAATCTGAATGTGGAGTTAGACGGAGAGAAAGTCTTAGAAAATTTGTCTTTTGAAGTAAAGGAAGGAGAAGTTTTAACAATTTTAGGACCGAATGGAGCGGGAAAAACTACTTTGTTAAAGGCCTTACTAGGACTCCTCCCCTACAAGGGAAAGATTAAGTGGAGGGAAAAAGTTAAAATTGGATATGTTCCTCAGAGGCTCCCCTTTATAAAAGATGTTCCAATGAGTGTTGAGGAGTTTTTTAAGTTAAAGGGAGCTTCAGAAAAAGAAACAAGGGAAATTTTAAAGTCAACTGGTCTGAATGAGGAAATTTTGAAAAAGAAAATTGGAGACTTATCTTCTGGGCAATTTCAAAGGATTTTGGTCGGCTGGGGTTTGATTGGAAATCCCCAAGTTTTACTTTTTGATGAACCATTAGCTGGTATCGATATTGGTGGTCAGGAATCAATTTATAAATTTTTAGAAAAATTAAGGGAGGAAAGGAATTTAACCATTTTATTAGTAACACATGATCTAAGTATTGTTTATAAATTCACTGCTAATTGTCTTTGTCTGAATAAAAAAGTTTTGTGCTACGGTAAACCGGAGAAACTAACAACTGAGCATCTCACCAAGCTTTATAGAGGAGAAATAAAATTTTACAGGCATGAACATGATTGATCAATTTATATTAAGCTTAATCTCTGGAATTTTTATTAGCGGAGTAGCTGGCTATCTAGGATCTTTAATGCTTTCAAAGAGGATGTCTTTAGTTGCCGGCCCCCTTGGTCATTTAACTTTACCAGGAGTTGCTTTGGCTTTAATTTATGGTTTTGACATTTCTTTAGGGGCTTTCCCCTTTGTTATTTTAGGAATAGTTTTGATATGGCTTTTTGAAATAAGAACAAAATTACCAATGGAAGCTTTAACTGCCGTTGTTTTTGCTTCTGGAGTTGCAATCGCCTTTTTATTTTTACCGATTGGACAAGCAGAGGAAGCCTTAATCGGTGACATTTCTAAGGTAAGTCTCGGAGACACAATTATTTTATTTCCTCTTTGCTTTTTTCTTTTCCTAGTGATCAAGAGAATTTATCCAAAGATGGTCCTGATTAACATTTCTGAAGATTTGGCTAAAAGTCAGGGGGTGGATGTGAAGAAATACAATTTTATTTACCTTTTTTCAATTGCTATTACAGTTGCTTTAGGGGTGAAACTTGTCGGAGGACTTTTAACTGCTGCTTTAGTAGCTATTCCGTCTGCAACTAGCAGAAATTTGAGTAGAAATCTTTTACAATATAAATTGAATTCTTTAATTTTCAGTGTTTTAAGTTGTACAATTGGAATTTTCCTTTTTAAATTCACAAATCTTCCAGCTGGTCCCTTAATTATTCTTACTTCGGCTTTCTTCTTCCTAATTTCCCTAGTTTTTAAGAGGTAATATCCAGTCATATATCAAAAAATTATTTTTAGCACTTTTTCTAATAACGCCTGAGCATTTTAAAAATCGCTGGAACTTTGATCTGCAACCTCAACGCAGAGCTTGATCATGGAAAGGGTACATGCAATGATTAGTGGCATTCAAGCCTTACCCAGTTTCCTCTTCCAAACTCTTATTCCATAGAATAATACTAATGGAGAGTAGCAAGGATATAAGGAAAGTTATAGCGGTCACAACATTATCTTCCAGGACCAATTACCCAAACCAGGACGTCATGACTAGTCTAGATTTTTTACCTGGAAATAGGCACTTTTTTATTTCAAACTCCATTTCTTCTTTCAAGAGATTTTGGAACGGGTTTGGGGGATTGTTTATTGTTGAAGGAGAGAGATTTAAAAGTGGTTGGGAGTTGATTGTCTAACAACGGTTTTACTTTACTTTCATCGACTTTAAAGGGTGAAATGTAATGCTGGTTTATCTAAAGCTCCTTTTGATATCAGTTATTCAAGGTGTAACTGAGTGGATCCCTATTAGTAGCTCTGCACAAATCGTTTTTTCTTCTATTATACTGGGTTTTAAACCTGAACAATTGTTTTGTTTAATTGTTTTAGGTCATCTTGGAACTCTTTTTTCATCGATTGTGTTTTTTAGAGGGCAAATAGCTGCTCTCCTACATTTTAGAAAGATAGGTGCAGCAAGTTACACGTCGAAGCTTTTTAATTTCCTTTTTACAGCAACAATTTTCTCCGGTTTAACCGGTGTACCTCTCTATTTATTATTGAAGCTCTACTTTCAATCAGTTGATGTTGGATTTGTCTCTTTCCTTGCAGGTGTATTGCTCGTCTTTAATGGTTTACTTAAGAGGAGGAATAGATTAGGCTTTGAAAGAAGGGTTGGAGATTTAGAGTTCAGAGATGCCCTTTACACAGGGGTTATCCAAGGGTTTTCGGTTCTACCAGGGATAAGTAGATCTGGGATAACTATTTTCACATTGCTTATGCTTGGCTTCGGTGGAAAGGAAAGCTTAACCCTCTCCTATTTAATGTCAATCCCAGCTGTGCTTGGTTTAACCATTGTTGACATGTTACTGGGCAACTACTCCCTTTTCTCTTTCGATGCAGCTCTACTTGTGATATTAACTTCGTTTATTGCAGGTTTAGCCTGTATTAAGTTCTTCCTTGATGTTTCAGGGAGGGTTGATTTCAGTTTTTTCTGTGTTTTAGTCGGTGTGTTAATGGCTTTAAGCAGTTTGCCTTTCATTTTTTAAAGGGTTTTATTGGGGGGGTTATACTTGTGTGCTTCGCGGCAAGTTTTCCTTTATCTCTGTTATCATGTCGTTTAAGCCTTTCTTCATGTTTCTGTATCTGTTTCTAACTGTGACCTCGGTTACACCTGCTGTTTCAGCTATTTCCTTCTGTGTTTTCCTTTCCTTAAGGATTCTGCATGTTAAGTAAATGGCAGCTGCAGATGTGCTTACAGGGTCCTTTCCAATTATTAGGTTCCTTTTACTTGCCTCGTTGATCAGTTTAACTGCTATGGTTTGAACTATGGGTTTAAGTCCAAGTCTTGAACATAGACTTGGCACATATGAAGCAGGGTTTGCAGGGAGCACTTTAATCCCTATTCTCCTCATCAGTAACCTTGACCCCTTTCCAAGTTCCTTTTCATCTATGTCGAATGCAACAGCTATCTCTTTCAACTGTCTAGGAACCCCCATTTTCCTTAAAGCTATGTGTACAGCTCCTGCTATAATAGATGTTATGCTTCTCCCCTTAACCAAGTCGTTTTCAAGTGCGTAGCTGTAAATCTTCATGGCTTCCTCTTTCACATAGCTTGGCAGGTTTAATCGACTTGATGAGTGATCCAGGATCTGTGAAGCCCTTATGAAATTCCTTTTCTTAGAAGTTGAAAACATGGTTCTACTATTCATTTTCCTTAATCTTTGAACTAGAAACGGGTTTTTAACTCTGTGTGAACGGTAATCACTGGCTGTAACTGAGATTATTGTGTTTACCCCGTAAGCTTGCATTCTACTTGTTAACTTGGGACCAGTTCTAATTTTACGTGCATCTTCAGGTCCGAAAACACTTGATTCAAACCCCATATCAATTAATTTGTCACTTATAACGGTTCCGCATTGACTGCAAACAATGGTTCCATCTCTACTATTAGTTATAAAGTTTTTCGGTGATGAACCACAATAGGGACAGTTCCTCTCTTTCGCCTCGCTCTCCGAAACATTTCCTGATTTACTCATTCAAACCAACAACCCTGATGTTTAAGAGTTAAATATCTCTTTAGAATAAAGAAGAAACACAGATTTAAAGCCTTAACATGTTCATCACCGATATTTCCCTTTACTCAAAGATTTCTAGGCTTTAAAACAATATTTCCTTACACACCTTTAATCTCGCATCTTTTAGCTCTATATTAATTAAATGGATTTTCCGCTTATAAGCTTACGTGTTAAAGACGATTCACACCTTGAAATCAACGAGGTAATAGATTCAACAATTGAGAGCTAAAGGAAAGGAGCGATTCTTAAAGGCTAACTTTCCAACTTCAACTAAACACCTAAAGAAATAGTTTTAAATGAGAAAATTAAAATGAAACATATTGTTGGCATGATCTTCAACCAGGGACTAGTTAGCAGAGGTTTATTCCCACAATTAAAAAAAATTCAAAAATAAAGGGGGGAGGGTTTTCCTTTATGAGCTGAACCATGCTTCATCTATAACCCAGTGCCCCATTCCTCCATGTGCATTACAGCTACTAATATCAAAAGTTATAGGTAAACAAGATGAAATCAGTAAAAGAATAGATATTAGATGTAAGGATAAATAATTTGGAAAACAGGGTGTTCCAAGCAATAAATACCCTATCCTCGATTAGAAGTGCAAGAGGAGACATCAAAGAAATGATGGAAACACTTAGAGAAATGAGAAAGCAAAAATAAATAAAAAAGTTTTCCATTTAAGATTAAAAGATGGGGGACTTACATGGATGAAAAGGAAAAGAAGAGAATAGGTAGATTCGTGGAGCAACTAAGTGAATTAGCAGAGAAAGCAGATGAAAAATTGTCGAGAGCAGAGAAAGAAATGCTTGAAGCCCTTAAAAAGGAAGACTAAAAGGTATTTATTCAATGCCTCAATTATCTACTGGGTCTCTTGTTGTTTCCGCCTAGCTGTGAAGAAGCCTATAATCTGCTCATTTATAACATCTTCTTTCAAACCGTCTTCTTAAGGCTATGTAAAACTGGGCCATGCAATCTACTGGACTTCGCCGCAGGATTATCGATTCTGTATCTGCTTTCAGAAACTTAGTGGAGAATGGAAAAAGTAAACCTTGCTTGTTTAAGCTAGGTTAAACCCTTTAATACTATGCTTGTCATTGTCTGTCTAACATTCTCTATAGGATCTAATGTTTCTTATTAGCTGAAGCAAGGATCAATATAGCT
>JAOZFL010000079.1 GCA_027491455.1 Thermoproteota archaeon | reverse complement strand
AGTCTAATCGTTGAAGCAGGAAGCCCCCTGCATAAGCTGGGAGTAGTTCACCGACGTAGTAAAAGCTTAAGGGGAGGAAGAGTTAACACAGGATATGTGTCGATAAGCTAAGAACAATGTGTGGCCTTCTCCCCTTTTTTGGCATGAGATTTCTAATTTTTCCCTTCCTTTACCATTATATCCTCTCTTGTTCAGGGGTGTTTTTGCTGTCTCTCCACAAAGAAGGCGTCCCTTCCTAATACTTTGGTGATGGATATGTAGGAGGTGTATCTTGTGTTTCTCACTTCCCCATTTTTCACAGGGGTTTCATGTTGTAGGGGTTTAGAAAGCATTTTTAATAACTTTTAATTTAGGTTTGTTCAGTTATCAGTGGCATTATGATGTCACTTGGTGCCTGAAGCTCCTTTAGTAAATTATCAGTGTAAACTTTGTATTTCTCAGGAGCCTTTAAAATGTTTAAGGTTGTTTCTAATGCTTTATTTATGTCTCTAATCTGCCATATTGGGAACCCCTTAGACTTTAAGTAGCTATCAACATCTAGGGGGAAGGGGAAATAAGAAATCGCAGGTGTCCCCATTAAAGCAGCTTCTCTACCCATTGTTCCTCCGCCCGTTATAACCAGGTCTGATAAAGCCATTAAGCTGAGGGCATCAACGGCTTTGGTGGGAACAATGATTTTATCTTTGAATTCCCTTTTCAATGAATCTCTTTGATCCTTATACCTTGGGATAACAACTATTTGTGCGTCTCCATGTTTTTCTAAGATACCTTTCAAAAACTTATATGTCAGGGTTTGATCCATGGCCCCGGTTATGTAGGAAGCCTGAGACTCTTCAGGGCGAAAAACAATTAAAGGTCTCTTTTCATTTAACTTTAATTCATCGGCTACAGCTATGCTAGGTTTGAATTCCCTTAACCATTCAACTTCATCGACGCCGTTGAACTGGAAGATCCTCTTCGCTGGTGCACCAAGCTGAATTAATTTTTCCTTGGATATACAGGTTGGGGCGACTAGGTAATTAGCTAAGGGAAAAGTTAATTTGGCGACAAAAACGGAGTGTGGAGTGTCATTTAGACAAATATTTGTTATTTGAAGGCCGAAGGCTACTCTTGCTGCTTCAGGTGAACTTAGATGGATGGTCCAGGAGGGTTTCTCATCTAGTTTCTGAATAAGTTGAGCTAAACCAAGGGTTCTCTTTGCACTTGCAATCAGTTTCCCAGCTTTGCTTCCTCCTCCATGTTCCCCTATGACCACAGGGGATACATGGTTCATTTTAAGCAATGAAACAGTTTCTCCATGTTTCCTTGTTGTAACTAAAACTTTGAACCTCTTCTTCATCAGTTTGTTCTGAATAGTTGAGAAAAGAAGTGCTTGCTTAGGTGTCAACACATCTAACCAAATCACTGTGATGCACCCCCCCTTAAAACCTAGCGGTTGCTTTTTCTGTCACAGGGAAACATAAATGTTCTATTGGGAGAAGCTGATCTGCCTATCCCTCTGTAAATAACTTCTTTTGGAAGGTTTCCCGTGTCAATCATGTTTCTACCGTCTATTATAGCAACTGGTTTCTCGGTGTACTTAAGCATCCATGAGGGATTGATTTTTTTGTACTCGCTGTGATCGGTGATTATCATTATTAGGTCAACCCCTTTAATAGCTTCCTCTAATTTTTCCTCTTTCCTAATGTTTAATCCCTCGATTTTAGGGTCCTTCTCTACATGTGGGTCGTGAACCTTCAGAGAAGCTACTTTGTCCTTTAACTTTTCAATGATTGCGTAGGCAGGAGACTCCCTTGTGTCAGAAATATTCCCCCTGAAAGCTAAACCTAGAACAGCTACATTTATGTCCCCTGGACTTTTCTTTAATTCTCTGATCGCTTCAAAGGCTAAAGACACACAGTAGTCGGGCATAGATTCATTGATATCCCTACCCAGCTCAGTCAACTTTAACTTAACATTTTTCTCAGCTGCAACCTCCATTAGATAATATGGGTAGTAGGGTATGCATGCACCTCCAACACCGCATCCTGGCAGGTGCAGGTGGCAGTATGGCTGAGAGTTAGCCGCCTCCCTTACCTCCATGAAATCTAAGCCAAGGGAAGAAGTGAATCTAGCCAGTTCATTGGCTAAGGCTATGTTCACATCTCTGTAGACACCCTCAAAGATTTTCACTGTTTCAGCTGCTGTTGCACTGGACATTTTAATAACGCCCTTCCTTGCAATTAAACTATATATTGAAGCTGCAACCTCGGTGCTCTTCGAACCGATGCCACCGACAATTTTAGGGTAGTTTTCTTCTATGTCCTTCATAACTCTGCCTATGTAAACTCTTTCAGGACTGTAGACCAAGTAAAAATCGTCTTCAACTCTTAATCCACTTTTAGATTCAAGGATCTCCCTAGCCACGGTTTCAGTGGTTGTAGGGGGGACAGTTGGTTCAATTGAAACTAGATCTCCTTCTTTAAGGCCTTTAACAATGCTGTGCAGGGCTTTGAGGAGAGCTGAAAGGTTACATTTCTTCTCTTTGGACAGCCAAGTTGGAACTGTAACTATCTTTACAGCGGACAGCTTTGATGCTTTAACGCCGTCAACGGTTACCCTAAACTTATCCTCCTCGATAAACTTTTTAATTAAACTGCCAAGCTCCCTTTCCTCTTTTAAAGGATTTTCTCCCCTTTTAATCATCTCAATTTTTTCCCTGTCTGTATCAACACCTATCACATGTCCCCCTTTCTTAAGCCACACCATGGCTAAAGGTAAACCTACATAGCCCAAACCATAGATTGAGATCAAGGCATCCCCGCTTAAAACTCTTCTTTTCAACTCTGTAAGTTTAGCGTCCATGTAACCCCCTACAAATGAGTAAAAAACCTTGTTTCATATCTGAAGAAACATGATACGATGTATTCAACGTTAAATTTATTTATAAAACATGTTTCCTTTACACAGGGAAGGGTTCTCTGAGCCTTCAATTGTTCAGAAACAGTGTGTACCCGCTGTGTTAGTTACACAGTTAAATAATTCATTTGCTTGGTTGTTACAGATGTTTTTTAAATGGTTTATTTTTATTTAAACAGGGAAAAGTTGTAAAATGGTGATTGAATCTTGAGGTTCTTGGTGACCGGTGGAGCAGGGTTTATCGGCAGTCACCTGGTGGAGGAACTCATTGGGAGAGGAGAAGTCTTTGTCTTAGATAACCTTTACACAGGTAGCTTGGAAAACCTTAAAGGTTTAAGCGCAATGTTTATCAAGGGAAGAGCCAAGGAAGTAAATAATTTAGAGGAGAGATTTGATTTCATTTTCCACCTTGGAATTTATTCTTCCTCTCCAATGTATAGGGAGAACAGGTTCCTCGTTAACCTTGCAGTTGAAGACTTCCTTTACATACTTGAATACGCCAGGGAAAAGGGGTCAAAGGTTATTTTGGCTTCTTCTTCGTCCATATATAATGGCAATGAACCTCCTTTCAGAGAGGACATGGAAATAAAGGTGACAGATTTCTACACTGAGGCAAGGTACTATTTGGAGAGGCTTGCCAGTCTTTACTTCGATTTTTACGGGGTTAAAACAGTTGTTTTAAGGCTTTTCAGCGTCTACGGTGAAAAAGAGAAACATAAAGGCAAATTCGCTAACCTTGTTACACAGTTCCTTTGGAAGATGTCCAAAGGGGAGAGACCAGTTATTTATGGTGATGGATCGCAGACAAGGGACTTTATATATGTTAAAGACGTGGTTAAGGCATTTATACTTGCAATGGAGAAAAACATCGGTTTTGACGTTTTCAACGTTGGCACCGGGAAAAGCTACAGTCTCAATCAAGTCGTTGAAATTTTAAATAGGAAGCTCGGGGTCTCCATAAAACCTCTTTATATTTCAAACCCAATAAAAAATTACGTTGAGCACACCTTAGCTGATACTGGGAAAGCAGAGAGGCTTCTAGGGTTTAAATCGAAGTTCACCTTGGAAGGAGGAGTTGAAAAACTGATAAAATATTACCTTTAGCTTTAACAATTAAATTGGGCAGCTGAGCCTGTAACTCAAACCTGCTTGGAATTTTATTTCCATTCCACTGAGCCAAGAAATAATTGTATGTTTGTCTGCATAGCTCCAAGGTCTCTAACAGGTTCTTCTCATGTTCCTTTTTAGGATAAAGCCTGAACTTGTAGGTTAGCTGGATTCTTTGCATTTACATCCTAATCAAACTTTCAAGTCTATCCTTTACAGCACCAACGAGGATAGGCCTTCTATATTTTGGACACCAGACAAAATGGTAATTCATGAAGTGGACGCAAGTTTGAGATGCTACGTATCCCCTTGGCGTATAGTTTATCATGTGAGGCAACTACATATAAATTTATTGTTCGCTCTCATCCCACCGCTGAAGTATGTGGGATTTCCTGCTCACGATGTTAAAATTGTTTTAACCAGGGGTTGAAGAACTGTAGACCTCAGCTATTTTCCTGTATACTCTCCATCTTTCATTTATTCCTCTTTTCAATGCTTTAAGTTTTTCAGGGTCCCTTAACACGTTTCTAAATCGACCTTGAGGTTCAAGGTAGAGTTCTATGGGTTTTCTCTTCGCTTTTCCCTCAGCTAAGCGTTTACTGTAACCTGTGAATCTAAAAACACCTTCTTCAAACTCCCAGAGGATCCAAGCCCCTGTTTGAACTGCCAACTTACCTAATTCTATTGAAAGCTCAGGGGTGTATCTCCAGCCTGGAGGGCAGACGCTGTAGCCGATTAAAACCCTTGGCCCCTTCTTTTCCTCTGCTTTAAGGAACTTCCCATAGAAATCCATCGGGAAACTGGGGTTTACAGTTGCCACATAGGTTGCTCCATTAGCTATCATCATCAGTCCAAGATCCTTTCTACGTTCCTTTTTCCCCTTAGGCGTCGTAGTTGTCCATGCACCGTAAGGAGTCGCTCCGCTTCTCTGGATACCTGTGTTCATGTAGGCTTGATTATCATAGCAAAAGTAAATTATGTCTTCTCCTCTCTCAACAGCTCCGCTTAGAGCTTGAAGCCCTATGTCATAGGTTCCTCCGTCACCAGCTATGGCTACGACATTTAATTCCTTCCCCTGCAACCTGAAACCAGCCTTTAAACCACTTGCAACAGCTGCTGCAGAGGCAAACGGAACGTTTTTTAGTGGAACAGCGACAGCTGTTTTAGGGAATAACCCCTGGATAACTGATAAGCAGCAAGCTGGAACTGTTACAACTGTGTTTCCTCCAAGAATCTTTAGTACGTGTCTGACCGATATAGCCATTCCGCAACCAGCACATGCAACATGTCCAGGGAGTAGAAGTTCTTGGAGCGGTATATCCTTAACTGTTTTTATTTCTTTCCCCACTTTGTATCACCTTTTTAACTGGATGAAGATGGGTTTAAAAGGGCCTTTCTCCGAGCTAACCTTTTTCTTCGCTAGTCCATGGAATTTCTCTATTTCCTTATAAGTTACATCCCTCCCACCAAGACCAGTTATCATGTTTATTACGGGTGTTTCAATGCCTGAGGTGTGTAGAGCTGCCTTTGTCTCAGTTGCCAGTTGTCCCTCGTACCCATATGAAAGTGATCTGTCGAGGATCAATGCAAATTCCTTGTCTTCAAGAGCCTTTGAAATTTCCTCCGCTGGGAAAGGCCTAAAAAGTCTCACTTTAAGCGCCCCCACTTTTTCCCCTCTCTTCCTAAGGTTGTCAATGGCCACCATTACTTCCTCTGAAAGGGTACCCATGGCCAATATAACTGATTCAGAGTCATCTAACATGTATCCATGCACCTTTCCTCCATGAGACCTTCCACTGAACCTTTCAAACTCCTTGTCTACATTGTTAAATAATTTCTTGGCGTTTTCATGTGCTTCATGCATTAAATATGAAAATTCATAGTAGTAGTCTGGAGTTGCCATGTTTCCAAGTGAAAAAGGGTTTTCAGGATCTATTTTCCACAGGGGACTGTATGAAGGGAGGAATTCATCTGTTTCTTCAGGTGTATGAACAGTTACAGGTGCAAATGTGTGGGAGAGGATGAAGCCGTCCATACATATCATGGTTGGCATCGAAACCCTTTTCATTTCACTGAGCCTGTAACTCTGTATAACCATGTCGTATGCCTCTTGATTGTTGCTAACGTAAACCTGTATCCAACCTGCATCTCTATGAGTCATTGTATCTAAAAGCTCCGTCCAAATAGACCATGGAGGTGCAATAGCCCTGTTAACCACCACCATGACGACTGGCAGCCTAGACCTAGCTATCCAGTGAACAACCTCGCTCATGTAAAGTAATCCATGAGAACTTGTAGCTGTAAAGCTTCTCACCCCTGTTGACTCAGCTCCCATAACAGCTGCAGCTGCTGAGTGCTCAGATTCAACTGTCATGAACTCAGCTTTCATTTTACCCGTGTTAACAAAATCTGAAAGCATCTCCACAATCGTTGTTTGAGGTGTAATGGGGTAGGCAGCTACGAAGCGAACCCTGCTTGACCAGGCCCCATAGGAAACCGCGTGGTTACCGGTAATAATAATGGTTCCTGACAACGTTTTTCACCCAAACTCTTCAACAACCCTGTCAATAGCTTTTACAGGGCATTCATGGAAGCATATTAAGCAACCCTTACACCAGTCATAGTTTATTTCAACTTTACCGTCTCCACTAATGGTTATGGCATTGTCTGGACAGTAAAACCAGCACAATCTGCAACCTATACATTTATCCAAGTTAACAACTGGTCTAAATGTTCTCCAAAGACCTGTTCTACCTGCAGCTCCTTCTGATGGTTTAGAGGCAGGTATTAAAGGGTATTCCTTAATGGTTTTCAACTTGCTCATACATGTCACCTACAAAACCTTTTCTACCTCGTCATAGGCTCTTTCAGCTGCTTCAACGTTAACTTTTATTCTACCAGGCGTCAATTTACCTGAGAAGTACTTTTCAATTGCTTTAACTATGCTTTCAATTTTAATTACACCAGTTGATTTAGCAACTGCACCTGTCATTGGCATGTTAACCATTGGTTCACCTGCAACTCTCAAATCTAAATCTAAACATATTTTTGTGGCGTCAACAATCCAAATCTCTATGCCTCCCCCCTTGATCAGTTCAACTAATTTTTCTTTAGGTAGATTTGTGTTCATCGTTAAAACACCGTTCTCCTTTAAACCGGAGGTAACATCTATCATCCTTGGGAGACTAGGGTCCAAGACAACTGCGTAATCTGCTTCATACACCATGCTATGAATAAGTATTTCCCTGTCAGATATCCTTGTAAATGACTTTACAGGTGCCCCTCTTCTCTCAGCGCCAAAGAATGGGAAAGCAACAGCGTATTTCCCCTCTAGAAAAGCGGCCATAGCCAAAATCCTTGAAGCCGTTACTCCTCCTTGGCCTCCCCTACCAAACCAAATGAATTCCTCCATCCTAAACCCCCCTACAAATGTTAATGAAGGAAAAATAAACGATTTATATCAACAAGTTAAACACTGGGAAAACCCATTATTTAAAGTGTCCAGTTCATCTATCTGTTTTCAAATTAATTTTTTCCATACAACTCTTCACAGAATCACCTAGTCCCTCTTAGAAATGAGTTAAACCTTCTTTCAAAGCCCACAGTTGTCTCGGGGCCATGACCCGGGTAAACCTCCACGTCGTCTCCAAGTGGAATTATTTTCTCTTCAATAGATTTTAAAAGGGATTCAGATGAACCACCTGGAATATCAGTTCTTCCAACGGATCCATAGAAAAGAAGATCACCCGTTAAAACCCTTTTATCAAAGAAGAAACTTAAGCTTCCAGGGGAGTGGCCAGGGGTGAATAAAACTTTAAGCCTCAGTTCACCTATCTCTAATAAGTCTCCGTCATCTAGGAAACCATCTGGTTCAGGTGGTTTGTCAATGTGTATATTCAGCCATGAAGCCGCCTCGACTGCATGTTTAAGTATTTCTAGGTCCATTGCATGGATTAGGAAAGGTGCGGAAATGGATTCCTTTAACTTTTTAACACCTCCCACATGGTCGAAGTGGGCATGAGTTGCAACTATGTATTTCACTCTAAGGTTCCCTTTGACCACTGATCTAAAGATTTTCTCTGGTTCTCCTCCAGGGTCAACTATGACTGCTTCATCTGTTTTCTCCGAGCCTATAATGTAGCAATTTGTGTTTAAGGGACCCACAACCAGTTTCTTAAAGTACATGGCTGCACACCATGAAATTTCCGTGGATGGAAAACCCAGTTTCACCTCTTCCAGCAATCCAAGACAACTATGTATCTCAGTTGTTTGTCAAGTGCACCCTGAAACACCTTTGATGGATAAATGTGGAATTTACAGCTTAACATGGCTAACTCCTTTCATCGCTTCTTCCATTTCCCCCTTTTCTAAGCCGTGGTTTTGACGTGGACTCCAAAGTTTCCTATGCGTATCCTTCTCAATCTCTATAATATAAAAGTTTTTCGGCTTTCATCCCAGTAAAGACATTTCCCACCGAAAAAGTTAAGTTCTTTTCCACCATCAGCTCTTAAGCTAGTTCCTGAAACTTACTTGCATGGGATGAGTGGAGAAATTTTTAGGGTTAAACTTCCATAACATTTATGTTAAGTTGCAAGTGAAAGTTAAGTGGAGGGAATCCTCAAGTTTTTCAGGTGTATGTTTTGAAGTTTTCTGTTTTAGCTGGGTTCCTAGAGAAAATTGAGTCTGCAACTAAGCGTTCAGAGATGGTCAGGGTTTTATCGGAGATATTCAGGGAAGCTGAGGCGGAAGAAATAGATAAGTATGTTTACTTTTGTCAAGGAGCCCTTGGCCCCCCATTCAAGAGAACCGTTATTGGTTTAGGTGAGAAAATGATTATTCAAAGTATTTCAAGGGCTACTGGTTTAACTGTTCAAGATGTAACTAAACAGTACATTAAACTGGGTGATTTAGGCTTAGTAGCCGAGGAAAACATGGGTGAGGGAAAGGAAGATGCAGATTTCCTTTATGTCTATGGGGCTCTTCAAAGCATAGCTGAAATAAGTGGAAAGGGAAGTGTAGAAGGGAAAATAAATTCATTAACCAAGTTAATGGAGAAAACAAAGCCTAAGGGAGCTAAGTACATTGTCAGGTTCGTTGAAGGGAAACTTAGACTTGGAGCCGGTGAAGCAACCATAATTGAGGCTTTAACTGTTTCCGTGAAGAGGGGAAGAGAACTGAAGAATACATTGGAAAGGGCATTTAACATTTGCTCAGATCTAGGTTTAGTTGCTAAAAAACTCTTTTTAGAAGGGGTTAAAGGGGTAAAGGAGATAAAAGTTAAACCAGGAAACCCTATTAGACCTGCGTTGGCTGAAAGACTTACAAGTCCAAGGGAAATAATTGATAAGATCGGTAGATGCGCTGTAGAATCTAAATACGATGGATTTAGATGTCAAGTTCATAAAAAAGAGTTAGAAGTCAAAATTTTCTCCAGGAGACTTGAAGAAATAACTGATGCACTACCAGAGATAGTTAAGGGAACTAAGAAACAGATCAAAGCTGAAGAAGCCATATTTGAAGGGGAAGCCTTAGCCTTCAACGAGGAAACAGGTGAATTCTACCCGTTCCAAGTCACGATTCAGAGGAAAAGAAAGTACGGGGTAAAGGAAATGGCTGAGGAGTTCCCCTTGAAGCTTTTCTGCTTCGACCTGCTTTACTTGGAAGGAACAAGCTACCTAGATAAACCTTACATTGAAAGAACAAAGACTTTAATGGAAATTATAAAACCAGGTGAAACGCTGAAAATAGCTGAAAGAATGATAACTGAAAACCCTGAAGAACTAGAGAAATACTTTGAGGACAGAGTGGAAAAGGGGCTTGAAGGGATAATAGCTAAGAGAATCGATGCACCTTACCAGGCTGGATCCAGAAACTTCAACTGGATTAAGTTGAAGAGAAGCTACAGGGGGAAATTAACAGATACAATTGACATCGTCGTTGTAGGCTACTTCAAAGGCAGAGGGAAAAGGGTGAAACTTGGTATAGGGGCAATTTTAGGGGCTGTTTACGACGAGGAAAAGGATCTTTTCAGAACAGTGGCCAAAGTAGGGTCAGGGTTATCTGAAGAAAACTGGATGAAATTAAAGGGGGTCTTAGACAAAGAGGCAACGCCTAATAAACCTGCAAGAGTGGATTCCTTAATAGAGCCAGATGTATGGGTTAAACCAGTCTACGTCCTCACCGTTAAAGCAGATGAAATAACTAGGAGCCCTAATCACACATGTGGAATGAAGAACAGTGAACCAGGATACGCCCTTAGGTTTCCGAGATTAATAGGTTGGATAAGAGGAGACAAGGGCCCTGAGGATGTAAACACGGTTAAGGAAATAATTGAAATGTACAAGATGCAATAAACTTGTTTACCTGGGTGTTTCTAGGGGCGTTAAACTGGGAGTTATACGAAAGATACATTTCCAAACACCTCCTTGTTAATCGCTTCTCAAAAGCAATACAGGTATCTCTGCTCTCTCTATAACTTCTTTGCTCACACTTTTCTCGAAGAAGCGTCTTTTCCCCCTTCTCTTTATCAGGATTATTAGGTCGTATCCCCCCCTGTTTGACTCCTCAACTATTCCATCAGCTATGTCTCTGCATGTAGCTACTTTTACCTCTGTTTTAAATTTGTACTTGTCCATTTCCCTGTTAATTTCCTTTAGTTTCCCCCTTATTTTCTTCGCTTGATCTATACCCATTATTTCCTTGTTAATCTCAAGTGAAGTTATAAAGGGAACCTTCACCAATCCGAGAAGGGTGTAAATGTATTTTTCAGGGTTCTTCAATAGAATTGTCAGCTTTAAAACATCCAGTGCCCTTGTTTTCTCTCCAATGGGAACTAAAATCCTATGTTTTCCTTTCTCCATAAACATCGACTTTTCAGGGGGTATTTATTCTGATTTCCATTCACCTAGAACAATGGAGCTGACAGTTGTCTTTATCCCTGGAATCTTTAAAACATGTTTTTTAAGTATCTCTCTGAAATCTTTTATGGTTTCAGCTTCTAACTCTATGTGTACATCGAATTCACCTGAGATCTCATATATCTTCTTTATTTCCTTTATTTTCACAAGGTCTTCGCAGACCTTGTCCAGTGACCTTGGATCCACAACCACTTGAACAATTGCTTTAATCATGTATTTCCATCACCCTATAATTTGCAGGTGTTCACAAGGTGTTTTACCCCCCTTTATCTCCATTGATAAGGGATTCATTGAGGGTTTTTCAGGTGTAATGGTGGAGGGCATGGAGGGGTTTGTTGCTTTGCCGCATATCGCCTCCTCAGAGTTCAAATACTGAAAATAGTTTAACCACAGGACATCTATAAAAAATCTATCCATTTAGAAACTGTTCCACTACCCCTTTAACTTACAGGTGTGAGGTGTAGGGTTTTAACCTTCTTCATTAATTCAACAAATTTTCCCCTTTTCCCTTTAACATGTCTCCTTTTATATTTACTTATGAATGCAACCGTGTCTAATTCATGTTTATCTGATAACTTCAAGAGTTCTTTACTGGTTTCCCCAACCGTTACTTCATATGTGCAACTGTATCCTCTTCTCCTTAGTTCTCTGCAAACCTTGAACGTAGATTTCTCTAGGTCTCTTTTAGTTTCTTCCAGTTGTTTAAATCCACTGATCCCCATTTCCCCTGGGTCTACCACGGCTAGCAGATACAAGTTGTTCATTTTCTCAAGTTTAGCTGAAATGGTTTCAACAACGGTTTTAAACGGGGTTACTGGGTCAAGGTAAACACCTGTGTTTAACATCGGTATTGAAGGCTTCACCTTTTCAGCTGAGAAACGCCCTGTAACCGGTAAACCCAGGTGCTTCCTAAGCAATATGTATACAAGGGTGCCAACAGCCATCCAGCAGGTGCCCAGCAGCCTTCCATCTGGGTGGTACATTAGTATAAGGGTGAACATGGTTAAAGTTGAAGTTAAACCCATTAAAGCTGTGATTGAAATTTCCCTGTCACCTAACCTCACATTTAAAGGTGTTTTCCATGGCTTATAGGCTTCTCTGTCAATTTTTCTAAGGGCTATGTGAGAAAAGTTTACAAAGACATATGAGAGAATCGCTCCGTAATTGTAAAGACTAGCCACAAACTCTATTTTCCCTATAAAAGCTAATAACCCCCCTATAAACCCGAATATAATTATGCTTCTAACAGGTGTAGCTCTAACCCTGTGGAGCTTGCTAAACCATGAGGGGAAGAGGGAGTATTTACTCATCGAGTAAGTAACCCTTGAAACCCCTATTACACCTGTGTTTGTTGAGACAATGCAAATTGCAAAAGCAACTAAAGCCACGATTTTCGATAGAAACCACCCTAACCCTGGGACCATGACAGTTATTTGGGCAATCGGGTTATAAACAGCTTTTGAAAGTCCCTTCCACCCTAACACCCCTAACCCAAGGATGGAGAATGAAAGTGTGAAGAAAACAACGGCTACTATAGATGACTTGAAAGCCTTAGGTATATGTCTAGCAGGGTTCTTTGTTTCCTCTGCAGCTTGAGCTATGGACTCTATACCTATGAAGCTGCTCATAGCCAATGTAACGCCGTAAACCATGTTTTCAGTTTTCAAGTCGCTAAAACCTACATAGAAAACTTCAGGGTGTTTAAACGGGGACCCAAACTGTGAAAAGTTCACAATGAATTTTTCAAGGTTAAAGACAAACAGAAACCCTAAAAAAAGCACAATTACTTCGATGGCCAATGTTGAAACGACAAGCATCTGGTTTAGAAGAGAGGACTCCCTGATACCTAAAATGTTTATTATGATCAGGGAAATAACTATCAGGAAAGCAGTTAAACCAATACTGTTCACTTTAAATGAAAACAAATTGATTTCACTGCTCACCTGGGGCAGAAGGAAACTTAGGTACCCAGCTGAAGCAATTGAAAACAGACCTATATCCAATACATAGTCCAACATTATCGCCCAGCCAGCTAGGAAACCAATTAAGTCTCCCTTGGCTCTCATCCCATATATTTGAGCCCCACCAGCGTAGGGGTAAAGGGTTGTTAGTTCAGAGTACACAAGACCAGTTGTTATATAACATATTGAAGCTAGGAGAAAGGCTAGAGGTGAGAAACCAGCTGCATAGGTTGCCACTAAACCTATGGCCACGAAAACATCTGCTCCTACATCGGCGAACCCCATTGAAAAGGACCCTAGTAAACTTATCTCCCTTTTCAAATGAGCTGCTTTTTCATTTCCCTCTTCCATGAGAAAATGCACCCTCAATGCATCACTGCTTAATAGATTAATTCACTTTGCAAAGTAAGGCTTCCCGGAGAACAATTCCAAGCCGAGGAAAGGGAACGTTCTAAAAAATTTAAATTTTTCTCCATTAAAACTTTTTAAGAACATAGATTTTAATTTTGATGGATTAACTGTCAGCTTCTCCTCGATTCATCGAGGAGCTTGCCTGAATGCTAGGGCAATGTAAAAGCTGATTAGCCCGGGAATGAAACAGTTGTGGACTACGCCTTGAGGGGGTTACAAGGACGATGGGATGTGTGATTGGGAAATGAAGGTCACTTTAACCCTTATAATCCTTTGCATATTATTCACTTTCTATGCGTGGGGGTCTAACCCTTCATGGGTTCAAGGTAAACTGATTTACAGTTTTCAAAACCTAGTGAATGGAAAGCCGTGGACTCTTTTAACCTCTTTGTTCATCCATGTAGACTGGTTTCATTTGCTAGGAAACATTTTTTTCCTTTTCATTTTCGGGGGATCAGTAGAGGAAGATCTAGGTTCATCTGAAACAATTCTGACTTTTCTAATCGGTGGCTTATCCTCGTTGTTGTTAAGCCCTTTCTTCTATGGACCTGAAGCCTTGGTGACAGGTGCCTCTGCATCGATATTTTCCTTGATGTCTCTCTCCATGCTTGTCAATCCATTAAAGTTTATATGGCCTCTTTTCTCTCCTTTAGGGGTTATATCCTTTTTCTTTTTCCTATACAACTTGTTCTCCATTTACATGGGGTTTCAAAGCAACACAGCTTACTATCTACACATAACAGGTTTTATAGTCGGGTTTATTTTAGGAGTCAAATGGTCCCCTAAATGGAAAAGAAATTTTGTGATTTCAACTCTTCTTTTCATTCTCTACTCATTCCTCGTCTCACTGATTTCAGGTTATCTAGGCTTAATAGTTCTTGGCTAGGAAAGAAATGAGTCCCCCTGGATTTTCCGATATTCAAGAGTTGGAAATCATAGGGTTAAGCAGTGAAAAGTAAACTTTCATAAAGTTCCCCCTTCTTTTAAGCAGTTTTGGATGGCGATGCGAAGCCTTCATAGAAAGTTTAAAGGTTATATTTAAAGAAACTGCACAGTATTTATTGGTTTTGAATCATCACTACACTTGGATGCTGTTAAACTTTAAGACCTATGCTACATAGTAAACTCCTTCGCTGTTTCCATTTTAAGCAGGTCTCTCAGCCTGTTAAGTTGGTGACTATGATGAAACCGAAGAAAGCGGCTGGTTTAGTTTCAATTGTTTTCTCTCCTCCTGGTATAGGTTTAATTGTGACATTGGCTTTATCAATTTACCCTCCTTTCAGCGGTGGGGAGAGTAGAATCTTTAGCTTCATCAATGGTTTACTTTTCATCGTTGTTTTCCCAGTTTTACCGGTGATCTATGCATCTAGTAGGGGGAGAATTGAAATTGAGGTGCCGAGAAGAGAGGACAGAGGCAAATATCTCCTAATGTCAATAGCCACTTACTTAACTGGCTGCATTTTCTCCTATATAATGGGTTTGGAAGCTATGTTGTTAACTGTTTTCTCTTATTTAATTGTCACCTCAGCTGTCTTAACATCAAATTACTTCACGAAGATAAGTATTCACAGTACAGCTGTAGCGGGTCCAGCTACAATTTTAACGTTTCTATACGGGTTAAAAGGGTCTTTCCTTTTCTTAGCCTTGATACCTGTTATTTGGGCTAGAATTTTACTTA
>JAOZFL010000046.1 GCA_027491455.1 Thermoproteota archaeon | reverse complement strand
ATATAATTTATATACTATTAAATAAAGTAATAAATTTAAATATAGGAAACTCTTTGTTTTATAGGGATAATTATGAGGAGTATTCCTCTCCTTCTTTCAATCCTTTTATTTCTACCAGGTATTCTCTTTGTAAACCAGGTTTTCTCCCAGCCATCATCTCTCTTCTGTAAAAGCTGCCATGAAAACAACTACGGTGAGTGGAATAATACAAAGCACAGCAGCGCATATCTTGATACATTGTTTCAGTCAGAGTGGTCAAAGGAAGGTAAACCTAGCTACTGCTTAAAATGCCACGTTACTAATTCCATGTATCTAAATGAAGGGGTAAGCTGTGCTTCGTGCCACAACTGGGTTGAGGGCCATCCACAAACTGGTCCTTTAGAAGTAAATTTTTCAGTTTTGATATGTGCAAAATGCCATGAGGGTTCACATCACCCTTTCTATGAAGATTGGATCCAAAGTAAACATGCTTCATCCCTGGATACACTTGAAAAGATAGGTATGAGTAAAAATGATGAGTGTCTTCTCTGCCATTCTTCTGAGGACTTTGTCTCAAATTTAACGGGTAAAAATTATAGAAAAGAGGTTTTGAACCCTGTAAACTGTCAATTATGTCATGATGCACATAAATTAAAGCTTAGAATACCTGAAACCAATGAACTTTGTGGGACATGCCACACAGGTGTGTTTCATCCCACATTTGAGGTTTTTAAGGGGGGCTTCCATAATTTGGCAAGGGTTAATTGCTCAGACTGTCACATGTATCGAAAGCCATACCAAGGAATTGAGGAACCCGCTATAACTGGACATAGCTTTAAAATCGATAAAAGAGCATGTATGAACTGCCATGGGGTGTTGAAAGGGATTCTACCCTTTGACGAAGCATGGAAAACTAAAAATGAAATTCAAAAAAAGGTTTCTGAAAAGTTAAATTTAACTTTAAAAGGCCTAAAGGAGACCGAGGAAGCTATCCGCTCAGCTAACTCAACAATTTTAAAGGCAACAGGCATATTTATTGGGGACCTAGATGAACCTAGAAGATTACTGAATCTATCAATAGAATCCTTTGAGAAGGCTGAAGTCCTTCTTCAAACAGTGAAGGGGGAGGGGAGTAAAGGATTCCACAATGCAGCTTGGACAATTGAAAACATTTTAAAAACAGAAGAAATGATGGATAAAGCTAAATTACTAGCTGAGGAAGCAGTTAAACTTGTGGATTTAACCATTTATAAAAATAAGTTGCTTTTAAACCTGGAAAGGAAAAGTGGAAATGTAAATAGCTTCTTTGCCTTTGGAGCCCTGATTGGTTTGCTTTTGGGATTTACCTTTGGGTTTATATATGCAAGGATGAAGCCAAAAAGGAAGTGAATGGCTTCTTTGCATGTGTAATTTATTTACTAGCAGGAGTTTCATCACGGGTTCTGTCATACTAAAATAAAACAATTGAGGCAATGAGAAGTGATAATGATCCTTTTTTACTATTTTTATAAAAATAATATTTCCATAAATAGTAAAATTTTTATATTTTCTATATGTTAAGCTTTAATTTTAGATTTAAATCAGGGGAGTGGTGTCCAACGTTGCATTATAAAAAAATTGTGAAAATTTTCTCTATTTTTATAATATTTTGTTCAATGTTTTTCCTAAACTTAATCTATGATTCTCATGGCCAACCTCCATCAACAAAGCTATGCAGCAGTTGCCATAGAGAGCAATATGAAGCTGAGAAGAACACAAAACATGCCAATGCATACAGTGACCCTGTTTTCCAAGCTGCTTGGAAGTCAAGGGGGTCGCCTGACTACTGTTTGAATTGTCATGTGACAAATTTAGACTACAAAGAGGAGGGTGTTAGCTGTTTAAGTTGCCATACATGGATTGAGGGGCATCCCTCAGCTGGTCCCTTAGAAAAATCTTTTTCTACTTCTGTTTGCGGTAAATGCCATCAGGGGTCTCATCACCCATTTTATGAGGAGTGGAATCAAAGTAAACATTCTTTGTCCCTTGAAACTCTGAAGAAAATTGGCCAAAACAAAAACCCTACGTGTTTGCACTGTATGTCATCAGAGGGTTTCGTTTACGGCTTGGAAGGAAAGAAATTAAAGGTTGAAGAAGTTAAAAACCCTATTTCATGCCAGACTTGCCACAAACCACATGAATTGGAGTTAAGAGTTGGGAAAGCATCTGAACTTTGCGGTAAGTGTCATTCAGGGTCTCATCATCCTCAATTTGAGGCTTGGTCAGAGGGCAGCCATGCAGTTGTTGACGTTGAGTGTGACAAGTGTCACATGTACACAAAGCCTTATAAAAGCGAAGAAGAACCAGCTGTGACAGGGCACACATTTGAAGTTAAAAATGAAGCGTGCAGCAAATGCCACGGTGTTCTGGAGGGGATTCCTAAGCTTGAAGTTGCCTTAAGGGAGAAAACAGAGATTCAGGGTGAAGTGTCATCAAAGCTAAAAAAAGTCTCTTCTTTGCTTAAAAGTGCAGAGTCTGCCTTAAAAGAGGCTAATAACTCAATTTCTGAAGCTATAAAGGCAGGGGTGCCTGAAGAAGAATTAAATAAAGCTAAACTTTTACTTAACGATTCATTAAAAGCATATGAAGACGCTGAGTTCCTTTTAACTGAAACCATTCCTGGAGAGGGAAGTAAAGGGTTCCACAATAAGGCATGGACTGTTGAAAACATAGCTGAAGGGAAAGCGGAAATTTTAAAGGTACAGGCTTTGTCTCAGGAAGCCAAGTTACTGGTTGAACAGTTAAAAGAGAAACATTCACTTTCATTAAATCTGAAAGCTGCGCAGAGGGACATAGAAGCAGCTAAAAACCAGGCAACTACAAACTTGATGTACGGGGGAGTAGCAGGTCTTCTAATAGGTATAGTTGCAGGGTTTGCAATTTCACTGATTAGAAGAAAGGAGTAAAATACACTTTCCCCTCCCTTTTTTGTTTTTCCTAACAAGTTTACAGCTTCATGAACTGTTTTCATGGATCTTCAGAGTTCTAATGCTGCAATTCCATTAGATGGAAACCTTTAACCCTCCAATTTTTAGGAATTATCAACGACACGTGGTTTTCCTCTTTTTCAAAATTACCATTGATTTAATTATGGAGGGTGTTATTCCAAGGGTAAGTACAGCGACTCCCAGCCAAATTAGCCTTATTGAAGGTATTACCTTGACATTTATCGAAATCTCAGTGGGTTTTATTGCTTCTCCATAGAATACATGGGTTAGTGCTGTTTGAACTTCACTGGTCAACTTGACACTTAAATATATGTCCTTAACCCAATCTGATATTATTAGGGGTCTAGAGATTACACCGTATGAGGAGTAAAGATAAATCCACAATTTTCCACTGTTAAAAATTTTATTTCCATCTTCAATCGCTAAATCTGCACGGAGACATGAATACTCAGGGTAACAACCCTTCAGTAAACACACACTTTGCTTACTTAGGTTAACAGCAATGTCTTCTAGTCTTATTTTCAAGATTTGAAGGTCTACATCTTCATTTATCCTTAATGAGATGTTTTCAATTGTAACTCCACTTGTCGAGGAAATGAAAACCCCCAGTAAAATCAAAATTATACCTAAATGAACCAGGGTCCTTCCAAAAAGGTGAATGGATTTCCTTTTCTTAGCTGCTTCACTCCCTATTTTAAAACCAATTGTGATCAAGGCTAAGGCTAGGAAGGGTAAACCAATGTTTGCTTTTAGGTTACCAGTTGGAAACCCTGTTATTGCAGTGAAAGCACTGGTTAGAGAAGCCAATAGCATTAAGACCCCATACCTCCTAAATGTAAAACTGGAGGGCATACTGCAACCTATCATCGCAGCAATGAACAGTAATGTGAATGGGAAGCACCAGTTATTGAAATAGGAGGGATCAGCTCTTGCTTCAAAACCCATAAACATACTTTCACCGATTGGTACTAGGATGCCAAGGAAACATACTATTGTCAATGCTATTAGAGAGCAAAATGCAATGAACAGTGAAATTGAAAGCACAGATTTCTTGTTTAAAGTAAATTGGAACAAATCCTTCTGCTTTTTCCTTGTCAGGTAAAGGAAAACGGAGACCATAGAGAAAATGAGAATGATTAATATAGGGGCTGTTGCAGAGGCACCGAAGGCATGAACAGATTCAAGCAGGCCCCCCCTTGTTAGAAGGGTTGTGAAAATGGTTAAGGAAAATGTCAATAAAATAATTAACTCCTTCGCGGCACTTCTCCTTTTCTTTGATGATTGGAGGTGGAAGTAAGCCGTTAAAGTTAACCATGGAAGCAAAGAAGCTGTTTCAACTGGGTCCCAGGCCCAGTAGCCCCCCCAACCCAGAACTTCATAGGACCATAAACCACCAATTGAAATGCCAAGGGTGATGAATAACCAAGATAACTTCACGAAAAAATCTCTTCGCTCCTTTTCCTCAGGTTGCACCCCAACGTTTAAACCGAGATTAGACATTGTAAAGGCAAAGGTGACAATTATAAAGGTATAACCAAGGAAAACCACTGGGGGATGTATAGCCATCCAAGGGTTTTGAAGCAAAGGGTTTAGCCCTTGACCATTCATAGGGGCTTCAGATAACCTTTTAAAAGGGTTTTCACCTAGAACTGTGAACAGGAAAAAAAGCAGGGTGAAATCCAGAAATTTAAAGGTTTGCCGGAGGAAATCATTTTCTCCATCGCCAAAAAGCCTTAAAACAAGGTAAAAGATGGATAGCAAGGATGCTAAAAACAACATGGATCCACCCATACCTGCCCATGTTGCTGAAAGCTTAAACAAGAGACTTAAATCTGATGAACTATGCATATAAACTTCTTCAAGTTGAAAGTCGTTGATTAAAAAAGCTTGAAGGAACATAAAATAAGTTGCAATTACCAGGATGTTCGCCATTAAGGATACGTAAAAACCTTGCTTATGCCACTTCTCTTCTTCTCTAAACAACATTGCTAAATCTAAGAAAAATAGAAGCGCTGCAAAAACCAAAAATAAATTTTCAGGCTCCAAGGCTGTCCACCACTAACAGACTTTGAAAAATGCCAACTTATTGGTTGAAAATTATTTATCCATTAAACCTCATATCCATCAAAATTTAAATATAATGTT
>JAOZFL010000115.1:7757-15645 GCA_027491455.1 Thermoproteota archaeon | reverse complement strand
CGTCACACCTTTAAACCTTGAAGAGGAGATTCGAAACAAAGTGGAGTTCTCCTTTCCAAATAAAGCAGGTAAATGCTTTAGAAGCAAAATCGAGGAGATAGCTATCCAACACTTTGGCTTTAAAAACACCATTGAAGCTGAGAAATTCCTCTTTGAGGTTTCCCTTGCTTTAACATCAACTTTAATCAGAGATAAACTTTCAAGGAGAGATCTGTCAATCATTCATGCTGTACATGTACTAGATGACCTAGAAAAAACCTTGAATCTTCTCTTCACAAGAGTTAAAGAATGGTACTCGATGCATTTCCCGGAGATCTTTGAGATCCTTGACTCGCAGGAGTCTATCGCAAAACTTATACTTGAATTTAACCGGAGAAAAGCATTCGCGGAGAAGGAGCTGGTCGAGAAATTTGGTTTTTCTGCTACTTTGGCGAGGAGAATAGTTGAGGCATCAGTTGCTTCAATTGGATCAGAGCTTGATGAAAAGGACCTAGCCATTGTTTTAAATCTAGTGAATGAATGGCTTAAACTTAAAGCCTTTTACGATCTGCTTAAAGATTATATCGATGAAACTTCAAGGGAAATTGCCCCGAACATGTGTGCTCTCGTAGGTCCTACACTCACAGCCAGGCTTATATCATTATCTGGAGGATTAGATAATTTATCTAAACTACCAGCAAGCACTATACAGCTATTAGGGGCTGAAAAAGCTCTTTTTAGATACATAAGGGGGAAGGGTACGCCTCCAAAGCACGGAATAATTTTTCAGTATCCATTAATACGTAAAGCTCCTAAAAACCTCAGAGGTAAAATAGCCAGAAAGTTAGCGAACAAATTGGCTATAGCTGCGAGGGTAGATGCTTTTTCAAGGTCTATTTTGGGAGAAGAATTTGTGAAAGTTTTCCAAGAGGAGACAGAAAAGATTCTACTCGGAGAAACCAGTAAAGGGGGAAATCTATGTTTAAAGTGAAGAAGTCTCCATTTATGGGTGTCTATTGGATTTATAGGGGTAAAAATAGGTTTTTGGCCACTAAGAACATGGTTCCAGGCTTTAAAAGCTGTAACGAAGAGTTAATCAAAGTGAAAGGTGAAGAATTCAGAGTGTGGGACCCACGTAGGTCGAAAGCAGCTGCATATATACTTAAAAAGGGAGAAAATTTCCCTATAACTGAAAAATCAAAGATCCTTTACCTGGGCATAGCTTCAGGTACAACTGCTTCATACCTAAGTGACATAATAGGTAAAAAGGGGGTTATATTTGGGATTGATGTCTCCCCTATCGCATTGATGCCTCTGATAAACATTGCTAGGAAAAGAGAAAACATATGTCCTATCCTTTCAGACGCGAGGAAACCATGGAACTACTCAAACATCGTCCCAACAGTGGAGGTAATGTACTGCGATGTAGCGCAGCCGAACCCATCACAGATCGTCTCGATTAATAGTAACGTTTTCCTTAGAGACAAGGGGTTTCTGTTGTTAGCTGTAAAAGCCAGCAGCATAGATATATCAAGAAAACCCCAAGAGATATATAGGGAAGAGGAAATGAGATTACGCGACGGTGGCTTCGAGATTTTGGATGTTGTTAACTTGGAGCCTTACCACAGAAAGCATGCTATGATAGTCGCAGTGAAAGAAGGATTGTGAGGGGATAGTGGAAAATTGGAGCTTAGTGTTTTCCAAGAGAGAAAAGCTAAGGTTTATGCTTCCGCACTTGAGGATAAGGGAGAACTCAGCTCCTCTGTTCCTGTTTTTTATAACCCAAAAATGTTCAGGAACAGAGATATTACCCTATGCGTGATTAATGCTTATCATAGCCTAACTAAGAAGCCATTATTATTCCTTGAACCACTTGCAGCGTCAGGGATAAGAGGAATAAGAGTGGCCCTTGAATGTAAAGGCATTTTAAGGGTTGTTGTTTCAGATAAAAGGAAAACGGCTTACTCAGCTATGGTCAAAAACATAGAGCTCAACAAAGTTGGAGATAATGTACTGGCTCTTAATATGGATGCAAACTTATTAATGTCTTATTTCTCAGCCATTGGCTTTAAATTTGACTTTATAGACATAGACCCCTTTGGGTCCCCTATATATTACGTGGAGAGCGCTTTAAGAGCATTAAAGGTTGGCGGGGTGCTGGCTGTCACAGCTACGGATCTTGGTCCCTTATGCGGGGTTAACTTGAAGAAATGCAGAGAAAGATATGGGATTCTAAGCTGTAAAACAGAGTATAAATATGAACTAGGGTTAAGGACTCTTATAACGGTGATAATTCAAGCCGGGCTGAGAAGCAAATATTTCCTTGAGCCTATACTTTCATATTATGAAAGGCATTATTATCGTGTTTTTTTCCTTTCAAAGAAATTAAAGAGATCTATGCACGTTAATTCGTTGTTTATGCACGTAATTCACTGTCCAAATTGTCAGGAAAGATATTTAAGCGATTTAACTCAGTTTTCTATCACTAAATGCTTTAACTGTGGAAACAATAAGCTGAGGATCATAGGCCCGTTATGGACTGGGCGATTGTCATCTCGGGATTTACTAGATGCAATAATGAGGGTATCCAGCAACTCTCAATATCTAGAAGACAAAAAAACGTTTAAGTTACTTAAACTACTCATTGAAGAAAATAATTTTCCCCCCTTTTACTTTGACATTCATTTTCATTGTTCTAGGTTGAAAATAAGTCCACCAAAAACTCTGGAGGTGCTTAGAGAACTAAATAACCTTGGTTATAGGAGCTCAAGGACTCATTTCTCTGAAACCGCCATTAAAACCAATGCTAACCTTTCAACACTGCAGAATGTTCTGGTTAGGCTAAGCTAAAATCGTTTTCCAAACTATGATCAGTGTTCTGCCTCACTACTCACCCATTCTCTGAACAGTGTGCAGTTTATGTTCCTAGGTTCACCAGATGCTTCACAGTCATTAATTTTATCGCAGATAAAACATGGGGAATTCTTTATCAGAAAGTAATCATTTAAAGTTTGATCGTCTAGGAAGTCCCTGTACTTGTCGTTTTCGCTCAAGAGGAAACCCGTATCCACGAGATTCTCGAGGATTTCTTTTATCTTTTTGGTGGGTAAGCCTGTTTCCATCCTTATTTCCTCAAGAGAAAGGCTTTTACCCCTTTTCCTGATAACTTTGTAAACAAAGAGATGGACATTGACTCTTTCATTCATTTATGTGCACCATTATTTCTCTTTTCTCTTAATCAATATGTAAGGGGTTTTAACAGGACCTAAGACATCCAATACAACTCCTCTAATTCCCTCCGTAATCTCTATGTTTTCCCCTAAATCAGGAACCTTCTTTTCTTCAAACAACCTCACAAGCAACTTTCCTTCATTCAAGGAGTGGATTATGATCCCCTTGATCTTTTTAAACGGCACCTTCTCAGTCACCTTCCTTGATCTTCTTCAATGCTGCACCTATCATTTTTAAGGTATTTAGTTTGCTCTTTACCTTGACAACTTTGATTCTGCCTTTCTCATAGAACCAATTTCTAGGGTAGCTTTTGCTGGTTTCAACCACAGGGTTAAGTCTGAGCTTTCTCGCTGCACGGGCTATTTCGTCTACTGCAGGGTTTTTAACAGTGTACTTTCTAGATACTCTCCTACCTTTCTTCCTGCTTATTTTTGCGTTTAGATAGGCTGGATAGATAATTATATGTTTTTCCTCCCTCATTACTTCTCAACTTTAACGGCGTTTATAATGCCGTTTTGGCCTGGTCTACTAGTCACTCTGACTAATCCTTCATCTGTTAAGAGCAAAGCTCCCTTAGTAATTAATTTCCTTCTAGTAAACTGCTTATTAGCTGGGTTTTCGACTACTTCAAGTATTTTACCACGTTTCGCTACGTTTGTGTTAGAATCAACAATGTTTACGGTTGCATCTTGCACCAGTCTTATCTTTAAGCCTCCTCCTCTTGTCCTTATTTTCCTTATTTTCCTCTCTCCGACAATGGTCTTAGCAGGAGTTCTTCCAATGAAACCTTTCCTTTTAACCTTTCGATGAGGTCTTATTTTCCCACCGGTCTCAGTTCTGCCTCTTATTTCGTCATGATACATGGGTACGCTTACCTCGCCATTTTCAAAGGAAATTAGATAGCTTCCGTATCACTAGGAACTGCTTAATTTAGAGTTCTGCCCCTGTTTCTAAAAGGATAGGTTAACATTATAAAGTTATTGCTTCATGTAGAGTGAGCCAAGCAAGCTTCTTCCCTCAGTATTTTAAGAGTGAAATAAGTCCCAATTCGACTCGATGAAAGATGCTTCCACTTCGTTTAAACCATAAACACTCTGGCACTGCGCTGACTGACACTAAACCTGAACAGAGAGGGAAGAGTAAGTTTACATGTTGCTCTTAGTGAAGAACAAATGCAGAGGACTGAGGAGGCACTTTAGAGAAGAATGGAAACTTGCCACTATTGAAATGATTAAGAGAGATGGACAGTGGCGTCCTTTTTTGGGGTTTCAAAGAAGGGAGTAGAGCTCCAAGCAGCCCCGAAAAAATGTGGAGTGGAGTCAAAATAAAAAAGGTAAGAGGCCTGAACAGTCGAGTCAGAATGGGGGTTGGGAAGAGAGTAACGTAAGGTAGACTAATAACTCCATTACATAGCTAACAAAAAGTGGAGTGTGCTAAACAGTTTCCAAACCAGTAATAGGGGTAGGAGACCTGAAAGACATATTGAACAGATTTAGGAGGTCGAAGACGCTTAACAGAGGATTCCGCAACCTACTATTCAGGAAGTTTACCCAAGAGTGAATGAATTTGCTTTCAAGCATCACACATGTGTTGGAGTACGACAGAGATTTAAACGCATGTGTAGAGGGTAGAGAAGCTGTGGCTTCCTCAAACTAGTAAATGAGGGTCAAATGTAAAGCCTACTTTAAACGCTAGAAGCTTCTGGCTTCATTAAGGAGCAGCTCACCAGCGACCACAAAGAAATGGCTATAGAAGCAAGGAAATATACATATACATTAAAGTCAAGGATCCCTGTCTCAACTCCTGGGGCCAAATAACCCATTAAAATCGAGTAACTGCTGATTATTAATCTATTTCTTCTAATGTAACGGGTTTTATTGAATAAGAGCCCAAGTATAAGTCCTATTATCAGTGACTCTATGAACACCCCCTGTAAACCAAAATCTCCCAGCATCTGCCCAAATATGGTACAAGTTGTCGTAACACCTTTTTTCCCGCCAATTAAGTTAGTTATTATCGTCCTTGGGCCGATTCTTGGTCCAGGTATGACTTTTAACACGCTCGATATAGCTGCGAGTTGAATAGCTCCCCGTGTGTAACCGTTGAATTTGACTCTTTTGACGAGCAACTCAAAAGTTTGAGTGGTTATAGAAGATCTTGCAAAAACAAGTTTACTTATCAAAGAAACATCAGTTAAACCCCATCTGATCCCAGTTAAGGTGAAATATAGTACAAAAACTGCCAAGGAAATAAACATAACATCTATGAATCTGTAGGTCCTTGTCAGGTATAAACAGAACATCCCGCTTATAAAAGCGGCGATGATGCTGGTTCTGAAGCCTAGAAGGACTGTTGAAATGATTGTTAAAAGGAATATAAAGCTTAAATCAACCCTTTTTTCTCTCCAGCAACTTGTATAGGGATCTACTGACTCCAAACCTATAATGAAAACAGCTGACGGTACAACTGTCCAAGAGATGTAGGTTAAAGGAACATATCTATACAAATATAATCTTAATCCGGGTTGTAACAGAGGTATTCCATTAAGACTCCATAAGATATAAATTAGGGTTAGAAGAGAAAGGGAGAAAATTATATAAGCTGTAGCCCTAATTTTTCCCTTGTTCTCTTGCTTAGGTGTCAGATTGACGAGAACTTTGTCCCCTACTAATATTCCCACTAAAAGGGAAAGCAAACCCGTAAATACTACAGCCAGGGCTTCAGATTTTAGATTGACACCTGAAGAGGCGAAGAAAAAGAGTATGATAAAAACAAGTATGTATGGGCTGAAAAGGAGGTGTGCCAGCCTACCTTCACTTATCTTGGAGTTTAAGTTAGAGGTCTTCTTAATCCATATGTAATCTAAGGACATAAATGTTTCTGCCACGGTTTTATGTATCTCCCTGGATTTTCCATAGATGAATGAGGTTTTTACGATTTTATGCAGAGAATCTAATGATTCCGCAATTATCCTATAAACGTAACTCTGTTTAACTTCGTTTCTTAATTTTTCAGTTATCTCAGCCATTCATGCACCTTCCTAAGGGAAACTAGGGACGATGGTTATTTGGTCCTTAAAGATCTTGCCCTTAGTTTTCTCTATTCCTTTAAGGACATCTATATATCCTTGTTTGGGGTTCACTTGCTTACTGGTCCCTATGTACATTATGAGTCTGTTTGTTAAGACTTCATTGCATGACAGGTTAAGCTGATCAATGACGTTGTTAAAGAAAAGGATTTCTTTTTCCCTCCAATCCTTTACATACGCTGTTAGGATGTCTTCTCCCATCACAAAGTAGTACTCGCCCATCAAAGGCTCCTCCTCGAACTTGGAAATAATTTGTTGATATATTCTAGGGTTAGGTTTTATTCCAGGGATGCCTACTATGATTGTTCCTTCAACTTTATATGATTTAACTCCATATTTTCCAGCCAATGTAGAAGCCAGATAATTTATCTCTTTTAAAAGGGTGGAGATATTTTCAGCTTCCAGTAAATGTGTTTTCACCTTAATAACCGATTCAGATGCACTATAGATCTCTATGGACTCAGCAGCTACTTCCTCCATGTATGCCGCGGTGCCACCCACTGTTATAACCTCTCCATCATCTAAAATTAAATATATTCTGCCAGGTATGGTTTTGGCAACCACGCCTTCCCTATTGAAGGCAGAGTTATTCATGGTCCATATACCTCTTACATGGGCGTTCACTATAAAGCCCTGTCTCATAGCATTATCTATGTCTTCAACCAATGTATAAATAGCTGTTCCGGGATATATATTCGGAGAAATGAACCTTGTCACTTGGTTATATGCGAACCATATTAACAGGAAGACTAAAACAAGTAAAACGGAGACATCAAAAAAATTTATTCTTTTCTTTCCTTCTTTATCGGTCAATTGAACCATTCTCTTACCAAAAAAAGAATATTGGGGAAGCTACTCTGTTTCCGTTTCTTCCTCCTCCTTCTTTCCTCCTCCTTCCCCTGCTTTCTCTTCAAGGCCTTTAGCAGCTATTATATCATCTATTCTTAGAATCATGGTTGCCGCTTCAATAGCTGATTTAATGGCTTGCTTCTTAACCCTTAAAGGCTCTATTACTCCTTCCTTCATCATATTAACGGCTTTGCCTGTTAAGACATTTATACCTGTGTATTTTTCTCCTTCCTTGTGCTTAGACACTAACTCACTCATGACTTCAATGGAATCTAGACCTGAGTTTTCAGCTAGAGCTCTTGGGATAACTTCCATAGCATCTGCGAATGCTTTCACAACTATTTGCTCTTTACCACTTATCGACTCTGCGTACTTCCTGAGCTCAAGTGCAACCTCTGTTTCAACAGCACCTCCTCCAGGCAGTATTTGTTCGTCTTCAACAGCATCCTTAACCACGAACAAAGCATCATGAAGGGCTCTTTCAGCTTCATCTACGACATGTTCTGTGCCTCCACGTATCACGATCGTCGTTGCCTTGGGATTTTTGCATTTCTCAACAAAAACCATCTTATCTTCGCCAATTTTTCTCTCTGCTACTATACCTGCATACCCCAGATCATTTACAGTTAAATTATCCACATTTGTGACGATTCTTGCCCCTGTTGCTCTAGCCAAGCGATCCATGTCCTTTGAACTTACTCTCCTCACAGCTATTATTCCCTCTCTTGCCATGAAATGTTG
>JAOZFL010000115.1:0-7578 GCA_027491455.1 Thermoproteota archaeon | reverse complement strand
CTTTCGTCAGCAGTAGTCTGTACAACCTTTACAGCAAGCTCGGACAGGTAAATTCTTTCAGTTGCCGTGCTTTTACCATGCATAGCCGTCATGGCTATCTTTTTCAGAGTTTCTTCGTCTTTTATAGTAACTCTCTCAGCCAATTTTTCCAAGACCTTCATAGCCTTGTTCTCTGATTTCCTGAAACCATTCACGATTATTATTGGGTGTATATTTTTATCAATTAATTCCTCAGCTTTACCTAAAAATTCGCTTGCAAGCACCACAACAGTTGTTGTTCCATCTCCTGCTTCATTGTCTTGGGCTTTAGATAGCTCAACCATTATTTTGGCCGAAGGATGCTCTACATCTATTTCATCGAGGATCGTGGCTCCATCATTTGTTATAACTACGTCTCCTAAGCTGTCAACAAGCATTTTGTCCATTCCTTTTGGACCCAAGGTCGACTTTACAGCTTCACCTATTACTTTCGCAGCTAGTATGTTAGATCTTCTTGCATCTCTCCCTCTAACCCTCTGTGTACCCTCCTTAAGAATTATAACAGGAGTTCCGGATAAAGTCGACATAGATTTACACCTCCACGTTAAAATCTTTCTAACAAACGCTTTAAGGCTTTTCCTGTGAGCACAGAAACAATTTTTCCTTGTCCAAATATCAGGTTATCTATTTATTCTAAGGTATAATAGCTTAACACTATAAAAAATTTTAGTTTATCGGGTAATGTAAAATATTGCAGTTAATATTAACTAAATCTTTTGTATTATATGTTAAATTTAAAAAATTTTCGTTTTATTTTAAACATATTTTAACCTTAGCAGAATCTTGTCAACACCGGATCCCGAAGAAGCGAAAACAAATAAGACGAAAAACGTAAACAGGGGGCTTCTTTTAACATGTAAATTTAAATAATCAGGGCTTAGGTTTCTATCTATGACTATATGAAGTCTGAAATGTTCAGTTGAAGGCTTCTTTTCATTTACTCGATGTTGTTTTTTATTTCCTTTTAATGGGTGATAAAGTTGGAGGTTACTTGTCCTTGGTGTAGTGAAAAGATAAATATCTCACCGTCTGTGACTCGACACTGCCCAAAGTGTAAGATGCCCCTTCAAGTCAAAGCTAAAATAATCAGGGACAGAGTGATATTTATTGTTCAGAAAAAACAATAATCAGCACCTGACTTAAAAACAAGACATTCATCTATATATTAAATAGGAAAACTTTAAAAACTAAACACTTTTCTTTAGGTCTAAATAGGAATGAAGGGTTTCATTCATAATTCAACATCACAGAGAGAGGTGTCTACTTTGTGTTGCAATAGATGCCCTGACTTCTATAGATGTGAGAGGAGTGGAAGCAGCATCAATAACTGCTGTAGTGTTTGTCCATACTTTGATGCAAATCACAATCCTCCCTGTAAAATTGTGAAGGAGATAAACATTCTGCTGTAGTTTAGTTTTGTCTTCGCTCCTAGATATTTAGCCTTAACCTAGCTGCGGATGTAATACATATTTCTTTAAATATTTTATGCTTATCTTTTCTTTTCCCTGACTATTAAGCATATATATCATTCTTAAAAGAGTTGGTGAGGATATATGGATTTAGTTGAGGTACGTATTCATGGGAGAGGGGGACAAGGAGCTTGGACAGCCAGTCAGCTACTGGCTTTAGCTGCTTTAAAGGAGGGAAAGCAAGTTCAGAGTTTCCCCGAGTTTGGTCCTGAAAGGATGGGAGCTCCTATAACAGCTTATACAAGGGTTTCGAACAACAAAATCACAGTTCACAGCAGTGTCTACAACCCCAGTCTTGTCTTAGTACTGGATTCAACTCTGCTAACAGCTGTAAATGTTTTAGATGGCATAAAACCTGGCGGAGCATTAATAGTTAATTCGATGGAGAAACCCGGGAAACTGCGTTCCAGCTTAGAGGTTCCTAGCCAAGTTTCAGTCTGGACGGTTTCAGCTACTGAAATCTCCCTGAGGACTCTAGGTAGGGAGATAACTAATACAGCAATGCTAGGAGCATTGATCAAAGCAAAACCCATTGTTTCGCTTTCATCACTAATAGAAACAGTTAAAGAGAGATTTATGGGTAAGATGGGTGAACTTAACGCCAGGATAATAAGGGAGGCACATGGAAAAGTTAAATCAGGGTGAAAAGGAATGAAGAGGGGATGGAAGCAGATACCGATTGCTGCTGTTTCATGGATTAATTCCACAGAATATAAAACAGGGTCTTGGAGATCTTTCAGACCCATAGTTGACTATGAAAAGTGCATAAAGTGCATGCAATGTTGGGTTTATTGCCCTGACCTAGCCATAAAATGGAATGGCGAAGAAATAAATGTAGACTACGATTATTGTAAAGGATGTGGTATATGTTCAGAAGAGTGTCCTGTAGGAGCCATTAAAATGGTTAAAGAGGTTTGATGAAATGATAACTGAACAGGAAGTCATAGGTTTAAATGGGGACGAAGCAGTAGCCTATGCTGCTAAGCAATGTAAAGTCGATGTCGTAGCAGCCTATCCTATTACACCTCAAACCATAATTGTTGAAAAGTTCTCAGAGTATGTGGCGAACGGCGAAGTTGAAACAGAGTTCATCACAGTTGAAAGTGAGCATAGTGCTCTTTCAGCGTGTGTAGGAGCTTCAGCCGTGGGTGCAAGGGTCTTCACAGCTACAGCAGCTAATGGACTTGCCTTGATGCATGAAATAGTTTATGTAGCCTCAGGTCTAAGGCTACCCATAGTTATGGTGGTTGTAAACAGGGCTTTAAGCTCACCTATCAACATACATTGCGATCACGGTGACAGCATGGCTGAAAGAGATGCAGGCTGGATACAGATATATACAGAAGACGCGCAGGAGGCATATGACACAGTTATCCAAGGGTTCAGAATAGCAGAGGATGAAAGGGTTCTGTTACCTGTAATGGTCATGTTAGATGGTTTCTTCATAAGCCATACCCTTCAAAACGTCTTTGTTCTCCCAGATGAGACAGTTAAAAAATTTGTGGGTGAAAAGAGGAATGTTCCAGAGATAGAAATCATGGGGAAAAGAGTGAAACTCAAACTAGACCCAAGTTTCCCATTAACCATTGGGCCGCTTGCCCTTTATGACTACTACCATGAAATCAAAAGAGGACAGGCAGAAGCGATAAACAGCTCCATGGAAATAATAAAGAAGGTCCACGATGAATATTCAAGGGTAAGTGGAAGAAAATATGGAGACGGAGTACTGGATTCATACAAATTGGAGGATGCAGAAATAGCAATTGTATGTATAGGTTCAGCGGCAGGAACGGTGAAATCAGTTGTTAATGAGGTCAGGGAAGAAGGCTTAAAAGCAGGCTGTTTAAGGATAAGAGTTTTTAGGCCCTTCCCAGCCGATGAGATAAGGAGAATTCTGTCTGGCATTCCGGTGATAGGAGTTCTGGATAGAAGCCTGTCCTTTGGGGGGATGGGAGGTCCATTGCAATATGAAATTAAGGTATCTATGTACGATGAACCTAAAAGACCCCTCATAATGAACTATGCATATGGTCTGGGCGGAAGGGATCTTCCCCCAGGAACAGTAAAGAAAATTTTCTATGAGCTAAACAAATTAAAAGGCAAGCAGAAACCAAAAGAAACCTTCAAATTCATAGACGTGAGGGAATGAAAAATGAAAATAAACCCAAAGGAAATAGCTCTTGTTGAGGAAAAAAGAAAGTGGTTTCTACCAGGTCACAGGTTATGTGCCGGATGTGCAGCCCCCATAATAGTCAGACAGGTCTTCATGGCTCTTGATAAGAAACCCATCGTTGTAACGGCTACAGGGTGCCTCGAAGTCGCCACAACCATCTATCCATACACGTCATGGAGGGTGCCATGGATTCATAATGCCTTCGAAAACAACTCAGCAACTGCAAGTGGTATAGAAGCAGCCATAAAAGCCCTAAGAAGAAAAGGAGAGATCCATGAGGAGTCTCCAATTATTGTCTTCGGAGGAGACGGGGCTACATATGATATAGGTTTCCAAGCTTTAAGTGGAGCCATAGAAAGAGGGCATAATTTCCTTTATATACTTTATGACAATGAAGCGTACATGAATACAGGCATACAGAGGTCAGGAGGGACGCCAGGATATGCATGGACCACGACAACACCTGTAGGCAAAAAACTCAAGGGCAAAACACAATGGAAAAAACCAATAGCGAG
The DNA here is from genome assembly GCA_027491455.1 of Thermoproteota archaeon. Lineage (GTDB taxonomy): Archaea > Korarchaeota > JAOZGF01 > JAOZGF01 > JAOZFZ01 > JAOZFL01. Next base: position 3,382 of record JAOZFL010000115.1, on the reverse strand, counting down.
AATAGTGGCAGCACATAGGCAAATTAAGTATGTGGCAACAGCTTCACCAGCATATTGGACTGACCTAATAAAAAAGGTGAGAAAAGGGGTTCAAGCAAATGGACCTGCTTTTATACATACATTTTCTACATGTCCAAGGGGATGGAGAACAGCTGAAACAAAAATAAGTATAAAAATAGCTAGATTAGCGGTTCAAACATGTTATTTCCCTCTATGGGAATATGAAAATGGCCAGTACAGACTTACATCATCAAGCGAAGCAATAGCCAAAGTTTCAAAAAGAAAGATACCAATAGAGGAATTCTTAAAACCTCAGGCGCGCTTTAGACATTTATTCCATCCAGAAAAAGATCAAAAAATAATTAAATGTATACAAAACGAAGTAGACAAAGAGTGGAGTATATTACTTAAACTAACAGGTCATCAACTATTATGATCAATTTTTAAAAAATCAAAAATAATGATAGAAATTACCAGCCCCGGTGGCTTAGCTAGGTCAGGGCGCCGGCTTGGTAACAAGCTGAAAAGCCGGAGGACGCGGGTTCGAAAGGGAAAATAAAACCCGAACATCCCGCCCGGGGCTTATTTAACTTTAAGGAATGCATAAGAGAGCAAGTCCTTAAATAGAGATCCGGGTTCCCAGAGGTCCTGAGCTACATAGTTATTTATAGAGGGAACAGTTACACTTAAATATAGCTAACGACACATACACTTTCCTAGTACCAATACGCTCCGGTGGTGTAGCCCGGCCAAGCATAGCGGCCTCTCGAGCCGCTGACGCGGGTTCAAATCCCGCCCGGAGCACTATACAATTCTTATCTATTATCTTTTTTACTAGGAGATTTTTATTAAGCTTGGGATTGACTTAACATCATTTATGAACAATGGCATCCCTGAATTCCTGTTAGGCATGTAACTATCCCCTTTGAAACTTCTTTTCCTCATCTTGTACAGCTTCCTCAGTTTCTTAGAATTTCTAGTTTCTTTTACTCTGGCAACCCTCCTCGCTCTTTACTTATCCTTCTGGTCCAGTGCCATCAGTTAATTAATAATTCTCTCCCTGTAGGCTATTGGCTGTTTCATCACCTCACACCAAACTGTTGCCAGGCCCCCCATGCTTCCAAGGTGGAAAAAGATGAAGTGGGAGCTTAAAAAGGCGATGATTGCCAGACCGGTGAAAACCTTTAGAAGTAAGGATCTCATAGGCTTCCAGCCGTGGAAGTGTCAATTGTTATCACTGTGCCTGCAAGCAAAAAAGCTGCCAAGATGAACACTAACAACATTGTTTTCTCCGTAACACCTAGGGAAAAACAACCGAAAAAATTAAAAAGGCGTAGTGAATCCTAGAAATATATTAAGAACAAAATAAACTAAGCAAAGAGAAAACAACTGCAGCGGGGTGGGGGAGCCAGATTTTCCTTAAGATAAAAGAGAAGAAAAGGCAAAGTTACCCCGTGGGGCTCATAACCCCAAGATCAGAGGTTCAAATCCTCTCCCCGCTATCTATTGATATTAATTTTAAGCGAAAACCTCAGTTTCAAAAACTTTTAAAAGAGCAGTACCGAAAAACAAGTATAGCATAGACTGAAAAATAGTTTTGTCACCAAAAAGTTTCCCTTCAAATATGGGACCGTGGGGTAGTTAGAGCTTAAAATGATGCTTTTAAGCGATAAAGCCTAGCCTTCGAGACAATTGCTCGAGTTGGGCGCTTTGCAAGGAACTCTCGAGACCCCGGTTCAAAACCCAGAGACTAGGGGGGAAATCCGGGCGGTCCCATCTTTCCCTTTTAACAGTTTCTTAGTTATAGCCAAATTGTTAAGTGTTAAGGCAGAGCAACAACCACAGCTTAAATGCTTCGCCTAACTCCTCTTGCTTAAACTATCCATGGAAAACCATAGGGTAAAGAAACATTATTTTAAAAGGTTGTATGCTTTAGACCTTTGACTTCTTTGGGCTTTAAGGGACCTGTTTTAATAAGAATGAAGACATTAGAAACATATACTTTGGCGAGCTAGGTATAGACGTATTTTAACTATTAATAAAACCTTTAATAATTTTAAAGTATAAAACTTCTCTCATCCATTAACCTTGCACAGTTGTTTTTAGCCTCTTAGTATCATTCTCAACATTTCTTCCACGCTTCCTCCTCTGCAGTTTATTGTCTGTTTAATTTCATGGAGCCCTGAAACTTTATACGTCTCTTGCAATTTGATCTCTCTTAACCTCTGAACCCCTACTGTAAGGAAAGAATTTTAGCGGTCTGCTTTCTAATTGAGAGTCTTTATGTTTTAAGGTGTAAATATCTCTTAGAATAATATGATACCTTCACGCGTAATCTTCATAGCTTAAGAATAACTGTTAACGGTTAAGTTTGTGGTTAAAGGCTTATTTTGCAGGACGACTATGGTTGCTGTTTTCTTCAACAAATCTTTCAGCGAATAATTGGCCGAGCAGAAGACACACAATGGGAAGCTTTTCCCATGGGAGGACTTGGATGTGAAGTAAAAACCCAAAACTTTTAAAAAAGAAAGATAATCAATTGATTCTATCTGGATGGCCGAGGTGGGGTAGTCTGGAAGCCTAGGGACAAGTTAAAGCTTGCTAGAAGCCTGTGGAAGAAGCTGAAAGCCCTTGGCACGGGTTCAAATCCCGTCCTCGGCCCTTAACGAATACCAGCTGATGATGGGCCGGTAGCTCAGCTGGAAGAGCGCCTGGTTTGCGACCAGGAGGTCCGCGGGTTCAAATCCCGCCCGGTCCAAGTGTTACATAAAAATTTTTCAGCGCTTAGAAGGGTAAACTTTTTAAATAAAAGACTCACCTTCTATTTACCTTGGCAACTCTATGCAGCGTTAAGACGTGAGAGATGAAGAGGGTTTCCTTGATCTATGAAACGTCTGAATCCAGGCATAGGGACAGAAATGCGGACCTAAATTCTTAGTTTAGGTCTTAGGAGGGTTTAGACGCCGAAAAAACCTTGCGGCATAGAAACCGGTTGATCCTGCCGGAGGCGGCGGCTGTCAGGCTCCGACTAAGCCATGCTAGTCGTACGCAGTTTATCTGCGTGGCGGACGGCTCAGTAACACGTAGCTAACCTACCCTCAGGACTGGGATAATCCCGGGAAACTGGGGCTAATCCCAGATAGGCGCGGATACCTGGAATGGATCCGCGTTGAAAGGGAGTAGTTTACACTGCTCCGCCTGAGGATGGGGCTGCGGCCGATCAGGTAGTTGGCGGGGTAACGGCCCACCAAGCCTGTGACCGGTACGGGCTGTGAGAGCAGGAGCCCGGAGATGGGGACTGAGACAAGGCCCCAGGCCCTAAGGGGCGCAGCAGGCGCGAAAATTCCGCAATGCGGGAAACCGTGACGGAGGGAGCCTGAGT
>JAOZFL010000044.1 GCA_027491455.1 Thermoproteota archaeon | reverse complement strand
CTTATTTTCCTGCCTTTAGGCATCTACTATTGTTTTAAGGTAGGGTTAAAGGGTAAGCTTTTCGTATCCTTTTTCATCGGTTTCTTCGCCATATTTCTCACCTATGGATGGAGATATTTTCTTCATTCCCCAATAATCAATTCCTTTGCTGCTGGTCTCGGTATAGGCACCATTTTATCCCGGTTTAAACTGCATTTAAATGGCTTGGGGAAGAAGGCTTCCTTGCTAGCTGCAGTTTTGATATTGGTCATTTCAACTGTGAACTTTCAGCCATTTAAAGCTCCATTACCTGTTAAGGGGGCTTTTCGGGGCCCTAAAAGTAAACATCCACCTATTTTTTCACCTACCCCTTTGCTTGCAGAGTACACTTTGTCAAGGGGGGATTCACAGTTTAGGACGGGAGGACTCCTTATGACCACGATTTTCCAGGATCCATACCTAGAAGAGGTGGCTGAGTGGATAAAGGAGAACACGGGTAAAGATGAAATAATCCACGTGACCAAGGGACCCATAGGCTGCTACATAACCATTTTGACAGATAGGAGGACAGATGGTGGGATGTACAGGGAAGTTAAAACTGAGGAAATGTTTCAAGCGATAAAGGAGGGAAGGAAAAGCGGGGTATTTGTTGCAGATCTCCAAGAGTTTATGAGAATAAAAAACAGGTTCCCTGTGAAGATAGCTGTTCAGGCAAGGATAGGGCCATACATAATATTCAGAGCCACAGGTGAACAACTGATAAAACCAGTTGAGGAGCTGAGAAAGAAGCCTGTTTTCCTCTACATCAGGTTGAGCTCCAAGGATATAGGTTCTAAAAGGAAAGTGGATGAACTAATTAAATTTTTTGGGGAAGTTAAACCAAAAAAAGTTTCTCTTGGGATTGGACAACGTGAAGTAAACAGTGACACACTTATTAAGATGATTCCAAGGATTAGAAGGGAAGCAGGCACAGTTGAAATATCTATTTTCATAGATAAACCTCAAACATTAGCTGTGGATGTCTCAGGGGCTATACTTTCAAAGGTGTACATTGACTCTGTAAGGCTTCTCTGCAACATAAGGAATATTCCCCTAAAACAGCTAATGGAAGCAGCGGCTATTCTAAGGGAGAAAGGGTTAGATGTAGGGGTTGGACTGTTAGGTTTCCCTGTCCTCGACAAATCAAAGGTCAAAAATACAATAGTTTCTCTTAAAGGAATAGACTACTTTGTTAGGCATTTAGCTCCTTCCATCGACATGGTTAAAGCTATAAACATCGCTGAGATTCCAGCTTTCAAAGAGGAGGGGAAAAACCTTTATCTCCAAATCGATTTAAGCAGGTTGAAGCAAAGTGGATTCAGAGAGGAAACGCTTGGTTTGCTTTTCTCACTCCAGGAAATGGAGATAGAAGGGGTTTACATTGAACTATCAAGTCAACAATTAGCCATCATAGATAAAAGTTTACTTTTAAGGATTTTAAGTTGATACTCTCCGTGACTGAAGCCAATTCCCTTGTCTATAAAGTGTCTACTTACATTTCTAATTCCTCCTTTACTCTCTACGGATGAATCCCCCTTTTAAGTGGTTAAAATGATGAATTCAATGATTTCGGCGTTGCATTAGCATTAAAACTTTTAAGTTTAGACACCATTAGATATAACAAGATATATCTAATCAGATGATTGAAGATGCATGGTTTCCTATATGAAAGGAAAAAGGTGTTCATAAGGGGGTTGATGAAGTACTTAATACTTGATCTTTTAACTTTGAGGCCTATGCATGGATATGAATTAATGAACGAGATAAGTAAAAAGTTTAGTGGGCTCTACACCCCCAGTCCAGGGGTTATCTACCCAACTCTTTCACTCCTTGAAGACCTAGGCTACATCTCTCATTCCAAGGAAAATGGAAAGAAGGTGTACAGTGTAACAAGAGAGGGAAAGAAATATTTGTTGGAGAACAGAGACAAAATGGAAAAGATAAAAAGCATAAGGGAAAAAATGGGGGATTTCAAGGGGAAACCTTTCCTACAAGAACTTAGCAGGATATTCAGGCTTCTAATGGTTAACAGGGACAGAATCACAGATGAAAAGGCACATGAAATAAGAAATGCCTTAGCCTCTGCAAGGCAGAGGATCGAAGAAATAGTTTCGAGGCAGGGGAAATGAAATCAATAATCAAAACTGAAAGCCTAACTAAGGTTTATAACGGGAAAGTTTTAGCTGTTAACCACGTTAACCTGGAAGTTGAGGAGGGAGAAATATTTGGTTTTCTAGGTCCAAATGGTGCCGGTAAAACGACGACTATAAAGATGCTTGCCACCCTTTTGAAACCAACGGATGGAGAAGCCTTAGTTGCAGGCTTCGATGTTTTAAAGGAGTCAAACGAGGTTAGGAAAAGGATAGGAATTGTTTTTCAGGATCCAGCCCTTGACAGTGAATTGACAGGCAGGGAAAACCTTGATTTCCATGCAAGACTGTATGGTTTGGCAAGGTCTCAGAGGAAGAAGAGGATCTCAGAAGTTTTAGAGCTTGTTGACCTAGTGGACAAGGCTGATACACTTGTCAAAAACTATTCAGGGGGAATGCGGAGGAGACTTGAAATCGCCAGGGGACTTATGCATTACCCAAAGGTTCTTTTCCTAGATGAACCTACCCTTGGCTTGGATCCGCAGACAAGAAGAGCAATATGGGACTACATAAGGAAGCTCAATGTCGAAGAGGAAGTAACCATTTTCCTTACAACACATTACATGGAGGAGGCAGATTACCTCTGTGAAAGGGTTGCAATCATAGATCACGGTGAAATCCTGGTAACCGATAAACCAAGCAAGTTGAAAAGATCTATTGGTAGAGACCTCATATCAATTTGCTGCTTAAATTCACCTAGATTCCTTTCAGCTTTAAAGGAGGCTGAATGGATTGAAAGTTTAAAGATCCACAATGAAACCATAACTTTGGGTGTCAGGGAAAGTGAAGGGAAACTACCTTTACTCATAGGCTTAGCCCTTAAAAACAATGTGAAAATAAAGTCCATTGATATAAGGAAACCAACTCTTGAGGATGTTTTCCTCTATTACACTGGTAGAAGGATCAGAGAGGAGGAAGTTAAGGGAATTGATCAATTTAAGGTTTCTAGAAGATTTAGGAGGAGATAAAGATGAACACAGTTGAGTTTCAAGCTATCTACGTTATGTGGCTTAGGCAAACAAAAAGGTTTATTAGGGCAAGGAGCAGGTTGATAGGGAACATAGTTCAGCCCTTCTTCTTCCTTGCAATCATGGGTTTCGGTTTCAACACAGCTAGGTTTGCAAGTATACCCTTAAACTATTCATACATTGATTTCCTATCCCCGGGGATAATAGCAATGGCTGTTCTTTTCTCATCTATGTTTGCAGGAATATCTGTTCTTTGGGATAAACAGTTCGGTTTCCTTCAAGAGGTCCTAGTTGCACCTGTCAGTAGGCTTTCAATAGTCATAGGGAGAACCCTTGGAGGAGCAACAACAGCTTTGATCCAAGGTGTATTTGTACTTATCATTTCCTTTGTCCTAGGAGTGAAATTCTCACTCAACGGTTTACTGCAAGGTTTAATCTTCATGGTTTTAATTGCCTTTTTCTCCGTTGGATTCGGGTTGATCATCGCCTCAAGGATGGAGGACATCCATGGATTTCAACTCATCATGAACCTTCTCATCTTCCCAATGTTCTTCCTTTCATCTGCATTCTTCCCGATAAAGGACCTGCCAAACTGGCTTAAAGCACTTACATACATAAATCCACTGACCTATGGAGTTGACGGCTTAAGAGGTAGCCTTATAGGTATTTCATATTTCCCATTACTCCTCGATTTAACTCTTACCTTTCTTTTCGCGGCGGCCACCATGATTGTAGGAAGCTACTCCTTCAAAAAAAGCGAGGCATAGATCTTGACAGGGAAAACTTAAATTTTACTTTATATCTAGATTTAAAAACTCTATAATGTATTTAACTATTAAATGAAGTGTTAAGTAAGGCTTATCGAAGCGAGTAGGGTTTGTAAATAATTGATGTGCTGAATGAGGCAAGATAAGCTTTATTTGCCATGTTACCTTTAAACCTTGGATGCAACTTGGAAAATCGTTGAACCAAGTGGTTCAGGAAAGTTTCCTGTCCAGTACTCTTGCAGCGATTATTAAAGGGTCCCAAACAGGACTTGCAGGGGGTGCATATGCTAAATCCGTGAACAACAGATCCTTAACTGTTGAACCATTTGTTATCAGGGATGCAACTGTGTTTATTCTTCCCAATACTCCTTCCGAGCCGATTATCTGAGCTCCAATTATCCTTTTTGTATCCGAGTCCCCGATGAGCTTAACGTTTATGGTTTGGTTGTCAGGGTAATAGTGAGCCTTAGTTCTGGCTTTAATAGTTACAGACACCGGGTTGAATTTTCTCTGAGCCTCTCTAACCGTTAACCCTGTTCTTGCAGCAAATAAACCGAAAACCTTTGTTATAGCTGTTCCAACAACCCCTTTAAAAGTTAAATCTCCTCCAGCAATGTTTGTTCCAGCTACGTAACCCATTTTATTAGCTGCAGGGGCCAGTGGAACCCATGTTTTCTCCTCTGTTAAAAGGTTCCATGTTTCCACGCAGTCTCCCGCTGCATAAACACCTGGAATATTTGTCTCCATTTTCTTATTTGTTTTTATAGCCCCAGTTGACCCGGTGTCCACACCTGCGCTTACAGCTAATTTAACGTTAGGTTTTACTCCCGCGGCTAATATAACTAGATCCACTGGATACTCATCTTTTTCAGTTATAACTTTTTAACTGTTCCTTCTCCTTTAAGCTCCAAAACTCTTTCTTCTAAGTGCACAACGACTCCGTTCGATGTAAGTTCTTGTGACAATAGCTGGGCTGTGTCCTGGTCAAAGGTCGTTGGGAGAAGGTGAGGCATCATCTCAATCAATGTAACCTTTTTTTGAGCGGCTCTAAGAGCCTCAGCTATTTCAACCCCTATATATCCACCTCCAATAACAACAACTCTGCTGGCTTTTTCAAGAGCTTTTTTAAGCTTAACTCCATCCTCTAAAAGATGAACGGTGTGAACACCTTTAAGGTTTACCCCTTCAATTCCAGGTTTTAAGGGTTCAGCCCCAGTTGCAAACACAAGTTTATCCCAGCTATATGTTTTCTCAGCTCCACCCTGTAAAACCTTAACTTTTTTATCCATGAGGTTAACCTCTAAAACTTCACTGTAGACATGAACATCAATGTTTCTCTTCTCCCTAAAAAATCTAGGGGTGTAGTAAACAAGTTCCTTGTGATCCCCCACTAACCCTTCAATATAATAGGGTACTCCACAGGGGGCATGGCTAACGTATCCACTCTTCTCGAAAACCATTATCTCTGTTTCTAGGTTTAATCTACGAACCCTAGAAGCAGCACTCATACCTGCTGCTCCTCCACCTACAACAATAAGTCTCTCAACCATTTTAGACACCTACAAAAGTGACAACTTACCCATGATTAAATAAAACTGACGTTCTAAGACCACTACCCTAATAACTTTTATACATGAAATCCTCTTTTGTTTCTTTCCTGTTGTTCATTATTTAAGACACCTAAACTTTTTTGATTTAGGAGGTAGTAGAACCATGCTGATTCGGGTTCATTTAGTTTAGCTTTTCCCACATGTTTCCTCTTTCTTGGATTTAGGAAATGGTCAATAATTCGCTGAAATCATATTGACAAATCCTCCTCTCGATTCTTCTCAAGGGTACTTTAATGTTTCCATCCGATTTAGGGCACCTTTAATTATGAACCATGTTTCTCCATGTTATCCTCCGGGGGCAAAGGATAAGGTAGAAAGATTTCAACGCTCACCTTACTGTCCACTCCTTTAGCGTTCACAACTTTTTTAACTCCCTTCTTTGCTATCATTTAAAAAGTGGGAGTATATGAGCATTTGCACACCAAGAAACTTTAAACAAAACTTAGACAAGTTTTTTCTTTTCAGGTTTTGGGATTGACGTTGCACAAGGTGTATCTGAAATGCATTTTCCACAGCAGTCAACAACATAACCTATCCTCTCTCTGTGCTTTTCATCTGTTTTTAAACAGTTCTCGTAGCATTTCCATTTCCCTTCCCCTCCCCAATTTTCAAATGCATGCACTGGGCATCTTTTGAGGCATATATCACATTTTATCCCCCTTTTACTTAGGCAGTACTCCTCTGTAGGGAAAAATGATGGCGTGATTTCAGCGTCAGTGATCACTGTTCCAAGTCTAACAGCTGTTCCCATCTCAGTTATTAATAAGTTGTTTACACCGAATTTCCCGAGGCCAGAGATGTAAGCTGAATGTCTATGGGACCAATCTGCAAAAAGAGTTTTCTCATCCCAGTTCCAAGTGGCAGCTATTGGAACCCCTTTAAATCCTTTCCTGGCTAGGAGCTGGGAGATTTCTCTGGCAAGAAAGTTTATGAGGACGTTGGTGTAAGCGTATTCATAGGCCCATTGATACGACCCGATGTTTCCCCTAATGTTTTCATTTACAGCCCTTAATGAAAGGGGAATAGTGAAGTTAATCACTGTCTCAGCATTTCCAAGGATTTCTTTTGGTGTCAAATGATTTGGATGAGCCACCTTTTTTAATTCCTTAAATAATGGGTTTAAAGCACTTGAATAACCAACTTTAGGGTCCCTATAACTTATAGAGGTCTTTCCTCCGAATTCCTTAACTCTTAGGTTCACATACCCTTCAATTTTCTCCTTTAAATCCATTTACAACACCTTAAACCTTAAGCTTTAAATTTAACTCTTCCCCTCGCTAAAGAGAGGAGATCCTTGCATCTAAAGGTTCTCATCACTCTGCTTTAACAGCTCCTTAGGCTTTACTCCATTCGATTCCTTTCCACCTAGAAGCAGGAAGTCCGTTATTGCATCGGCGGCTATGTCTCCTTTAAAAACTATAGGACTTTGCACCCTGTATCTGTCACTATGACATCGTCTTCTAACCTTATCCCTACTCTGCCATCCACATAAATTGCTGGTTCAACTGTGAAAACCATTCCCTTTTCAAGTACAACTTTCCTTGCCCCTTTATATTTTTCAAATGATATTGTTGGTTCCTCATGTACCTCCAACCCGATACCGTGACCGGTTCCATGGATAAGTTCGTATCCATGTTCTGAAATCACCTTTCTAGCTTCTCCATCAACTTCAAAGTTTGACACACCTGGCTTAACAGCTTTAATAGCTGTTCTCTGTGCTTCTTCAACGACTTCATAGATTTCCTTTGCTTCATCTGAGGGTTCACCGTTAACAAAGAAGGTTCTCGTTATATCTGAGCAGTACCCTTGAAGCTTTGCTCCGCAGTCGATGAGCAGTGGTTCACCCCTCAAAACTTTTCTTTTAGATGATGATCCATGGGGGTCACTTGTCCTCGGCCCCGATAGAACTATTGATGGAAAAGCTGTTTCCTCAGCTCCCCTTAACTTCAATACATACTCTAATCTTGATTTAATCTCGTTTTCCCTCATTCCCGGTTTAACTATGTCCATGATTTCATTTATTACCTGCTTTGTTATTTTAGCTGCTTTTCCAATTTTCTCTACTTCCTCTTCATCTTTTACCATTCTGAGGTTATAAATTGTTTCTTCGAAGCCGTAAATCCTTATGTCTTTGTCTATTAAATTCATCATTTCAAGGGTGAAGAATCTATCGTTTACAGCTAATTTCTTCACCCTGTATTCTCTTAGCAGTTTAGGAAGGTCTTGTTTTAAGTTATCGGTTGTCCTAACATCTTCAACCCAGCTTTCTCTTTTAGCCCTTGCATAATCAAGTTTAGCTGTCAGCAGCAAAGGTTCCTCGTTTAACGGTATGAGTAAACAGGCATGGGTTAAGAATGGCACATTTGTAAAGTAGTGGATTGAGGGGTCAATAGATGAGGTGTGTAGGTTTACTAGTAACAATGCATCTACATCTCTTTCCTTCAGAATAGCCTTTAATTTCTTAAACCTTTCATTCATCTCCTTTCACCTTGGATCCAAACTTGTTTTAGAGTTAATTTAGTTTCTCAATGGTTTAAAGCTGTGTGCTTTAAATTTTCTCTGTTTACTTTCCATATTTTCATTTTGATGTAACTAAAAAGATTAGTTGATTACCATTTCCACTGTTTTATTCACTGCAACTTTATACTTCTCCCTAACTTTGCCACCTATGATTTCTTCTCTTCTCAAAGCCGGGATCCTCTCTGTTTTTATTGGTTGAACATTGTTTGCTATGTCACTGAAAACAGTTAGATATGGGGTTTTCCTCTTCTTAGCCTCCCTTATGAGATCCTTTGTTTCAAAAATTAAAATGAATCCAGGGGAAACTCCAACTGCTAAATCTGCTTTTCGAACCCCGCTCCATGGGTAAACCGAGTCGTTAAACCCCTCAACAACGACGAAGTTGAAACCTTTAGAGGCCTTGTTGAAACATGTTTCAACTGATTTCATGTAGTAGGTTTCATGGAGTTTCAGGAAATCCTTTGAAGATGAAACAGGTATTGTTTCAGCTGCCTTCGATTTTATAAGATCAAGAAGCTCCTTTGCCTCGATTATCCATCCCCTTCTTTTATAATATACTACGTTTCTCTCTTTCCCTTCTTTGATGTATGTGAATCTCCCCATGTAAAACCAGTTATAAATGTTTCCCATTAAATGTGTTAAAGGCTTTTTCCTCGAAGAATAAATTTTTTTAAGGTCAGGAACAGAGATTAATACATCAGCTGGGTTTAAAACTTCGATTGGAACCCTTTTACCGATTGAAACCCAAAGTTTGTAGGCATCCTCGCTGAAAAGCTTTTTAAGCTCCAAGCATTTTTGATATGAATTGTACTGCCACCAGTAACTATGACCGGACAATGGTTTAAAGGCTGAAACCTCCAGGTTTAACCCTTTAGCTTCATTGATTAAAGCTGTTGAGAAAGTTGTTTTCCCAGAGTCATTTGGGAGAACACCGAAGACATATATCATCGACATTGAGAAACACGACCATACTGGGAAGGAGAAGGATAAACTTTAAAGGGTTAACATGGTAAAGGTTTTCCTTCCCCCCTTATTCACTGCTTACCTAGGGATTTAGATAAATAGCTAGAAAATTTTTTAGTTTTAGTGTTCACCATTCTTCATAATGAATTAACTCGCTTAACTCTTTCCTTTTACTTACAGGTCCCTTTTCCTCTGCAGGGTATCCTAAAGGGGTCATCGCTACAACTCTTACATGATTAGGTATTTTCAGAGTTTTCTTAACCTCTTCCTCCTTAAAAGCCGCTATCCAACATGTTCCCAATCCTTCATTTGCAGCTGCAAGGACAAGGTGCTCCAAAGCTATTGCCACGTCAACCTTCCAATACTCTTCCCCGTCACTTCTTATCCATGCCTCTCTTGGATCAGCGCAGGCAACGATGATGGCAGGGGCCTCAATGAACCAGTCTTTATCATATGCTGCTCTTAACTTACCCTTCAACTCTTTGCTTTTCACAACTATAAATCTCCATGGTTGTTTATTGGCAGCTGATGGAGCTAATCTAGCTGCTTCAAGGATTCTGTTAAGTTTTTCTTCTTCAACCTTTTTAGGTAGGTACCTCCTTATACTTCTCCTCTTCCTAACCACTTCATAGAAATCCATTGCCATTCACCAAAACTTAAAGGGAAGCTTTCATAAAGATTAACGTAAAAGGATAAAGGGCTTAACTCATTTAAATTAATCACCACCCCAACAATATAAATAAACATTTAAATGTCTTAACTGTTAAAAGTCGATGTTAAAGGCTAAATAACTTGGTAAATCTAAATTTATTCTCACGGGGATAAACCTATTTTAGCCTTTATTTCAGCTATTTCTTTTTCAATTTTAAAGAGCCTCTCATCCAAATAAGACTTAAGATCAGTTCTGAGAGCCCTTATCTCCTCTTTTACCTCTCTCCTTGTAATTCTTATTTCTTTAATGGTTTCACTTTGTTTCTTAAGCATCTTGTCTTGTTTTTCCAGCATCCTGTCTTGTTTCTCAAGCATTTTATCTTGTTTTTTAAGCATTCCGCCTCCGTAGTTAGCTATTTTAGTTAGTTCCATCGCTGTTAGGTACCTGTAATAAGACTCTTTCTTCATCACTTCTCCTTTGTATTCCTCAATTTTAATTCCTTCTATCTCCGCTAACTTTGGTTTCCTTTCTTTTACGAGCTTAATAAATGCTTTAACTTTTTCTTCCCTGTCATCAACAAGGATTTCAACAGCTTGTTTCCCGTTAATTAGCAAGTTGTCAGCGAAAAACCTTTTTATTTCAAGGCTTTCCGCTAGTCCAAGAAGGAAGGGTCTATAACCGACTTCATGAACCTTCCCATTTATAATCACTCTTCTCTTCATAAAAACCATCAGAATATATTTTAACATTGAAGCATCAAAGCTTCCCTTTTAACTATTATACTCCCAGTATCTATAGAATTTAAGTTTTTCCACTTTGACAGTCTCCATAACTAAAAGCTAGGTGGTTTCCAGTTTCCCATTTACCACCTTGGAATTGATGGCTGCGCCACAAGTAGCTGCTCGCTGAAAAACTTTCATGGTTGCTTTTAACTTTGTCGGCGGGAAGCCCCCTTTCCGAAAGGGAGGGGATGAGAGTCGAAAAACTTATATATTTGTTTGTGCCATGGTTTCTTGTGAGTAGGGGAGGGGCCACCCCGAAGTTACACCTGTGGAGACCAAGACCTCCGTAACCCTTGTGAGAGTCTGGTTGTGGAAACAGGAACCCCCAGTGGCTTCCGGCAAAA
>JAOZFL010000059.1 GCA_027491455.1 Thermoproteota archaeon | reverse complement strand
GTATCAACAGGAAAAAGGAAAATGAAAGGAGTGAAATGATGAATGAACCAGTTAAAACCCCTTTAAATGCAGCTTTCCCCTTGGAAAAAACTCCTCCTTTGGCATAGAAACCAGTCACAAATCCCGCCAATACAGGGGCAACCAAGACAACTAGGTACACATCGATAAAGGTGGCGGTTAAACCCGTGGCTAAAAACAACAACACTGTGATGAGGATGCTGAAACTTAAAGAACCCTTTCTAAACAATCTATGCTTCATCGAAGATCAACCTCCATCTTCCACTCCTCTACTTCACCTTACGGAAACAGTAAAGCCACAGCTCTACGTTGCAATCCTCCTTATACTGGTAAACATATCCTATTACAGCTTCCCTTTTGAATTTATCCGAGGTGATTTCCTTAGTTGTGAAAAGGTAATCAGCCCCCTTCTCTTTAGCGTGATACCTGTAAAGCGGCAGCGTGCCAGGTTTCTGTTCCTCTAAGATATAACCGACAAGTCCAGAGAAAACCATTTCCCTCACAGGGCGAAGCTCCTTGGGTTCATCTTCTAGGTTCGTGGTTAAATAGAACTCTTCCTCCTTTGAATCGTAGAATCTGTAGAGGGGAACCGTGCCAGGCAAGGGGTTGTAGTTTATGTAACCTATAACGTAGTTTCTGGTGAAATGGAAACCTGTTTCTTCACCTTCCTCATCTGAGGCTACATATGGAAATGTATGTGTCCCTGCAGCTTCATCTGTGCTGAGGAAACCGCCTGATCCAAGTTCAGATGCATTGAACAACCAAAGTATCCTTGAACCAGGTGAATAATACTGCGGAATAAAAACGTTTGCAGTTGACTCGTCAAATCCAATCCATCCCCTATTAAATGAAGGAAGACCTACAAAATAATTCGTCAGGTTAACATCGGATGAAGTTGAAGGAGCCGCAAGTCCATATCCAAGTACACCTATAGGGTACCTCCTCAACCCGGGAACACCTGTTTCAGGTACATTAGGGTTTAAAGATATGAAGAACCCCTTAACCTCATAGGTTTGAACATCTACATCAGCGTACTCATAGATTGGAACCCTGTCTTCACCAGGGGAATCGAAAAGATATCCAACAGCGTCCAGTTTAACCATGCCATTTAGAAGCCAAGGTGTTTCAGCAGATGGACTGGTTGAATAGAAATAATAGAAATACTCCTTTTTCTTCTTACAACCCCAACCAAACCATTTGCAGGCCAAAGACTTTATTCCATTCCATATTTTCTCACCAAGCCATTTAAGACCTTTCCAAGTAGCTTTCCCAAGCCAAGTGAATCCTACAGCGATCCCGGTTGCTAAAACACAAATACCTGCACCAATCGTTGCAAAAAAACCGAGAAATATACTAAAAGGGTTTTTTAATATATTTTCAAGCGAGAAATAACCTAATGAACGACCTAGGAATGCCAAAGACCAATCGAAGGCTTTCATAACCCCGCCAATGAATTTTGGAGCGTTGCTTGGAGGCATATCAGGTGGAACCTGATCCTTCCTACAGATAGCTACATATACCCTGTTCCAAAGATGCACACCTCCAAGTTCCTGTTCCCCCCAGTAAAATTCAAATCTACTCTGAGGAATAGCTCTTTGGTACCCCCATGGATTGTAGTAACCAATGATCACAGGAGAACTTAAACCCTGGGTCGCTGAACTGTTCACCCAATAAGCTACTGGTACAACCCAGTGGGCTTTCATCACCTTTTTACCTCCGTCAACTGTGATGCATATCATCACTGGGATGCCTCTGTCAATGAACCACTTAACCTGTTCGAAGTCACCATTTACATAGACCCTTGCCTCTAAACCTCGTTTCTTTGCATAATGAGCTATGCTGAATGGATCTGTATATATATCAAGTATCCCTCCACCCCTGATTTCCCTGTCAACTTGCCGTTGGGTAGGCACCCAACGTCCCCGTAGGTATCTCAGTATGCTGGCAAGGGAAGTTGTACCGCAACCATTCCCTTCCTGCTCTTCAAAATCTGAGCTTGGATTACTAGGATCTACCCTCCCCATTAACTCGTAATTGGGGATTCCATGTATAATTGGCAGCTCCTCTCTAAGCACTTTAAGGCCTTGCCCTCCCCAAAATCCTTCCTCTTCTTCAAAATTTAGTTGTTCAGATGCTTTTTTTAAGGTTTCTAGGGAGGGGAGTGCCACCTCAACCTTCCATGTTATCTCGTTGTTAGTTTCATTTGCTTCATCCACTTCGTTGTAAGGGTCAACCGTTATTTCAAATGAGTGGTTTCCTGCATGGAGGAACAGGGGATAGAACATTACCGTGGTAGAGCTTCCGGCTGCTAGTTCAGATGTGCTGTTGACCATTTTTTGGCAGCCCCATTTAACAAGGACCACAACTGGCCTAGCAGTTGAATGACCTGTGTTCTCAACAAGGACAGACATTATGGCTCTGTAACCTACAATGGGTTTAGCGGGGAAAAAGGTGACGGGGTTCACAGGGGGGCCGGTTACTTGCATTTCCCATATGTGTAGGTCTGGTTTTTCATCGGGGTTCCCCATTGTAAATATAGGTGTTAATGGAGATGGATAAGGTAAATTTGGGGATAAAGTTAGTATCAAAAGGAAAAATACAAGGGTTTTCTTACCCACTGATCACCCCTCCAGCAAATTCCTCTGAATAAGACACGTAGATGCAGTTGTGTTCATCTACACCAACTAAGATCTGATCCTTACCTAATCCCACCAGGTCTCCTGTTGCAACGTCATCCCATTTCGAATAGAAAATGTACTGAAGTTTTATTGCTCCGAGGAAGGGATCGTATATAAGTGTAACTCTGTCTTCATCCCTAAAAATTAGGATTTCCGCCCTTGAGTTTCCCAGTACATCTCCAACACACATTGCATCGTACTTTGTGAATTCCACATCAAATTCTCTAACGGTCTCCAAGATCCAGGTACCTGCTGTCTGTGTTAAAGAAAATATATAAAGTTTATTTCTGTAATTATCAGCGTATATTATCTCATCTGTTTCATCTCCAAGCACGTTGCCCACTGCGATTTCATCGTGGCCGTTGTCATCATTCTTCTCATTATCTGTTTTATGGGTGTACCTGAACTCATCGAAATCTGTAGGTGCTGTGAACATGTAGACAACAACTTCTCCTTCTATGTTATCCAAGATGAAAAGTTTTTCGTCGTCGTCCCTTGCAATGATGATTTCATCTTTTCCATCGTTTCCCAACACGTTTCCCACGAGTAAAGCATCGAAATGGGTGTATTTAATCCCTAAACTATTCAAATCAATCTTTTTAACCAAGCCAAGGTAATGGTCGAGTTGGTAAATGTAAATTGTGCCACCTTCTCCATCTTCATCAACAACCGTTAATATTTCGTCTTTTCCATCTCCAAGGACATCTCCAATAGCTAATCTATCCATGGGTGTATATCTTATTTCGCTGTGCTCAATTAGTTCAAAATGGTATTTCTCTGGGTTCCATGTGTAAATGTAAAGACTACCTCCTTCATCGTCTTGGGCAACCACCGCTTCTCCTCTTTCATCTCCAAGGACATCGCCTGTTTCCAGTGAATCCCATTTGGTATACACCTTTACATCTGAAACAGTTACTTTATGGGTTTCCTTACAACCACAGCTTCTCTTAGGAGGCGGAACAATTATGGTTACAAAGGCTGTGCCTTTCCCAATGTTGCCAAGCTTATCCGCAGCTTCCACTTCAAAGTGTAATGTATGCATTCCAGGGAAGGGACCGCTTGACGTCTTAAAACTAACCTTTGTAAGTCCTTTACAGGGAAATTCATTGATCAATGTTTTCTCCAATGAAGGGCCTTCCAGCCTTGTTCCACTTTGAAACAGTTTCAAATAGGTGATGCCACTTGGATCTTCCGCTTCCATTGAGATAGATATCACATCGGTTTCCCTGGCTTTTTCCGGTGCAGCTGTAATCTTCACATCGGGGCCTTCAGTGTCTTTCGGCTTGGCAGGTGCAGGTGGATGGGGTCGTGGAGTAGGAGTTGGAGTGGGTGCAGGTGGAATGATGATAACTGGTGGGGGAGTGGCAACGGGTTTGGTTTTGAGGGTTAACTCAAGGGAACCTGCCTCGTAAAAGCCTTCTCTAAACTGGTTGGTGTCTGCCTTTATCTTAATGGTTCCAGGGTTTTCATCGATGTAGTAGAGGTCAACATATGACTTCCCATCTGGAACAATGACCTCTGAGATCGCTGCCCCTCCCTTGGTAAGGGAAAAACTTCCTGAAGCAGAGGTTGATGAAAGCTGAACCCTTAAATCTCCCTTCGCTACGAGGTTGCCTTCGTAATTCATTCTTTCAATTCTTAAATTAACCCAGTCCCCTGCATCTGCTGAACTGGGCCCTAAAATCAACAGTTTAGGTGGATAGAAAGATATTTCAAGTTTTGGTTTGTTTCCAGGGTTTTCCCTGGAAGTAAACCATGTTGCAGGGGCTATCTCCATTTTAGCGCCTTCAGCGGTGTCCTTTATACACCATCCAAAGTTTTTCTGCGTCCCAGCTAGGAATTGGCCGACAGTTGTCCTTACATCCCAGGACATCCATTTGCCTGCTTGTGGAACCGTTGAATACATGGATGAACCCGGAATAACACTTGGTTGGTTACTCCATTTCAACTGGTTTTCACTCCACTGTCCCCCTACAACAGAGCATTCATATGTTGCTTGAACCGATGTGGTGCGGGACACATAGAGTTTTAACAGTGTACTTAGCAGTATTGCACCAGGAGGGATCTCCCTCAAATCAAATTTAACAAATGTTCTGTGAATCCTTTTTTGGGCTGGACTCACCAAGAGAGAGGGATCTGACCCGTAATTTGTTAAAGGATTTCCCTGATCAACATATGCATCTTCAGTTGAGATGAAGCTGATAGACACAACGGCTGGCCCAGGATGAAACCCTAGAAGCTGAGCGGAGTTGAAGAAAGAATAGATGAAGAGAACCATTAAGACCATGTATTTTCTCTTACCTATGCAATTTAATACTTTGCAATGAAGAAAAGACAGGGATTTAATTCTCCTTTGATCCATTCCCTTCAATGTATAACCTCAAAATCTATGTATTTAATTACCCTAAAAATCTTTTCTTTTAAAATTTTTCGGTTTTTACACTTTAGTTGCTCTGTCTAAATGAAATTTAATTTCCTATGAGAAAAATGAAACATGGTAAAGTTCAGCGCAGAGATTCCCCTTAAAAAATTTTTGTTAGTGAATCATTAAACATAATGGTGCTTGGTTGAGAATCTGTTTCCATTGAACCGCAGATTTAAAAACTTTAAATTGGCAATTGTTTTTCAGGTGAAGAGTTTTTAATTTATGTAAAGCCAGGGTAAGAGTGGAAACAGATTGATTAATGGGAAAAGCTGGGTTAGGTACCCTTTCACAGCTCTTGTTGGTTTAGAGGAACTTAAAACAGCTTTACTTGTCACCATTGTAAACCCGAAGATTGGAGGGTTATTAATTAGGGGGCCTAAGGGATCAGGTAAAAGCACAGCTATAAGGAGTGTTGAAGACATTTTACCGGAGGTAGAAACTTTTCAGGGGTGTAGATTTAACTGTGGCCCTGGAGACATCAATCTATGCCATGAATGCGCCGAGAAAAGGAGGAGAGGGGAGGCGAAGGTTATCAGTAGGAAAATGAGGATAGTTACTCTGCCTTTAGGTGCAACTGAGGACAGGGTGATAGGGAGCATCGACGTTGAAAAAGCTATAAGGAAAGGTAGGGAAGCCTTTAAACCTGGTATTTTGGCTGAAGCCAACAACAACATATTGTATGTGGATGAAATCAATCTTTTACCCGATTACATAGTGGATGACTTACTTGATGTAGCCGCCTCAGGTATAAACATAGTTGAAAGGGAGGGGGTGTCCTTTGAACATCCTTCTCAATTTGTTTTGTTAGGTACAATGAACCCGGAAGAAGGAGAGTTAAGACCACAGCTCCTCGACAGACTTTCACTCTCAGTTACATTGAATGAAAAATATAATGTGAAGGAAAGAAGGGAGATTATTAAGAGAAATCATGAGTTTAAGGTTAACCCAGTTTTCTTCTATGAGAAGTACAGAGATGAACAAAGAAAGGTTAGGTTAAAGGTGAAAAGGGCCCGTGAACTGCTTCCAAAAGTCAGGGTGTCAGAGGATTTAATAGAGGTTATAGCTGAAACCTGTTACCAATTAAACGTGGACGGTATAAGACCAGACCTCGTCATCTTTGAAACCTCATGTGCATTGGCTGCTCTTGATGGTAGAAGTGAAGTAAACATTGGAGACGTTGAGGAAGCAGCTAAGTTAGCTTTAGGGCATAGAACCAGGAACCAAGGTTTACTTGAACCTGCAACAAAGGAGGAAATAGAGAAAACAATAAAACTTGTTTTAAGCAGAAAGGAAAGGGTTATATTTGAAATCTCCTCTAAAGGTTCCAGTGAACAAAAAGAGAATAAACAGGAATATATGGAAAATAGAAAACCTAATTACTTATCATCTAAAAACTTTGGGAACCTTTTATCAGCTTTCACTTTTACACTTCTCCTCTACCTAACTTTAGAAATTTTTCTACCATTAAATGGATTTATGGATATGCTTACCCTTGGTTTGATTTCAATTGCAGCTGCACTTATCACTTATCTCTTTTTAAAGTCGAGGCTCTCCCCTTTCAGGTCTCTAGGAGTAGGTAGAATACTTAAAGCTTTTCGGGGAGTTAGAGGGTTATATTATCTATCGTGGCTGGATAAATCCCCTGCTGAACCCTTAGTTTTTGAGCCTTGTTCAAGGGTCCTTGTAAATCCAGGTAAATTCATTTTTAAATTAAGAACGAATAAGTTGAGGCCTAGACGTGGAAAAAGGGTAAAGGTAACTGTTGAAGATGGAAGGGGAAGAGTTAGAAGATGGAAAATGCCTAGGGGTCAACCTAGAAACATATATTTACCTGCAACAATCAGGGAAGCCTCTAAACACCAGTTATCAAGGGTAAAAACAAGTAACCTAGCAATAAATGTGAAGGAAACTGATTTAAGGGAAAAGGTTTACGGGTTTAAAGCCCCTGTAACAGCGATACTTGTCCTGGATCTCAGTGACTCCATGAGCCTTGTGAAAACACGTTTAAGTGAGGTGTTAAAGAGATTCTACTGGGAGCTAAGCAGTTACAGAGATAAAGTAGCTGTTGTAGGGCTTAAAGGGATGGATGCCTTTGTTATAAGTCCACCCACAACTTACTTTCCCCAGCTTTCAATTAAAATAGAGAAACAGGGACTTAGCGGTTTGACACCTCTCGCCTCAGGCCTTATGAAAGCTTTAAGGATCTCTGAAATAGAGAAGGTTAAGGATAAATCAGCTCTCCCCTTGATAGTTCTTTTCACAGATGGATTCACCAATGTCCCATTGAAAACAAATCCATTAACTCTTAGAAAAGGTGAAAAACGCTTAATTGCAACTGATAAACAAAGAGCAGAGGCCATAGAAGATGTTGCAGCCGTTGCAAATTTAATAAAGAGGAAAAACATTAAGATGTTCATTATAAACCCTGATCCATCGGTTCAACTGAAGGCTTTAAACCCAAATGAAATAGGTGTGCTTTACAGGGAATCAATGGATCAAAACGGATTTAACGGAGAAACCTTTCTAAAATTGGCCAGCAAAAAATTTGGAACACCAGCAATAGGCTCAACTGTGACAGGGTTAATCGCTTACTTAACAGGGGGAAGAGTTTTACTTACACCAACGGTTAACCTTGCCATTGAAGCCTTTAAAGAAGCTTTTAACCCGCAGACCCCCTGATTAAAACTAAAGAAATAAATGAAGTTACTGTTAACATGGAGATTACAAACTGAAACATAAGCTAGGCTATTTTATGCATGGTAAGTGTTTTCTTTACCCCTTTAAGCTTCCTAATTTTAAGGGTGATTTCACCTAGTTCACTGGGTGTTTCCCCTTCAACCTTAGCGAAGATGTCGTATGGACCGGTTATGAACGATACCTCTCTAACATTTCTCATTTTCTCCACTTGTCCCTTGATTTCAAGATCTCTCCCGGTTTCAACTTTAACCAGGACATAGGCGAACAACTTTTCTTTCCCCATTCTGCCACCTTTTAACCAAAACAAAATATAACCTAGATAAGCATTTATCAAGTATATATTAAAAATTATACCCTTTCCTTAAAGGTTAACCTGTGAGATGTATAGCTTAGCACCATCAAAGAGTTTAAATTATTAATTTACATTTTAAGTCTATATTTAAGCAATGCTTTCCTTGGAAGCTGAACAAGTAACAGAATAGCCGTGGTTCCATAGATTTATCCGGGGAACCATTACTTAATCAAATAATTGTGGAATTAAGGTTAAGATCTATAAATGAATTATTCCTGGAATTCAAGCTGAAAAAGAATGCATCCCGGGCGTCTTTAAAGCACTGCAGGTGTACAGAAATGTAAAATGGAGAATAGCCTATGAGTTAATATTTTAAAGGATAAAATTTCCTAATCAATGTTTAGTTTTAATGGTGGTTAGAGAAGTAAAGAGGTTTTATGCTTTTTTCAAATCGCCCCTTTTATATTTATTAATTATATGTTGGTTACATGTAACAAGTTTCCTTTAAAAGGGATGCGCAGGGCATATGGAAGATCTAGGATCAGCCAAGGATAAATTTCTCGTTTTATTTGGGGAGGAAAGGGGGATAAGTAATTTAATGTTTCTAGTCCTCTTAAAGGAGAGGAAGCGCTTTGCTTACAGTGAAGTTTTAGATTTAGCAGGTGAAATGAAAAGATCTTCTCCCTTGGATTCAGCCGCAGAAACAGTTTTAGCCATGGTGAATTGGAGAATAGCTCTTCCCTTCAGCCCCTTGTCTCATTCCTTGTCATGGGGGTCTAGAACCATTAAACTAACGAGGTTTGAAGTCTTTGAAATTCCTAATTGTGTATCTCTGGCGTTTCAAAACCTGGTTTTAAATGGAGAGTGAAGCTGGGAAAGAGCTGTTTCAAGATACCTCAGGGACATCGGGGAGAAAAGGGAGAGTTTAATCGTTAAGTTTATCAGGGCTATGCTTGACTTGACCGAGGAGAGCTTTTATGTTTATGCTTCATCCCTTATAAAGGCATGCAAGGAAACAGGTTTTCCGCTTAGAAATCTCAGTTCGTTAATCGTTAAATTGAAAGGAGCTGGAGTAATGAGCCCTGTGTTCAACTTCCATTTTAAATCATTAACTGAAAGGGAAAATTCGAAAAGGAAAATTTACAAACCTGTATACGAGTTAAACAAAGCTCTTTTTGTCCAAAAGTTTTTCTCTGACAGGTTATAAAATGGTTACAATGTAAAGCCTTAAAGAAGTTATATCAGCATTGTAAAGAAGAAAATGTATTTTACAGGATAGCCACCTTCTATACTGTGGACAAAGTTATTCATCACTTCAAAAAAGCTGGTTTCAAGGATTTCAATTTTACTTAGACAATCTTCCATGATTTAGCTGAGATAAAGGATATTGAACCAGTAAAGGAAGGTTATGGTGAGGGATCGTTCGTTGTGATCAGGGCAGTAAAATAAACAGTGGAAAGATGCAGTGTATAATGGGGTATATCTGGTTGCTTCACCATGAAATCTGTTATCTCCGGCTTCAATGAAAATGTAACTTGTTAAGTGGTGAGGACATTAATTATTGCTTCACCGAATTCCTTTGCTGCCTCAGGTCCACTTGCAGTTATTATTTTATCTGAGACAACTACTCTTTCCCCTTTATAATTTGCACCGCATGAAACAAGTTTGTTTTTTGCAGTGTGGAAAATCGTTGCATCTCTCCCCTTTAAAACTCCTGCCTCAGCTAAAACTCCTGGGGCTAGACAGATAGCCGCTATGATTTTCCCTTTTCCATATGCTTCTTTTACAATTGAAATAGCTTCATGGTTTCCCCATAAATGTTTAGGTGTTCCTGGCCCCCCTATGAAAACAATTGCATCATATTCATCAACTTTAACTTCGTTTAAATCGAAATCTATGTTTACTTCCATTCCTAAAGCTCCTTTAGCTTTACCTTTCCCGTCGCTTGCAATAGATACATCTGCTCCTTTTTCTTTAATCATTTCCATGGGGATTTTTAGTTCTTCATCTCTAAACCCTTCATGTGAAACGATGAAAACAACCTTCTTCCCTTCAAGCAATTCTTTTTTCACTGTAGGTGTCTCTTTAGGCGTCGGAGAACCTGTAGGCTGCCCCAGGCAACCCACTAACAATAAAAGAGCAATTAGTGTTAATGCCACCCCAAAAAATTTAATATTAGTATTTCTCAAATTCTACGCCTCAATTCCTTTTTAATGAATTCCTATTTCTTCATCAAATCACACTTAAATTTTAAATATTTAGGGGCTCACCAATGATTCCCCAAGTTTTATATCTTTCAGGGGGAGCCTTAACCCATAAATTTCCAAATTTCTCACCTTGTCCATTTGCCATGAGGAAATCAGGGTTAAAGGAACCCTTTTTCCCATCTTTTCCTCTTCCACGAAGCCCATAATAACCCTTTGCATATACAAGTGAAGGTTATATCTGTAAGTGAGTTAAGAAAGGCTTCGCTGCTGAAAGAAAATGGTCTAGGGGCTCAGTTAAAGATGAAATGTTTGGGGAAATGAGGGGGAACATGGGCTTTGGGGACATCTTTACGAGAGAAACCTTGTAATGAGGAGCGGAGGAAAAAGGTTTGCAGCTAAAATTGTTTCTGGGTTAAAAAGCTGAAGGCATTTACTCGAAAGAAAAAATTTTTGATGGATTACAGGATAGCAGCGGTTTTCATAAAAGCAGGTAACGTTGAAGAATTCTTTGCATCGATTAATCTTCTTTTCTCGTTAACAATGGTTTTTGTAAATCTTTTCCCTTTATAAGAGAACATCTTCCTATTAATTCATTCACTTTAACTTTGATGGTTGTGGCTTTTATGGAGGAGAAACTTGAAAGTGACATTTGGGGTTTTGTAAGAGACTCTGAGCGTCTTTCAACTATTTACCGTTACCTTTCCACGAAAAGGGAAATAGATTCTCTGCTTGAAATGAGTAACATAGTTATGATTGTTAGATGTGACTATAATGATCATGGCAAGGTTCATGCAATGTTAACCCTCCTTAACTCCCTTAGAATTATTGATATACTTGGAACAGCGTCAATGGTGAGGGATAAAATAGGCACCTTAGAAGATGCAAAGGTAGCTGTTATGCTTGGATCCTATCTCCACGACATTGGAAACGCGGTTAACAGATTTGAACATGAAACTTTAAGTGTAATCTTAGCTAAACCCTTCGTTGAGGAAATACTTAGCTTGGTTTACAGGGGAGATGAAAACAAGAAACAGAAGATTGCTGCAACTGTTTATGATTGCATTTACAGCCATATGGGAACCCATAGCGCTGAAAGTATCGAGGCAGGTGTAGTTGCAACAGCTGATGGATGTGACATGGAGAAGGGGAGAGCAAGGATACCTTATAAACTGGGGAAATCAGATATCCATAAGTTGTCAGCTTTAGCAATTGACAAAGTGAAAATCGTGGCTGGAGAAGCAAAACCTGTGAGAATTGAAGTTGAAATGAACAACCCTGCAGGTGTTTTTCAAATAGAGGAAATCCTGCTCAGGAAAATTGACGGTACAGGTTTCAGGGGATACGTGGAAGTTGTTGCAAAGGTTGGCAGGAAAACAATCATCTATTAAACAGCTCTGTTCACAGTCAAAGCACCCTCTTAAACTGGTTTCTAAACCCCTTAAATTTCCTGGAACTTCTTTAGGTTTGACCCTTTTTATCCTGGAAACCGTGAAATGTGTCTCCATTGATTAAAGGGGGTGTTTAGGATGGAGGGGGGCATAAAGGTTAGAGTGGTGAATAGAGATGAATGGAATAATTTCACTTGGAGTCATAGAGACAAGGTTTACAGGGGAGACATTGCACAGTATGAGGAGTGGAAAAGGGAGATGGGGATACTTCGAATCTTTTGGGCTTCAGATGAGAAAAGTATATGTTTACTGGGAGTTGAGGAAGGAGGAGAGCTAAAAGGGGTTATCAGGGTAATTGAAGCAAAGGTGGGCTTCTATAACAGGAAGTACTGGGGTGTAAAAGTGGATAGAAGGGGAGAGATACAGGATGTCTACCTCTCTGAAACCAAAGAGAAATATTTATCTGCTTTAATTCAGGGAGCAACAGAAATTTTCAGTGAAAGAAACTTAGAATTTCATGGTTTATCTGAGTGGAAGAAAAGCTATTGGCCAATAATAGAGAGACTAGGCTACAACCCATATAAAAGATCAGTGCTCATCGGCTGGGATACCTGTGGGGGAGTTACCAAGGAACCCAATGATCAAGTTGTAATAAAGGAAGCCTGTGAAAGGGATAAATTAAAGCTTAGAAGGATTCAAATGGGAAGCTGGGGGTTCTTCATCCCTCCAGATTTCAAAAGAGAAGATGTTTACATTGCATACTTGAACAGGGAACCGGTTGGAAGCATGTACCTAAACAAGTTCACCGGGAACATCGACTTCGGCGTCCACGTCATGAAAAATTTTCAGAGGAGGAGAATAGGTACATCTCTTCTTTTAAAGGCCATTGAGCACTTCAAGGAGAAGGGTTTCAAGGAAATGTACGTGGTTAGGGTGTTAAGGGCATTAACCAAGGTTAATGAAGCAGATGCAAAGGCATTATCCTTCTACGTTGCATG
>JAOZFL010000178.1 GCA_027491455.1 Thermoproteota archaeon | reverse complement strand
CCTATCTCTCTTCCCTTTTCAGTGTAAAACTTTTTAATCTTATCTTTCTCTCTTTCTAAGAATTTAAGGGCACCGATTAAATCTTTAAATGAACATGAAAGGTAGCCTCTAATCAAGGCTCGAACTATCCCTACTGCACCAATGAAATCCAGTGAGTCGGAGTCATATAAAATCCTTTCTTCAAGTGTTAAGGGTTCGGGTCCACCGAACCTGCTATGTGACCTTATGGCACTGGAAACTTTCTTAATTTTATCTTCAGGGTACCCTATTTCCTTAAGTGAAGTTTCAGCGATCTTTGCGCTTTCCTCGAAATGTTTCTTTCTCCCCACCACTGGAATTGAAACATCATGCAGTATAGCGGCAACCTTTAAAATGTCTTCATCAGCTTTCTCTCCCTTTGAAATCACATGGCACCATTTAAGAACTCTTTCAGCATGATCTATTCCTGAAACAGGTTCTTTCCCTAAATATTTCTTGGCGACACCCCAAACCTCTTCATCTACATCCTTCACAGGTTTCACCTAAACAATTTTCCAAATATTTATTAGCTCTCTTACAACTCTATACGTCATACCCCAAATTATCCTTCCCTTTACAATGATAACTTTCCTCTTTTCACCCCAAATCATTTTTTCGACTTCTTTTTCCTTTAATTCATTTACTGAGGCCCAGAAAAAGGAGTCTATTTCCCTGCCCATCTTAACAATGGATTCACCCTCTAAAAGATAGACAAAAGGTGTAACCTTTATCTCAGGTTGGTTGGTTGGGTGAAACTCTCTTAAAACCCCTAATAATTGGCCATTCCTACGAAGATCAATACCTACTTCCTCGTAAACCTCTCTAATAACGGTTTCACAGATGTCGCCGTCACCCTCTTCAAACATTCCACCCGGAAGAGCTACGTGTCCAGACCATGGATCAGCATTGTTTTCAGCTCTTTTAACGAATAAAACATTGAATTCCCGTTTTTTTCCATCGTTAAACCTCAGTATAATTGCAACAGCTGCTCTTTTCTCTCCCTTGCTCGGTTTCAAACAACTAGGTTCAATCAGTTTACTCTTCAACTTGTCAATCACTGTTTCCTTTCACCTTTAAAGGTTAATTTTAACGTGGATCAGTGAAGGGAAGGGGTAAGTAAAAAAATCTGAAATACATATAAAAGATTTAGTTTCTATTTTAATCTGTTTAGGTTTCCAGATAAATTGAAACGGTGTTTTATGTGAAGGCAGTAAGAGAAATGATTGAGGATGTAGGTTTACCTGGAAGAGACCTGTACGAGCTTCCGTCATCTAAGAAAAGGTTTCCAGATGGTTGCCACTGGAGAGTTGAGGTTTCAGGGGTTGAGAGACCCTCAACACTTGAAGCAGTAATAGATGAATCTAAGAAAAGAAATGTACCTGTTCACAGGTTAATAAGTGTGGTTATGGGTTCAACTCTCTTAACAAGAAAGGAACTTAAAAGATTCGCTGAACTGGCTGCTGATGCAGAAATGGAGGTTATCTTAACCCCTGGCCCAAGGGCTACATGGGACATTGGCAGACAGGTTTCAACACCTGAAGGAGCAGTTTCAGGGTTAAGATACAGGGGAGCTGATCAGCTTGCCTATGTAACAGCAGACATCATGAGGTCAATAGAATTAGGGTTCAGAGGCTTTCTAGTTGTTGATGAAGGGCTTCTATGGCTTGTAAATGAATTAAGGAAGAAGGGGTACATTCCTAGAAACGTTAAATTTAAGGTTTCAATTTACGCTGGCCATGCAAACCCTGCAGGTGCCAAAATCCTTGAGAAACTGGGAGCCGATACATTTAACCCTGTCGGCGATTTAACCCTGCCTGCACTTGCAGCTATAAGGAAGGCAGTGGATATTCCAATCGACATTCATGTGTACCTATTTGACTCATTTGGCGGATTTAATAGATTCTATGAATGTCCAGAGTTTGCAAGGGTTGTTGCCCCATGCTACTTTAAAATTGAACCAGGTGTATCTGTTGGGTCTCTTTATAAACCATGGACAGACCCGAAACTCTTAGAGTTTATGGTTAGGGAAAAGGTTAAGTATGCGGAGATAATAAGGGAGTTGATAGAGAAACACTACCCAGAAGCAAAGTTGTCTGGGCCAGGTCCAAACGACCTAGCCATTCCTCAACCCTAACCAAGAGATTAGGAATTGAAATGGTTTCTCTATGCAACAACGACTTTTTTACCCTGAAAAGCCCAGTAATTTCCTTTAAAAAGAGAAGTTGAACCTGGCATTTGCAGTGTCAGGTCACAGTTACGGTTCATATTTAAAGGGGTGTTTAGCTATGTCTTTGTCTTCAAGGATTTCATTTAAAGTCGGTCTACCCTCCAAAGCTCTTCTAAGAGCATGCTTCATGGCCCTATAATTGTTTATGTATATCCTTTTTCTATCTATAGCTGTTGGATGAATGAAAACATTTGCAATTATGATCAAGTTATCTATTTCCTGTTTAGGTATAAATCCCTCTTCAACTGTGTCTGCCACTGCCTTAGCTACAGCTGTTTGGGCAGGACCATAAATTATGCTTGCCTCCCTCAAATTTTTGATTTTAACCGTTGGAACTATTAGGGTAACTGGTTTAACGGCTAGGTTTGGCTCTAAAATAGCCATTAACGGTTCATGTCCAGGGGTTGGTGTGGATTTAGCCCTTGCAAAAGCTTCTCCAACGGGTCCATCCTTTACACCTATAATAACCTCTATGTGTGCAACCTCTGGGCCGCTGCCTGCAAGGGCTTCACCTACCCTTAACTTAAAATCCTTGATTTTCTCAGGGGTTAAACCCATCGCTCCAAATCTCATGGTAACTGGTTTACCTAATTTAACCTCTACTTCCACCTTTACAGGTTTAACCTTGTTAAGTTTCTCCAGTTCTAGTCTAAGTTCCTCTCTGTCTTCATAGGTTAGTTCCCCTCCCATTGAAAGAGGTTTCCTGGCTTTTCCCATGTTTAAACCCATCATTTTCAAAGCTTCTTTAACCCCTACTGCGCCGCTTTTAACAATTATCCTTGCTAGTTTCTGAGCCTTAAACTGCAGTTTCCTAGCCTCCTCGAATTTCCCATCTTTGAATAAATTGTAAAGCTTCACCCAGTGGTCTGGAATTACATTTGCACTTGCCAGTATCATCCCCTTGCCCCCTGCAGCTAAGGCAGGGAAAACTATTTCATCGTGGCCGCAGACAACACTTAATCTTCCCATTGTTTTCTCTAACACCGTCATTATGTAAGACATGTTTCCACTGCTGTCTTTTAACCCAATAATGTTTTCAAACTCCACTAAATCCTCCACAACTCTCCAATCTATATAGGTCCCTGTCAACTGGGGAATGTTGTATAGAACTATGGGGATATCTATTTTTGATGCAATGGATTTAAAGTGGTCATACATGCTTCTATTTGAAGGTTTAAAGTAGTAGGGGGCGCAAATAATAGCTGCATCTGCACCCACATCCATTGCAAAATGGGTGAGTTCAAGTGCTTCAGATGTGTTTGCCGACCCTGTACCAGCTATTACCTGAACATTTCCCTTTACCAATTCAACTACTTTCTCAATTACCCTTTTCCTTTCATCAACTGTGAGGTAAGGGAACTCCCCTGTTGAACCGCAAGGTACCACTCCCTGAACACCGCTTCCAACTACATAGTCCAATAAAACCTTTACTTTCTCAAAGTCAACCTTCTCTCCTCTCCTAGTGAAAGGGGTTATAAGGGCAGGATTCACACCATAAAGTTTAAACGGCATAAGACCACCAGAGTATCTAATTCTAAAAACTAAAATTAAAAGTAACAGTCAACTCCCTTTAAAAAAGGTTTCCAAGCCACGGCTTCAAAAAAATTTGAAACCCAGAGCAATAAAAAGGTAAAACACAGCAATGGTAACAACAAAGAATCTTAAAGAAAGAGAATTAAAAGTACCCTTTAAACCGTCGCTATGAAAGGTTCTTTTCCTTTAACACCCCTCTAACTATCTTTGAATGGTAACTCAAAACATTTTCCTTTGAAGGAATAGCATGTACCCCTCTCCCAGTAAGTGAAGCAGTCGCTGCTGCTTCCCCCATTATCAAGGCATCCTTTAAATTCTTCTTTTTTAACAAGGAAACCAGCATTCCACCTGTGAATACATCTCCAGCCCCAGTTGAATCCTTAACTTCCCTTATTTTCAGCCCTGGAACCTTGATCTCTCTTTTCCTCGTAGATGCATAAACCCCCTTTTCACCCATTGTAACTATGCAAACCCTTACCTCTTTATCTAGGAGAGCTTCACATGTTTCCCTGGGTGTACCCCAAATCTTAGCTGCCTCCTCTGAGCTCAACTTAACAAAATCCACGAGTTCAGCTGCTTTTAAAAGTGTTTCCCCCCTATAAACAATTCTTCCCTCCTCATCAGGGAACCTAACAAACCCCTGTCCGTCAAGGGAAACAAGACCAGTCGAATTTTCCCTTATATACTCTACCATGTTTAACCCGATTTCTTGGATTATTGAACCTAAATGCATGATGTCTGCTTTAAGGTAAACTTCAGGGATCTGATCTATAATTAACGGTTCACCTTTACAGATAACCCTTGAAACCCTTTCTCCATCCAGATAACGGTGTTCAAAAACAGTTGATTTCTTTACAAACCTTACTCCTCTCATATCTAATTCTCTTAACACACCAAGATACTCTTCAAGCTCCTCGCCCAGATTCGACACAATTCCAGTTTCAACGCTCAATGAAGAAACTGTTAAACCAGTGTAAAAAGGGGTTCCACCAATAAATCTAAAGAAACCCCTTGAAGAATAAATTAAGTCAAGTGAAAAGTTACCGATAACACAGATAAAACTCTGCAACCTTAACACCACTCAATTTTACTCTTAGCAATCATACTAAGAAACCTTCAACTTATTCACTAAAGGGAATAAAATATAAAATGTTGACTTTCAGGGCTTTATTCGAGTTAACATTGAAAATAACTGGAGAAGCAAAGGTTAGAAGTAAACTGATAGAGCTTATAATAAGGCATTGCCTCATACCCACAGAAATTAGATGGATGAAAAGCGCAGGTGGTAGTGTTTCAGTTTATATAAGTTTTGGTATCCCTTTTCTAGTTAGCTTTTATCTTAGTTTTTATTATTGAATATATTTCCACTTTTCCATATCCGTCATTGAACTTCTTAACTAGACGAAAACATTTAACTAATGAATCCTACATATTGCCTGCAACGGTCTCCACTGAGTTTTTCAGTAAGCCTATAGATAAACCATTTTAAGTTATCCGAGTGTTATATATTTCTTAATCTTACATTTAGTTGTCACTCCATACCTTTACTAGTTGGGATACATATGATCCTAGACAAGGAGAAACCTGAGCATTTAAACCTAGTGAACTCGTAGCGGCTCTAACCTTTGAAATGAAATGATGGAAAGGAAATCCGTGTTTAAATCCCCTGGGGAGATACGATGGACTTCTTGAAAAATTGGTTAGAGATGAAGGAAATGAGTGACTGAGAAGGAGAAAGGAGGGAGAAGGAAAGGATGAAAGGGGTTAAGGAAAGGGTGAAGTTGTTCATTATAGTAGTGGTTTGTCTTTCACCCCTATGGGTTACTATGCTTTGGCCCCCAAACCTGCATGGAGCACTGATGTACTTCTACGTAAACCCATTAAGCATCCCAGCTCTTTTCCTCCTGCTGGGATGCATAACTATTTTCATAAGGGAGGCTGGTTCTAAAAGGTTCTACGTACTTCTCTTAATTTTCCTAGGGTACTTGTTCTTTGCCTCTGTTACTCCTGTGTTCGTTTACCCAGTAGTTGCTAACTCTGTTAAGCTTGAGAGGATCCAGGTTATGCCTGAAATGGATCTAGGTACCGTAAGGATTCTTCCAAGGGGTGTTGCTGATAAATATGTTAGGGACAGTATCCAATATCCAAGGTTTAGAGAAAGGGACACGGGGATAGTTTTCATAAATGGCACCCAGTACTGGCAGTTCTGTTTAATCCCTGATGGATTATGGAATGCTTTCATGCTTAAGGATAAGGGAGTGGTCAATGTTAACATGAATACTACGGAGAAGGAGATTCATGTGCTTGAAAGGAGCCTTAGCATCGGACTTAACATGCTTTTATTCGATAACATAAAATACTATCTCTTCACATCTGGTTTGCCCTACTGGGTTGATTACAGATTCAACGATATATTCTATGTTTCAGATGGGGAACATCTGTACACGGTGATCCCTTTCGTCAGCTACTACTATGTTTCTTGGGGTCCATGGATTCAGGGATTTCCAAGGCCAGCTGGAGTTGTGATGATTGATGAGGAGGGGAACCATAAAGTCTTGGGCTTCGAAGAGGCCCTGAAAAACCCCTTACTAAGGGACAACGCATTGTTCCCAGAGGAGGATTCAAGATTCTACATTGAAGTCCTGAATTGGAAGAACGGTTTTTGGAATTGGTTTTTGGAGCATAGGGAGATGTTTGAAATAGCGGATCCAAGCGAGGAAAACAAGATGCCATACATGGTTAAAACCGAGAAGGGAACACTTTGGTTCTTCGCGGTAAAACCATATGCAGGCCAGGGAATCTATAAGATATTCCTTATGGATACAAGAAACCCTGAGATAAAAGTCTACTACATGGAGTTTCCAAAGCAAAGTGCATTACTGAGCCCACATAGGGGTATGGAATACGTTAAGAAGGCTTTACCAAGACTTGACTGGTCAACTATGAAGTGCAGTGAACCCCTACCAATAATTAGGGGGAATAAATTATTCTGGAACATAAGGGTTGTTCCAAGGGATTACTCCGGGGTCTCACTTATAGCCTTAGTCAATGCTGGAACCTCCGATGTCAAAATATTTGAAAGCGTAGAGGATTTCATAGGGGTTCTTGTGGGGAAACCTCCCACCAAGAAACCTATTTTTGAACAGTGGGTGAATGGAACCCTGATGGATTTAAAAACCTTCGTTGTAAATGGGAACAGCAGGTTCGTCCTAACTTTAAAGCTTGAGAACAGAACCCTGGTTAACTTCATAGCCAGAGCTGAGGAACTACCAGAGTCAACAACGATTAGAATGCTTACAACTCCATTAGGGACAAGAGTTTCCCTTAGAGTTAGCGATGGAGCCGTGGTTGAGTTCAAAAGGTAGAAACCGGGGGGAGGGAAAAAAGACAAGTTTGCTATGATTAAACGAGAAACTTAAATCACATTTTCTTATCAAGGGAATT
The DNA here is from genome assembly GCA_027491455.1 of Thermoproteota archaeon. Taxonomy (GTDB): domain Archaea; phylum Korarchaeota; class JAOZGF01; order JAOZGF01; family JAOZFZ01; genus JAOZFL01. The sequence goes on along the minus strand of JAOZFL010000178.1, from coordinate 12,087 downwards.
TCACTTTGAACATTGAATGGTAAACTTGGAGCTAACATTTAAAAAAATAAATATTGGTCTTCATTGTTAACCTTTGGTTGGTGTTTTGTTTTGATTTTAATCGAGGATATGCAGAAGAACCTTTTAAAGGTTTATTTCTTCGTTGAACTCAAGGGTAAGGGTGTTGCAGAGTTAACAGGGGAAATAGCTGCGAAATTGGAAATGAAGGGGTTTGAGCCTCATTTAAGGGCTGAAGGAGTAGCTTTCATGCCCTTTAAACAGGTGGGAACGGCAAAGTTACCGGACATAAGGATGTCCATCAGTGGGAAAAGAGTTATTTTCAGTGTAAACTTTCCATCAGATTTAAACGAAGTAAATGCTTCAGCTGTGGGAGTAACGGTTTTAGAAGCGTATGAAAAGATAATGGATGGGGTTAACGTGGTCAAAGAAGTACTGGATAGGAACAGGGATAAGTTTCGATACATTGCTTCAACTCAATGACGTCTACACATTAAGCAACTCCTCTTGGGGGTTAGGGGAAATTGGTTTTGATATTTAGGAAGGAAATCTTTGAGTCGATGGTTAATCATTGCAGGGTTGAGAAGCCCTTGGAAGCCTGCGGTATAATCGTTGGGAAAAGTGAAGGGGATAGAAGGGTGGCCTTAAGGATTTACAGGGCAATAAACACGTTGAAATCCTCTGTTAAATACGAAATAGACCCTGAAACCCTCATAAAAGCCTTTAAAGAATCAGAGGAAGAGGGATTAGAGGTTCTAGGTTTCTATCACAGCCACATCCACGGTGAACCTATCCCCTCCACTACAGACAGGGAAAAAGCTTACTATAAAGGTTACATTTACATAATCGTCTCTCTGGATAGAGGTGAAGCCAAGGGTTATGTCTGGGATGGGGAGAGGTTTAAGGAGGAATTAATAATTGTAAGGCCTTAACCACTTAAAACCTTTCTGTAAAAACTTTCGTATTGTGGAACAATTTTTTCATGTGAAAAGAACCTTAAAACCTTTTTCCTAGCTTCCCCTCCAATTTTAGAGGCCATGTCTTCATCTTTCAATATGTTTTCCACGTAGCGAGCTGTTGTCTCCAAGTCACCTACCTCAACCAAAAAACCATTTTCTCCATGGTCTATGACCTCTGGTAGTCCACCTACACGTGTAGCTACAACTGGGACCTCGCAGCTCATGGCTTCAAGAGCTGCTAAACCAAAGCTTTCGTTTTGCGATAGGAGGAGGAAGACATCTGTTTTGTTAAGGATTGTCACCACGTCAATTGATTCACCGTAGAAAGACACCTTGTCCCTTACACCTAGTTCAACTGCGAGCTTCTCAGCTTTCAATCTTTCAGGTCCATCACCAGCCAAGATTAACCTACAGTTAATGTTCCTTAAAACCCTTTTAAAAACCTTGATCACATCTGGAACCCTTTTAATTTCCCTAAAATTTGATATGTGGGTAATGATCTTAACACCTCTCTTCTCAGCCCTTACTCTTTTAAATTTCTCTGGATCCACAAAGTTGTAGATAACCTTGATTTCCCTGGTTAACCCGAATTCGTTCTGTAAAGTCCTCTTCAAATACTTTGAAACAGCTGTAACTCCATCTGACTCCATGATTCCGAGCCTAGTCACTGGTTTATAGGAGGGTGAAAGACCTACGAGGTGTACATCTGTTCCATGGAGGGTTGTAATAACTTTCACATCGAACCCCATTTCCCTGGACAACTTTTTCGCCAGGTAAGCTGAAATGGAGTGGGGAATCGCATAGTGAACATGGAGTATATCAAGTTTTTCCTCTCTAACAACTTCACACATCTTCGAGACAAGGGCTAGTGTATAGGGTGGATACTTGAACAGTGGGTAGGGTTCCACAACCACTTCATGGAAATTTACTTTCTCTATTTCATCCCTCAGCCTTATCGGCAGTGAGTAACATATGAAGTGTACATCGTGTCTGCTTGAGAGTTTCAGTCCCAACTCAGTTGCAAGGACGCCGCTGCCCCCAAATGTAGGATAGCAGGTTATCCCTATCCTCAACACGTTTTCCCTCTGTTTTCTGATTGGAAAAGTGTAATTAAATCTTTAACCGGTATCGGAGATGGGTAAACAAATGGTTCTCCATGTTCCACCCCTATAAGTGAACCGAAAAACCTTGATCTTGCCTCAACAGCTCTAATTATCTCCTCCGTTACCTGTGAGCTGTAGGCCTTTACAGCTCTCAACTTGGTTTCAAATGAATCGGTGACATCAACTATTAGTGTAGGCCTAAAAGTCACTGTTCTCCCTGGATAGTATAAAACAACGTTGACTTTATGCTCCTCTAATCCCAGTTCAACTTTTCTCATCTTCGATAGGAAAACCGCTCTCCTAACAATTTTATGTGTTACAACATGGTCTGGGTGAATTTCCCTCCAATATGGTGAAAGAATGATTTTAGGTTTATACCTCCTTAATTTCTCAGCTAATAGCACACCGTTTTCAAAGGTATCTATTAACTTGCTGTCTCCCATGTTCAGATTCTCCCTTACATCTAAACCAAGGATCTCGGTGGCTTCCATCATCTCCTTCCTCCTAACCTTGGCTGTTCCCTTTGACCCCATTTCCCCTCTTGTTAAATCAACTACTCCTACCTTGTATCCCAGTCTCTTCATTTTAACAAGTGTTCCACTGCAGCTGAGCTCCACGTCATCTGGGTGAGGAGCCACGGCAAGTACATCGAGCAAGTTAGATACCTCCATCAATGGTAAAAAGGGGATGAATGGAAAGGGTTATTTCATCTACAGGTTTATTTCAATTGGTTTATAGGGTTCCGCCACCACAACCTTTACCTCAAGTCCCTGGCTCTCAATAAGTTCCTTAAACTGAAGAATCTCCCCTCTTGATCCATGTATGGGAACCGCGAACCTTGGTTTTAAATCTTTAACCATTTTAAAGGCGTCTTTTGGAGAAGCAGTTGGTGATGGGTGTCCAACAGGTGTAAAGGCAACATCTGTTTTTCCAGTTTTACTTAGATCTCCAGGGTAACCTGAATCACTTCCAAGGAAGACACCAATGTCCCCAACCTCAACCAAGTAAAGGTTTTCTGGGCCTACATGTCTCCCTTTAAAAGTTTTCACTTTTATCCCCTTTAACTCAAAGGATTCCCCTGGTTTCAATTTATAGGCTTTCTCTCCAGCAAATTTCCTGGTTCTCCCATAGGTTTCCTCATCGCTTAAAACTTCACAATTAAACTTTTCAAAAAGGTTCTTGGCAACCCTTTCCTGGTAATGGTCGAAGTGTCCATGGGAATAAATCAGTAAATCAACATTCTCCAAGGTTTGCATATCAGCTTCGCTTATAGTGTCTGCAGGGTCGTAAACAATTAATTTACCCTTAAATTTAAGGGTAAGAGATGAATAACCCCTCCACAAAAACTCTAATTTATCTTGATCCATTTACTTCTCACCCTTTACAAGGCAAAAACTAAAATTGAGGATACCATGATTCATTTCCAAAATAAAAATGTTTGGGAGGAAACCATGGTGAACTACCCTTTGCTATCGCAAGGGGCTTCCTGCTTCAACGATAAGGCTTGCTGGTATCTCTACCAGTAGAGGCTCTATCTCAGCAGGCTCAAAGGGTCGTCCCAACCCCGATAAACCACGCTCAAGTATGTTGAGCGAGGCGTTATAGTCTCTATCCAACTCTCCATGTTTGTATATCTTTGATGTGCTTCTTGGATTTACCTTCACTACCATCCTACCAGCTCTCTCAGCCTTGTAGGATAGCATTTGAATGAATTTACCCCAAGAAGCATCAAATATTCTTTGTGCTAAGTTATGGTTTCTAACCATACCTTTGATGTTTAAGTCTTCAACTGCTATGATGTCATAATTATTCACATAGAACCTTGAAAGTTTATGAAGAAAGTCGTCTCTCTGGTTTACCAGCTTCTCATATGCTTTCGCAAGTTTTATCCTCTGTTTTCCCCTATTTTTAGAGCCTTTCTTCTTTCTCGACAGTTTCTTATGCTCTATCATTATTCTTTCAAGCGACTTCTCACAGAATTTTGGGTTTTCTATTTGCCTTCCTTCAGTATCGGTTAGAAAATGCTTGATGCCGAGATCGATCCCAACAACTTTATGAGTTTTAGCAAGTAGTTTCGGTGGTTCTTCAACTTGGAAGATAGCAAACCATTTTCCAGAACTTTCCTTCTTTATGATCACTCCTTTTATTCTTCCCTCGATTTGGCGATGAAGCTTTATAGGAATCTCTCCGATTTTGGAGAGGGTGAGTTTGCCATTTTTCAGTTTGAAACCCGATTGATTGTAGTTCAATGTCTTGAACCAGCCTTTGCCCTTGAACCTTAACTTCCCGACTTTCTTCCCATTCTTCTTTAGTTCAGCCAAAGCTCGAATGTTGCTCCACAACTGGTGGTTTACCATCTGCAAGACCTTAGAATAGACGTTGTTCAGCTCCACTTTACTCTGTTTGAGTTCCACGATGAACGCTTGAGTATCTCGTTGGGTTATCCTTCTGTTCCCCATCCTTGCCCTGTTCAGCTCTTCAAGCAATCGGTTATAGAGCCACCTACACAAATCAAGCTGTTCGCCTAGTTTTTGCTCAATAATATTTGAAGGATATATCCTAAACTTATAGCTAAGCATTCCCCTGCTCCTCCACATACCTCTCCAAGACATCTAGAGTTACTTGTCCAGTTGTGGCCAGGAAGTATGAGGGAGACCGGAAACGCCTCCTCCATAACTTATCTTTTACCTCAGGAAAGTTTCTTTGAATTTCCCTTGACGTTATAGTTTTTTATTGCATTGATGTATCTTGGTATATCCAGTGTGGGCTTTGCCTTGAAAATCATGTGGAAATGGTCTTTATCGCACTCAATGTTCAGAACGCTAACCCCAAGACTTTCACTTATCTCCCTTATCTTCTTTTTGAGGAAGTCAATTACCCTTTCATCCTCAAACACTTTTCTTCGATACTTCACTACCTGAACAAAGTGATATTGAAGAGCATAAACTGAATGAGCACCCTTATCAAGCATATACTTCATAGTTACATAATTTTCTTCATAACTATAAATACTTATTGGCTTTCATCCCCTCCCTCTCGGAAGGGGACTTCCTGCCGGCTAAGTTAAAGAGGTGAGAACCATTTTATTTAGGACGTGTTTTCCCTGGATAGAAGACTAGGTGTTCCCCAAAATTTAATTCTTTAAAACCTAGGCGAAGTTCTTCAATGAATGAGTATCCGTAACGAACCAGATACTCCAAAACATTTATCTTCCTCTCCTGTGGAAACCCTAATGGGAAAAGGTTATTTGAAGCCTTAAAAACTTGTTCCTTCATAACTCTATCTCTTCTCTTCAAGGATTTAACAAATTGAGCTTTTAATCTATCAACTTCCCTCATTATTTTCTTTTCAGTTATTTCAACTTGAACTGAAAGGTTTTTCTCCTTTTTAATTGATCTCTTAAGTTCTTTTAAAGTCTCTTCGATTGAGCCTTTAATCGCCATGAATTTATCTTCAATTTCCCCGCTTACCAATCTGTTAATAACTTCGAAGGGTTTTTTAAGCTCTAACACGGTTAAATCATATTTCCTCAGCACTTTTAACACTTTGCCCTCTACAACAGTTGCTCCAAACCTGGGGAAAACCACTGGTGGCTCCAAGTTAAACAACCTATAAGCTTTCAGCACCTGGGCTAAGTAGACAATTTCATGTGGCCCTGCAACCAAGATAGCTGTTGGTAAAGTGTAGTCTTGGGTTATGGGTCTAAGCAAGGCATTTGCACTAAACCTTTCAGGTTCACTTTCAAGTAAATCAAGCATTTCATCCTTTGAGAAAACATGTCCACCCACTTTGAATCGCCCTTTAAAAACCACTCTTACCCTTCTACCCCCTAAAACCAAGTAGAAGTTACAAATTTCCATTCTTTTATGTATTTGAGGGGAGTAACCTAGATCTTTCATCTTATACCAATTGAAATTAACCACCCTGTTTATTTCCATGGGTTCCTCAATAGCCTTACGGAAAACAGGCACCATTAAATCCCTCATATATCTTGGATCTATTATTATAAGGCCTTTACCCCCAAAAAAATGAAGCATTAACCTCGAAAAATAATCAGCTAAATCCTTTGATTGTTCAGCTAACTGAAAAAGAGTTTCCATTATCTCCCCTTTAAACTCTGTGTTGGGTAAAATAGAGTTTATTTCCTCTATGCATCTAGATACCTCATTTAAATCGATTTCAATGTTAAAGTATGGCTTTCCATTCCCCTTAGCTTTGTAAATGATTTTTTCAGGTTTATTTTCCCTTAAAAGATATATGTGGTTAACCTCTTGAACATCATGGTCTTCAGATGCATTCCAGAAACCAGGAACCAGCTTTATTCCCTCTCTACTCAGCTTTTCAGCGATTACCACGGCTGTGACTGCTTTGTAGATTGTGTAAAGAGGACCAGTGAACAAACCAGGTTGCTGACCAGTAACAACTAGGTAAACATCGCTTTTTCTAAGTGAAAGGATGTTTGTAATAACTTCTTCAGGTGCCTTAAGTCCTCTGTTTACCTCTAACAGGACATTTACAAGTTTCTCTCTCTCAACTTTGACTCTTCTCGGTTTGAAATCAGTGAAATGAGAAGAGAAAAAAATCGCAGCTTTTCCACTGAAATGAACGTAGTCCGCAAAGAACTTATTTGTTATATGTTCCAAAGGTAGTGTTTCAACTGGAACCCCTAACATTTCCCTTCAACAAAAACTGAATTAAAAAGGAACCCCGTTATACAGGTAACATTTAAACTACATCCTCTCAGACAACTTATTTCAAAGTTGTGGTTTAAAAAGGTGGAGAAGTAAAAATGGTTTAGATCATGGAGACAAAGTCAGCTTGAATATAGTTAACGACCAGTGTACTGGAAAATTGCTTGGACCCTGAAGAGTGATTTTGCTCCATTAAACCCTTGTAAACACGAACACCCCTGTCTAATTTTTCCTTGCTTAATAGATTTTAACACCTAATTTCCCCAATTCCTTCACAACATAGGTTAAGCCAAGTTCCTTTAATTTCTTCTCGGTGGGTACGCCGTTTTCAGGGTTCCACCCTCTTTCAACGTAATATTCATTTAACATTGGTTCAAGTTCAAATTTAGATCCCTTACACGGCCCGTTTGGCATTGGTTCCACTAAAAACCTCTTTGGTAGGGTGTCATCTCTTCTTCTAATGCCTTCTCTCACTAGGAACCCTCTTTCAACGTTAACTATTCTCTCACCTATCTTTCTAATGTCTTCACCGGACATTTCCATGCCAGTCGCTGCTTTTATCGTTTCTGCTGCTTTGTTGAAGGGAAGTATCTCCATGTTTTCAGCTACGTTTTTACATACCTCTAAGGCATCTGCAACTGCACACCATTCTTCAAAGAAACATACAAGTTTCCCCTTACCCTTGTATGCCAGTCTATCAGCTGTTTCAGGTATCCCAAATAGCTCCAATCCTCTTTTTAAGTCGCCGCTTAACTCGAAGAAAGGCTCTGATCTTAAGTGGTCTCCTCCCCTACTTGCCACGGCATATCCTAGTCCATAACCCTTTAAACCCCTTGGATCAGCCTGTATCAACTCCAATCCTTTAACATGGAAGGCTATTTCCCTTCCTCTCCCCATTTTCTCAGCTGCTTTCCTTACACCATCTGCTAAGATGTCTCCGAAGCCTTCTCTATTCGCAATTTTCTCTATGAGGGTGAGGATTGTTTCTTCATTGCCCCAGGTTAAATCTAAGCCGTCTGCTTCTTCCTTTGTGATTAATCCTTTTTCATAGCACTCCATAGCCCATGATATACATTCAGCTGTGGTGATGGCATCTAAACCCAGTTTGTTCACCATGTCATTTGCCTTCAAGGCAACCTGGATATCACTGTTACCTATACGGGCTGTAAAAGAACTTAAAGATTCATATTCCGGTCCCTCTCCACATAACCCAGTGTACTTACCCTTCCTTACTACATAGAAACGGCTGCAAGGCAGTATACAGGAAAAACAGGCCCTTGTTTTCACATTGTACTCTTCTACAAGCTTCTCACCGCTTACCTCTTCTGCATGTTCAAAGACCCCGGAGGTGAAATGTCTTGTTGGAAGGAAACCCATCATGTTTGCAACCATCAGAATCCTAGTTGTCCCCATGGATCTCCTTGGCCAGTACTGGGGATGCCCATATATTTCCCCCTCTATTTCTTCCACTAATTTTTCAAATTTCCCTGGGTCAGCTACCTCCACAGATTTACTACCCCTGACAGCCAACGCTTTAACTTTTTTCGAGGCCATCACTGTTCCCATCCCTGTTCTTCCAGCTGCCCTCATTAAATTAGCGAATATACCACCAAATTTAACGCCGTTTTCAGATGCAGGCCCTATCACAGCTATTTGTACGTTCTGGTCCCCTAAATCCTTTTTAATTTCCCTGTCGGTTTCATATACATTTCTACCCCATAAATGATCTGCAACTCTAAACTCTACGCTGTCATCGTCAATGAAAATGTAGATTGGTTTTTTGCTTCTCCCCTCTAAAATTATCTGATCGTAACCGGCGAACTTCATCTCTGATGCGAAGTGTCCACCAGCATTTGAATCCCCTAAAATACCGGTTAGAGGAGACTTAGCGCTTACATTGAACCTTGAAGCCGTAGGGAACATTGTACCTACTAGGGGCCCAGTTGCAAATATCAACTTGTTCTCTGGGCTTAATGGATCTAGGCCAGGTTTTATTTCATCGAAAAGCCTCTTCGAATTGAACCCCCTTCCACCCAGGAAATTCACCATTAACTCTTTCTCTAACCTATGAACAGTTATTTTCCCCCTTGACAAATTAATTCTCAGAGTTTTCCCGGTGTAACCGTAATACTTAGCCATCAAGGGTTACCTCCACGTTTTTTCAACCTCCACTTCTTAAAGACATTGGTGTAAATTGTTTCAGCGTATCTGCGCCTCTTCTCCCCGGCAAATACACCTGGATCAACGTACTTTATAGCGTTTGTAGGACACTTTTCCACACATCTTAAATCGCCTCCGCAGAGATCACATATAATTGGAACCATTTTCTCCGGGTGAACATTGATTGCCCCGAAGAAGCACTCCTCTACGCATTTAAAGCATCCAATGCAGCGATCCTCTACAACCTTAACCGTACCCATCTGGTTTTTCTTTAAGGCTTCAACAGGGCACACTTCTATACATGGGCAACTACTGCATTGACGGCACACCACTGGATAGTCTACACCGAATTCATCCTCCCTTACCACTCTTATCCTTGAACACCTGTAGTTAAACACTCCTTCATGGTAAAAGGAACAAATCATTTCACAATATCTACACCCAGAACACTTTAGGGGATCTACAAACAGTTTCTTCATAAATCCAAACCTCGCTCAATTTTACATAAATGTTTTGAAAACATTTCACTTCAGGTGTAGGGGCTGAGGTTTTAAAATAATAGATCTAAATGGGCTAAAGACATAGGGAACAAGTTCCTAGATTACCAATAAAATAAGCAAGAAAGCTTATACTCTTCAGGGTTGAGATGAATTGCTAAAGCTTATATGTGGATATCCATCTTACTTTCAATTGGTTGCACACCCTGTTGAGTGCCCTTATATGCACCCCTTTTAGGAGCACTTAACATCAAACAAAACCGTGAAACATCGAGCATACGATAAAAACCCTTGATACGACATATAAAGGAGGGGTCTATGCATATAGGAGTCGCTGGGGGGCATTAACAGAGTAGTGGCATCCCCTCTGCACATAGAAGCATGAGCCTCACACATCTTAACCTGAGAGGATGTCAGATGCTTAAGGACATGTACCCATGGAAACACATGAACTCCTTCAATACCCGGTAATCCATATGAAGACTTATTCCATGTATAAAGAGTCCTTCAAAAGCTCACATTGACTTATCGCTAAACCTGGTTTATATCTCTCAAGGTAAACTCCCTACTTCCCACCCCGATTTGAATAGCATAGTTTATGTGTCTTATGTCCCCAGGTTTTTTCCCATGGAGTTTAGGTTCAACCCTTGAAAGTAGCTGAAGCCCTGCAATGTCTATGGCTACTGGATCCTTTCCGGCAAGCATGTATCCCAGCTTCACTTTCCTTCCTCCATGTCTTGTTTCCTGAGCATTTACAAGGGTTTCCACAGCATCCATAATTATTAAATCAGGTTTAATTATAGAGTTCAGTTCAGCTATCCCCTTATCAATGTTCTTAATTCTTATATGCATTTTAATCCTATCCCATTTGGATAGGAGGCCAAACTGGTTCTTTAAGGCTCCAGTTACACTGCAAACCTTATGAACCTTCAAAACTGGGAGAGAAATAAAATATTCAAAATTGAAAGGCGCCTTAGAGATTTTGAAGCTATAACCCCTTGGACTCCTTACACCTGTCATTTCACCACTGTTCAAGTCAAGCAGAGGAATCCTGAATCTATTGCACACCTTTTTCAGAGGATGATTCTCAACGATTTTCCTTGAGTTTCCAGCGTCGAAGGCAGGGCCATCCCCCACAACAACCTCCTTACCTACAAGTCTGGAGAGCAGAGCATCTAAAACCTCAGGATGCGTTGTAGTGGGATAACCCTCATAAGATACAATGTTCGGCTTAACAAATATAGTTCTAACCTTTGAAATCTCCCCCCAATAAATATCTAAGATTTTAAAGACAAAATCAGCTCTATTCCTTGTCTCCCTAACATAAACCACGTTCATAAATCCAGTAATACCTCCCAGTAATATAATAAAATCATATGCTTCCCTCCTCAAACCACAAAGGAGTCCTTCAACAACGGCTTACTGCAGAAGGCATAGCAGAAAACTAAAGGCTTTAGTCCTTGGATGGATGCGGCGTATCTATAATTCATATTTGACACCCTCCCCACTTCAGCAGGGGATTCTCACCTTTAGTGATGTCTCATGGCTCAGCGATCCATCCATGATGGCCTTGTCTCCTCATTGCTCAAATCTTCCAAGCGAGGGATGCGCCACCACTCCGTTAACCAGCTCTTCTCATATGGGAAGAGGAGCTATCGGCACCCTTCAAAGGGGTTGTTCCTTGTCTAGCCCTTTAAGTCCAAGTTAAACCCTTCAGCCACCGACAGCAAAAGAGAAAGATAGTTGAAGAATTATTTAAATTTTATCGGGGATTCACCCTCACCAGGGGTTTTCTTGCCATGTCCACTGTAAGTTTGACACTGGTTAATGAAGCTAGGTATCACTATGAAGCCATAACCTCAGGTCTCCCCTTGGAGGGGTGACGCGTTGATAGTGCACCCCCGGCTTCTAAGATGGAGCGATGTGGAAGCCTAAAAGGGCGGTGAACAAAGGACCAATGAAAACCTTTAGAAGCAAGAACCCTACAAGCTTCAGCTGTGAGGTGCCGATCATCACTAAGCTTCCTAAACCAATTAATTCAGTCGTGGACTTTTCCCTTGTACAAACGGCTTGTACAGCTGTACAAAGACATAGCATTTTAAACCAGAAGGGTTGGCTTTGTATTTATCTAAGCATGGACTTTAAATATTTTAAGAGTAAAGGAGAAGTGAAGTAAAAATGGGGAGGATGCGCCAAGGCATTTTATGTGTAATTATTGGCTCAGTTGGCTTAGTGATCCTTTGGGTTTTAACTCACTCCATCATGATTGGGGGGAGCAGGAGGGGTTTATTGAACATCCACACCCAGTTCCTATACCTTCACCCCTCGTCTATTTCCTTTTCTTTGGAGGCATCGGTCTAGTCATATTTGGTATATTTCGCTTACTTCAGAGAGACTAGGGGAGAGCATTAAGGAAGAAGGACTGAGGCAGAATAGAGTGAGAATAGTTTTAATTTTGGGGTTATGTCTTAGATTCAAGTGGGCTTACCGATTGTTCATTAGATACTGCCTATATCCCTCTATGCACCCTTGCTTTATTTGTTTTGCTAGTTGAGCGATCTCTGGCAACGTTTCCTCTGGTTTCTCTAGGTTCTTTTCGTAGATCTTTGCATAGGCGCTTCCAACTACGACGCCATTTGCTCCAGCTGAAACCACAGCTGCTGCATGTTCTTTTTTCGAG
>JAOZFL010000071.1 GCA_027491455.1 Thermoproteota archaeon | reverse complement strand
GACTTTAAGGGAGTTACAGGCTGCGGCTATGAGGGGGAAGCTAAATACATTGATGGAAGAGGTAAACTTGCCTGGAAAGGAGAGTGGGCTGCTAGATGGGCTTCATATAAAATAATCTTTGAGGCTAGGGGGAAAGACATAGAAGACTCTTTCAGGGTCAACTGTGCAATATCAAAGGAAATCCTAAAATACAATCCTCCACACTCCATAATGTATGAGCTTTTCCTAGGTAAATCAGGTCAGAAGATATCTAAGTCTATAGGTAACGTCTTCACCCCCCAGGTTTGGTTAAGGTATGGTTCACCTCAGTCATTAAGATTACTTATGTTCAAAAGGTATCAGGGAACAAGGAAACTTGGAGTTGACGATATACCGGTTTACATGGATGAACTCGATAAAATAGAAGATAAATACTTTAATTTAAAATCCATCAGTAACCAAAGGGAAAAGGTTAGGATAAAAAGACTTTATGAATACGTAATGTTTTTAAAGCCGAGGAAAAAACCATCGATCCATGTCCCCTATAACGTTGGTGTGGAGCTGGTTTCATCCATTCCAAGGGGTGTTAACAGAGGAAAAATGTTCTCGCTTTTCCTTTACTTGGCTGAGAGACAGAAAATAGTGTCTAAAAAGTTGGAGAGAGAAGAAATAGAGGATTTAAAGATTAGATTCAAGCTTTTAAGGAACTGGTGTCAAGATTACTTTAAGTATAAGGAGTTTTCTCTAAGCCCTAAAACTTTGGAAGCGCTTAAATACATAATTTCCAATTTAAACGCCGAGAAAAACCCAGAGGATGTTCAGTCTCTTTTCTTTGAGGCTTCAAGGGAATTCGGTTTCAAGCACGGAGAACTTTTCAAAGGTGTATACAGAGTTTTAATCGGGAAGGATAGAGGGCCGAAGATAAGTACATATGTAAGGTTTCTCGGTGTAGAGTTGTTTAAGGATTTATTGGTTAAGAGGCTTGAGGAAGCTCTTCATGAGACAAAACAACGGTTTTCCTAACTTCAAATCTCCTTACAAGAGCAATTTTATTTAATTTACTTATTAAATCTTTGACGAAGTTGCCAGGCTCCTTGATGAATAACTGGGAGAAAATGTCGTTCAATGTGTGTCCTGAAATGAATTTTTGAAGCTCTTCTCTCATGGCTTTCCTTAATTTTCTCCTTATCGAGTTGATCACCTTTCTATTTGTGAAGATGACACCAAACAATTGTAAAAGGTAGTTATCGGTTGTCTTAGCCTTGACCTCAGCATCTATCCTTGAGGTACCTCTTCTTATAAGGCTCCTCAGGTAAGTGTTAGTTATGAATTCCCTGTCGAAAACTGTTTTTGCTTTCCCATCCTTTAAATCTGTTACTTTGAAGACTATCTTTATTTGGTCATGCTGATAATCCCCTGTTAGATCGAAAAGAGAAATTTCAACTTTTCTACCTATCACTTGCTCCTCCTTTAAAGCCGGTGTTTCCCCGATTTTCATGTTCTTGAAGAGGTTTTCCGGTGCGTAAATGTCTATCCACTTCTTTATTTTCCATGTATCTACTTTTCTCCTAGACTTAGACATTTCTTCCACCTCTTAGCTCCTTGAAAAATGTGTTCAACTTTAATATGGTTTCAAGAGAGATATCCTTGATATTTAAATAAATGTTCAATTCGTCTCCCAACTTCGAAAACCCTGCATTTTTATTGATCAACTGAAGCTTTTCTTGGATATTGACCATATTTAACCTTTTTCCAGGGATTTTAAGGGTTACCTTAATAGTCTTACGGCTCTCCACCGTTATCTCCCTCTGCAAGTTGTTTCTTTATGTTTTCCTCTAAGGCTTTGATGAATTCTCCAAGTTTATTTTGCTTTATCTCCGCACCTGCAGCCATTCTATGTCCACCTCCTATTCCCTTAGCAGCTTTAGCTCCTTCTCTTAAAGCTAACCCTAAATCAATACTTTTCCCCTTGAAGTCCCCCCTTGCACGGCCTGATATCTTCAACTTGCCTTCATCTACCCTTGAAACACCTATAACCACTCTTTTCTCCGCTAACTGGGAGAGTAGAATGGATGAAACAGGGCCTATTAACGTGTCCCTGATCTCAGCCTTAGGTGAAATAACGATGAATTCCTCCTTCTTAACTAGGTACTTATTTGGAAATGAAAGAATCTTATTTAAGTAATCAGCCAAAGTTTTTCTATACTCAATTAATAGTTCTTCTGCTTCTCCAACTATTTCCCCTCTAACCCCTAAGCAGAGCAAGACGCCTACATCTGGTCTTCCAAGTTTTCCACATGCATTTAGAATAGTTGAAAACTCCCTTGCATCCCTTAAAGTGTTAAGTTCTTCTTTTAGGTTTACATAATGCATAGCTAATATTTCACTTGGTCTAGAAAAGGTTTCTCCATGCATGATTCTCTCAATGATTTTCTCTGTCAACTTCTTTTTTTCTTCATCTGTTAAATCTGAAAGTTTCCTCCAGTCGCCGTTTACCCCTTTTAACTCTACACCTATATCTCTTAAAAGAGTGACAGCGCCAACTTCGTCCCCAGATATACCTGGGATGTAGGGCTGAAAAGTATATTCAAGCGCTTTGTGTAATGGTCTGGAGAAACGACCAAAAATGTTTAAGTCTATCTCTTCTTTTATGATCCCCTTCTCAATCCCTATCTTTACTATTTCACTGTTTAAACCACTCAGTGAGCTGTATTCACTCTTATCCTGCTGATCTCCTATAGCCCCTACAATGCCAAGCCACTCAGCTCCTTCACCTCTCCTCAATTGATCTTTAAAGGTGAAGTAAGCTGTCCCCGACCCGCTTAGGTGAATTGACCCATCTAAACCAAACATATAAGGGTTTACTTGGTGAATGTTCACGTTCACCCTTTCTTTCTCAGGGGGGTGATGGTCAACTATGAACACTTTCCTGTCAACTGGTAACTTTTTCTCTAAAAGATCAAGTTGTCCGCTTCCGAGGTCAAGTAAAAGTAAAGCCCTGTATTTCTCTCTCAGTATTTCCTTAAGTGCTCCAGGTGTTAATTGTTTAATGATCGTTAAGTGAAACTTGACTTCGTTTTCCAAGAGAAACATGGAAGCTAAACCTGCTGAGCATAACCCGTCGGTGTCAAGATGAGATATGCATCTAATAACTCCTTCACTTTCTGCTTCCTCCAGAATCGTCTTCCCAATTTCTGATGAATATTTAATGAATAAATCCTCTTTTTCTTTACTCAAGCTCGTGCCACCATTATAGCAGCTGTTTCCCTTGTGTATTTCCAGTCCCTTGGAAGAACACCTTTCCTCTTATAGTAGCTTTGAAGTCTGTGAATTTTTGCTTCGACAAGTTGAAGTCTTCTCCTATTATGTACATCTTTCCTGTTAATTTTTAGGTGATTTTGTATCCTAACAGCTTTTTTTATCAAGTTAAAAAGGTCTTCAGGTAATTTAGGAGCTAATTCCTTTTCCTTCAGCACCTTTACTAGTTTTTTCCCATATAACGCCCTTACACTTGGTACACCGTACCTATCCCTCAAAGTTAGCCCTATCATGCTCGGTGAAGCCCCACCTTTGGCCATTTTCTCAATTAATTGATCTATTTCCTCCCTTAACTCTGGTCTTTCCTTTATCCACTTCGGCATCATGATTACTGGTGGCCTTTTAGACGACGATCTACCTTTCCTTCTAGTATGCATCCTTGCCATTAATCTATTCCTCCAATTTAACGAGCTAGAAGCTTTAAGCATTGATAAAGGTGATTCTCCTTTATAAACTTAAAGATAACACTTTAAAAACCTATTGATTTAAGGAGGCTCCTGGAAAAACTTGAGTGATCCCGGGATTCCATGTGTCACTTACTAGTTAAAATTTTTAGAGAGACAACTTTAAAATCAATTTCCCTGTTTCTTCTTCACTAACCATTCAGCAAATAAGCGTACAGCTTTACTTCTATGCGAAACCATGTTTTTCTCGGCTAATTTCATTTCTCCATAGGTTTTGTCGAAGCCTAGGGGTATGAAAACTGGGTCATAACCCCAGCCTTTTCCCCTAACCTTCTTGCTAATTAACCCCTTGATTTCACCCTTGAAAATTTTTAATTTTGTTTTGTTATCCCAGTACCCAATAATTGTTCTGAACATTGCCCTTCTATTCTTTACACCTCTTAGCAACTTGAGGACTCCCTCTAAACCTATTTTCTCGTAAACATATGATGCATAAGGCCCAGGGAAACCATTTAGGGACTCTATAAACAATCCCGTGTCTTCAACAAAGCCTGGACCCCTGTTTCTCTTCCTTAAAACCTCTACACATGTTTTAACTATGTAAGTTATATCCTCGCTCTGAACCTCAGCTGGTTTTCCTGTGCGCATTTCAATTCCTACTCCATATTCCCAAAGTATCTCCCTGACCTCCCTAAACTTGTTTTTGTTCCCTGTATAAAACATCACTTTAATCTTTCCTGATATCTCCCTCTCCTCCACAGCTTTTCCATTTGTTTTATCACAAGATTTGCATTTTTAAATTCCTTTATGTACCCTTTGAGCATACATTGAAAACTTTTATCGGCGAACTGCCAGTGGTTGTTTTCAAGCGATTTTTTAAAAACAAATAGATCAACAGAGAAATCCTCTATCCTATTTGAATGTTTACCTAGACCGAAATCAATTAAATAAATTTTCTCTCCATTAAACAGAACGTTCGATGTTGTTAGATCTCCATGGGTGACTCCCTCTTTGTGGAGAACCCCTATGAATCTCCCTATTTCTAAGCAGATTTTCTCTCTATCTCTCCAGTTCAGTGAATTGAAAACCTCCCTTAAAACTTCTCCCTTAATCTTCTCCTCTAAAATTTCATGTTTATCCATTTCCAATCCGTAAATAGCTGGAACCATAACTCCCAGTCGCTTTGCTTTATGGATAAGGAGGGCTTCAGTTTTCGTCCTTTCCCCCCTGAGGGATAAATCAAGATTTTTTTCTCTGTATAATTTTTTATCCCTTAATTTCCTCACACAGCTGATTCCCTGCCACTTCGCCTCTAAGACAACTGCCTCAGCCCCTCTTTCGATTAATTTACCTCTTTTCCTTTTCTTTGAAAGTTTCTTCTGTCCATTTATCCAAGCAATATCTACCTGGTCTACTCTCCATTTCTGTTTAATCAAGCTTTGCTCGAAATCTATAGGCCCATTAAATCTATATATGAGGATGCCTGTCCAAGCGATCATAACCCCGTTGTCTACACACAGTTTCTTCGATGGCACATAGAACTTTATTCCACGGCTTCCACACATCTTTTTAAGCATAGATCTTAGCATGGGGGCTGAAGCTACTCCACCTGTTAGAAGAAGCTCCTTCTTTTTCGTATGTGCAACGGCTCTCTCAGCTGCTTCAGTGATCATCGCAAAGCAGGTTTGCTCGAAGGAATAACAAATATCTTCTACCTTAACCCCCTGACTAAGTTTCTTTTCAGCCTCTGTTAAAATCCCACTGAAACTGAAGTCCATCCCCTTAACCACATAGGGCAAATTGATCCATTCGCCATCCATCGCTAACTGGTCTACTTTGGGCCCAGCTGGAAACTTAAGACCTATTTTCCTTCCAAGCATATCTATGGCGTTTCCCAAGGCTATATCAAGTGTTTCACCGAAAACTCTGTACCTCCCTCCACTGTAAGCAATTATTTGTGTGTTTCCACCGGACACATATACAACTAGGGGGTCTTTGGCCCCTGTTGTTAATCTGCCTATTTCTATGTGGGCAATCGGATGATTTACCCCTACAAGCGGCTTTCTGAGTTTCAGTGAAAGCGTTCGGGCCACTGTTGCTCCAACTCTTAAAGTCGGCGGCAATCCAGGTCCCTGTGAAAAAGCAATTAAATCTATCCCAGTGTATTTTAAACCACTTTGGTTTAATGCTTCATTAATCACCCTACCGAAATTCTCTATGAAGCTCTCAGCTGCTTCCCTTGGATGGATACCTTCCCTTAATTGGTAAACATGTTTACGGTCAGCTAAGATTTCCCCCTCTGAGTCGACTATACCGATGCCAAAGGTGTGGGCAGTGCTTTCCAGCCCTAAAGACACTAGTTTATCCTTCCCCATTCAACGTTACCTTTACCATAAAGTTTATCTTTAACTCAAAGGATTGAAATAGAACACATAACTAATTTAAAAGGTCAGTGCATTTTTCACTTTGACTCCGTTAACCTCCAAGGTTCCATCGGCAAAGGGCTTCACGACTGAAACGGTTTAGTGGAGATTGCTTTACTCATTTTGTGGAGTACTGGTTTATTATGTTTCCCCTTCTAACATTGTTGTTAAGGTTTTAGAGAAATCTGCAGCTTTCTGTTGCCCTGAAAACAACTTCAAAAAGAGGTGAAATGAGTAGTTATAAGATAAATGATCATTTGACAAGTGTTAACACAGCGTTCATTTACAACTTATCCATTTCTTCGTTAGTTGCATTGCTACTTTTCCCCCTATTTTAAGGCTCATTCTTAGCCATATCCCCTTAGTATCTTCTCTTATGAAGCCAAGTTTCTCGTAAAATTTTACTGCTGAATTTCCTAGTCCCACCCATAGCTCCACCCTTTTCAAACCCTTCTCTTCAAATCTTTTAATGGCCCTTACCACAAGTTCTTTACCTATTCCTCCCCTCCTATGTCTTGGGTGAACAACAAGTTCATGGATAGCTCCAACCCGTCCATGAATGGAAACCCAGTTAGCATCTGATGCAATAAACCCAACAATTTCATTGTTCATAATAGCCAATAAAAGACCTTCTCTATCTCTGCTATAAAGCCATCTTAAATAGGCTTTTACATCTCTTCTGCTCCTATAAGAGTAGCTTTCCAGATCATTATAACCTTTAAGATAAAGATCTATCATGCAGCGTAAATCCTCTTTTACAGCTTTTCTAACCGTGAAAATCGTGGTTACCACCTTAAATCACAGTTTCCAGGGCTTTACCAAGTTGCACCTATTTCAAGATTAAAAACTACCATTGCAACACCCTTTAATCTTCCCCTGAAACTATCCTCAAAACACATATTTTGGGGTTTATGTTTTTCCTGCAGTGTTTAATGGGTGAAACCACTTTAACAGCGACACAGAGATCCCCTTTTTTCAAACCAATTGGTCTACAATTTTCGAAGTATTCGCAATCATGTTCATCACAGTCTATACCTTCATACTTGAATGGAACATTTAGAAGCATCCTTTTAAAATTTATCGAGGCCTTTACAGGGCTTAAATCTACTTCTACAAGTTTTACATTTCCCCTAATTAAGGGGCAAGGGAAATGTTTATCTTCAACTTTTATAACTCTATATCTCCTGTTAACTCTTAAATTTCCGATACAAACAGGTCTAAGCTCGCATCTTCCACAGATAGTTGAACCTCCTTGAAAAACAAATTCGTATCCTTTATACGCTAACACTTCATTGACCAAGGTATAAGTAGCCATTTCCTAATCTCCAGTTAATTTTTCCCTATAACTGTTTTAACGACGCCCACAACTGAAAAATTTTCCTTATAGAACTTCCAGGGACACATTGAAAAAAAATAAAAACAAAAAATTAATAAAGTGGAAAGGTCAATGTTATATTTGTATTTTACTAGTCTTGTGAACATGGATTACTGCAGGGAGTATCTCGGTGAAATAAAAACTGAAAAGAATTTTTAGGACTACATTTCCATTGTGATATATTTTCACCTCCTTCTCTGAAGATTTATTTAAATGGTGGATAAATTGCAGGAACCAATTTTCATAAACAAGGAACTAAACAGGTTTCTTAGAAATATTAAGGGGACCACTACCCTGGGAGTTAAGGGAAAGAACTTCGTTGTTTTAGCAGCTGATAGAAGGGCAACTGCTGGAACATTCATAGTTCATAAAAAAGCCAAAAAAATCATTAAGATATCAGATAACATTGCAGCAACAATAGCAGGTTTAGTTGCAGATACACAAATCTTAGCAAAGTACGCAAAGGCAATATCTGGGCTTTACAGCCTTGAAAAACTTAGAAAACCCCCTGTTAGGACAGTGGCTAAACTCCTCTCTAACATAATGTTTGCGAGTAGACCTAACATATTCATTGCCCAATTCCTTCTCGGAGGAGTTGATTATAAGGGGACTCAGCTCTTCAACGTTGAACTCTTCGGCTCCATCCAACCTGAAAAATACGTGGCCACAGGTTCAGGTTCACCCATAGCTATAGGTATACTAGAGAAGTCATACAGAGAAGATATACCTTTGAATGAGGCGAAGAAACTTTCAGTTAAAGCATTAACAGCTGCTATTTCAAGGGACTCTGCAACAGGTGACGGCTTAGATGTTGCTGTGATAAGTGAAGAAGGAGTAAATTTCCTCTCAGAGGAAGAAATAAAGAAATTAATTGAGAATTCTAGCTAGAAAGTTTAAAACTCAACAATCATTAACAGATTCATCTTCATGGATTAAAAGGGAAGAAAATGAACAGCCGTGATTTAATTGGCAAAATAAGAGAAGCAATTGAGAAACTGGCAGGTAGTATTATTCAACCGGGAGACATAAAGTTTGAAGGCCCTCACATAGTGGTTTACACGAGGAACCCTCGCTTCTTCTTGGAATCGGACAAATACATAGCTGAAATTGCAAAGGAAATAAGGAAAAGAGTTATAATTAGACTTGAAAGAAGCCTCTTAATGGACATCGAGAAAGCAGAAGAGGAGATAAGGCGAATAATACCTGAAGAAGCAAATATAACCCATATTTACTTTGATCCGGTTTTCGGGGAAGTTGTGATAGAGGCGTTGAAGCCTGGACTTGTAATAGGTCTAAAAGGCGAAAATCTTCAAAGGATAAAAAGGAAAACTCTTTGGATACCGAAGGTTGCAAGGACACCAACCATGGAGTCAAAGATTATTGAGTCAATCAGAAAACTTGTTTACTTGAACTCAGCTAAGAGATTAAACTTCTTTTTGAAGCTTGGAGAGAGAATATATAGAGACAAATACCTAAATAGCTCCTGGATCAGAATCACCAGTTTAGGTGGATCAAGAGAAGTAGGCAGAAGCTGCTTCCTTTTACAGACACCTGAAAGCAGCATCCTACTTGACTGCGGCATAAACGTTGGTTCATGGCGTGAACCATTTCCCTTCCTCGACGCACCGGAACTAGACATCGATGAACTTGACGCAGTTGTTGTTTCCCATGCCCACTTGGATCACAGCGGGGCAGTCCCCATACTATTTAAATATGGCTATAGAGGACCAGTTTATTGCACCGAACCAACAAGGGACCTAATGGTTCTTTTACAACTAGACTACATAGAGGTTTTAAGAAGGGACGGTAGACATATACCCTACACCTTCAAAGACATCCAAGAGGAGATATCCCATACAATATCCTTAGACTATGAATCAGTGACAAATGTATCTCCAGACGTGAAAATAACACTTTACAATGCAGGCCACATCCTAGGGTCGGCAATGGTGCATGTCCATATAGGTGAAGGAATCCACAACATCGTTTACACCGGAGACTTCAAATTTGCGGATACCACTCTACTGAAAGGGTGCAACTATAACTTTCCAAGACTTGAAACATTGATTATGGAGTCAACCTATGGATCTATGAAGGACACCTTACCCCCTAGAAGCAAAGCTGAAAACCTTCTCATGGAGATAATTAACAACACGATTAGGAGGGAGGGAACAGTACTCATACCAGTACTAGCTGTTGGCAGAGCACAGGAAATTTTATTAACACTAGAGAAAAATTTTAGGCAAGGGAAACTACCTGAAGTCCCGGTTTACATTGACGGAATGGTTTTAGAGGCCACAGCTATCCACACAGCTTATCCCTCCTATTTATCCGAGAACCTCCAAGAAAAGATACTCCACAAATCAATAAACCCATTTGAATCCCCTCTTTTCTCCGATATACCGAGCAAGGAGGCGAGAATCGACATTTTAGAAGGGGAACCATGCATAATACTGGCCACCTCTGGCATGCTGACAGGTGGACCAGTAATTGAATACTTCAAGAACATGGCCTCAAACCCCATGAACTCCATAATATTTGTTAGTTACCAGGTAAATGGAACCCTTGGAAGAGATGTCCAGAGACAAGGAAAAGGAGGCAAAGTTCTTCTTTTCACCGGAAACAAAAGGAAATCAGTTGAGATAAACATGGATGTATGTACAGTTGAAGGTTTCTCCGGTCACTCCGACTGGATGCAGCTAATATCCTTCGCAGGCAAAGTTCAACCTAAACCATCAAAGGTGATAATTGTACATGGAGAGAGAAACAAGGGGCAAATACTTGCAAACGCCATTAAAAGAATCAGAAAAGTAGATATAAGCGTCCCTTACAACCTTGAAAGCATAAGATTAGTTTAACCCGTACTTCTCTTCCATATCCTGATGAATCTAGGGGTTAAAATAACCCTTTCACTTGGAATCCTACCCATGTCTCCCCCCTTGGTGGCAACAGCCCCTCTTAGTCTTTCAATCACCCTCCTAACAGCGTCCTTGTCCCTTGACAGCAAAGATAAATCTAGAATAACAATGTTATTCTCCTCGACGACCTCCTTTATCACGGTGTCAACATCTTCGATGCCCCTCACCTTATAGGGTTTAACATATATCACTTCCTCGCTTTCTATTGGAACCTCGGGCAACTCATACTCCCCTTCATGTTCCCCTGCCTCAAACAGCAATTCATTGATAGGACTCTTCTCCTCTTTAACTCTTTCCTTTCTCCCAAACAACTTCTTCAAAAAAGACAAAGAAAAAACACCTCGGAAAACAAAAACGTAATACAAAAGACCTAACTACAAAACATAATTCGGTAAGAAGATATAAAAATTTATATCTATTTATAGTTAAGGAATTTAGGCAACTCATAAAATCAAAATACATTCAATTCAGTATAACCCGCAAAGCTCTCAAAGGCCACCAGAAAAAGAAAGGCTTTTAAAACACGTAACAGTGTAAAGAAAGCAAAAAGTTAATAAAGGTGTCTAAAAATGGGCGTTGACGAAACCAAAACAGCGCTGAATTACATATCTAAATCAATCGGTAAAACCGTTTACATAAAGCTGAGAAGCGGAACAGAGATAAGAGGGAAACTTGAAGGTTTCGACAGCCACTTAAACCTAATACTCACCGACTCAGATGAAATAATGGAGGAGAAAACCAAGAAACTTGGAAAAATCATAATAAGAGGAGACACCGTGGTCCTTGTCTCTCCAGTAGCATAGGTGAAATAAAAATGGTTAAGGGCACACCCTCAATGGGTAAAAGATCAAGAAAGAAAACACATATAAGATGCAGAAGATGTGGAAGAAGAACATACAATGTTGCAAAGAAACACTGTGCAGCATGTGGCTACGGAAAAACACCTAAAATCAAAAGATACAGCTGGCAAAACAGAAAAGTAAACAAGGTGAGACTCAAATAAAAATTAATCTAAAACCCCAAAATTTCATATCTTCAAAAGTTTCTCCTCATACTTCTTCAAATACTCCGATGCTTCACCAACATCCATGAAAAGCCCACTCACCTTCGTTACATTCTCAGCTGAAACTACATTCTTCTTGTTCACCTTTGCATCCTGAGCCGCTAAACTTAACAACTGAACAGCATACCTTAGAGAAGACCTATTGCCCACATCTACAAGCTTATCTAAAGCCTCCTCACTAATCTTAATCTTCTCCTCCTCAGCTCTAATCCTCAGAATCTCCCTTATCTCCTCCGGGCTATACTCCATAGTTCCAATAATCACAGATCTATCAATCAAATCCAAGGGGAAACCCAAAGGACTCAAAACATCAGTACCTCTAATCTTCGTCACACCCCTATTCGTAGCTAAAATAATAATAGGCACCAACTCACTCTCCATTGACCTACTGAGAAAACTAAAAGCCTCTAAGTCAAGTAAATGTGAGTCATCGATAAACAAAACACCTGGATGAATAAAAGCCCTTCCCTCGTCAACCCACTCCTTAACCTGCTTATCAACCTCTAATCTAACTTCAGAATCGATCTCCTTGCTCTCAACTCCTCCAAAAAACAAAGAGAAAACCCCTCCAGACCTCTGCTTAGCAGCCATCTTATCTAAATCATTTAAAGTTAAGGTATAAACAAACTCCTTCTCCTTCAAGATCTTACCCCCAGGTCTAGGAACCTTCTGCTGAGTATCAATATCCAAAGTCTTACCCCTCTCACTCTCTAAACAAACACCCAACTTCACCAACCTACCAGTCTCAGCATCAATCTGAACCACATCTCCCTCAACAACCTCATGGCCAATAATCTGCTGAGCAATACTAGAACCAGCCTCCAGGGTCTTCTCTTCGTCACCAGTTCTCAATCTAATCTTAACCTTATAAGGGACCTTTTGATAAGGATTATATGGATGAGGCCTCGTCTCAATATCAATACTCACAACCTCACCCTCATAAACCTTCCTAACCTCATGAATCTCCACACCAATACTCTTCCTTAAAGCCTCCATCAAAACCTCAGTTTTCTTCCGCTCACTACTATAAACCTCACTACCACTCATCTGAATAAAAGGAACATTAACACCTAATTCGCGAGAAATTCCGATTGCTAAAGCTGTTTTTCCTGTTCCAGGAGGACCTGCAAGTATTATTGTCCTTCCGCTTAGTTTTCCTTCTTTTATCATGTTCACTATTATCCCTGCTGCTTCTCTTGCTTTTGTTTGACCTACCATTCCATCTTTTTTGAACACCACCTTCATGTTTTTGTCCAATCCAAGTCCTTTGATGTGAGAATGAGCTCCTATTCTTTCAAAGGCTTTTCTTTCCTCTACTTCTTTTATCAAGGACATGCTTCATTCCTCCTTTTTGTTCTAACTTGTTTTAATTGGTTTCCCCTGTTATATTTTTTAGTTGAATTATTTTTAAAATTTATTGGTTAAGGGTTTCCTTGTTTATTTTTAGTTTGTAGGTTTCTATTTGTTTTATTAGGTTTTCTGCTTCTTCCTTTGTGATTAGTTCCGGTACTGATTAGATTATGCACCCTTCAACTATGCTGAAGAGGTACAGCAGGAGGAAACCCAATTTCAACTTGCTACTCTTCCACCTTTGATAATCCTCATCCTCCTAGGCATTCCCCTCCTCTCCACCAGAGATTAAAAATGTTTAGCATATATCAGTGTTTTAATACCAAGTGCTCCGGTGCATTTCTGATAGAAGAGAGCAAACTATAATTTGTCCATATCCACCGCTCCTTCCCTTATGCTTTGGTAATCTGTGTGTAACTCAGCTTTGTTAGCATCCTTAAAGTTTCTAGGATCCCTTTTAGACCATTATACAAAATAAAAAAGGAAAATGTTGAAATTTATTAACTAATTTATCTATCTATGTTTCCTCCTAGACCATTTTGAAGACGTTCTGTCATAGATATTTTGGGGGTTTTGAGCGGGATGAGTTTCAAGGAAAAGGCCTTATTCATTGCTTTTTTAGCTTTGCTTGTCTTACAGATTTTCATGTTTACCGTGGAAATCCCCTCCATGAAAATAAAGTTGGATAAGGTATTAGAAACTTTGGAAAGTGATTTGAAAAGGGAAAGAATTGTTCATGAAACGGTTAACGATGAGTACTCCTCTTTAAAGAGAAAGATAAGTCTGCTGGAGATATATTTAGCCAATGAACAAATGGAAAAACTGTTAAGTGAAGAGAGGAAGTTGATAGATGAATTTAGGGCTAAGTATGGGAAAGGACATTTGCTTTCAATAATTATAAGGGATGACATAGTCGCTATTAACGATGACAGATTATTGATGGTGGTGTACAGCGATGAGGGAAAGAAAAAACTTTACTACAACCCCCAGACGATAGCATGGTACACAATAGCGGCCTATGAGGATTTCCTGGAGCAAGAAAACCCCGGATTTCTTACTTTCTTTTTTAGAGGGGTAAAGTGGATGAAGGATCACTGTATACCTAGATACGAAGCCTTTGACATCAACGGCAGCAGCAAAATACTGTTGGATATAAGGAAGAACTGGTGGTCTGAGCCTTTCACATTGAATAATAGAACAGTGAGAACCGTTTCCATTGGCAATGGGAAGAACGCTTATTTTTACTTTACACTGGATAAGAGGGAAGATTACAACGCTAGTCTTGTAATCTTAGATGATGTTAGAGATGAATTTGAGGTTAAAGTCGGCGATTGGAATAGATTTAAAACGGTGAAGAGGTTCCATGGAAACTCCACGGGTAAATGGATTAAAATCAATTTTTCCATTGGCAAAGGTGATTTGCCGAATAGTTCATGGACAAATAAAAAGTCAAATGTAGTTTTCTCGATTTCAAGCCTTTACCCCTGTGAGTTAATCATCGATGAGTTAAGGATTCACTCGAGAACAGAAATTAAACTGGTTGATGTTGGGCGTAAGGGACGTAGATTTCTGTCTCTTGAATTCTATTTTTTCTTTCCTTATGCCTCTTTAAATCCCCCCTGGACCTCAGCCATGGCTCAGGGTATGTTCCTTGAAGCCCTTGGAAGAGCCTATGAAATCACTGGGGATCCTTCCATGAAGGAAACAGGGGATTTAATCTTGGAGTCCTTTTTCGTTGATTCTAAGAGTGGGGGGGTGAGGGAAAGCGATGAAAACCACGATTGGTGGTATGCAGAATACCCGGGCTCAAAGAACTATGTACTAAATGGTTTCCTAACTGCTTTAAAGGGTTTATATATTTATTACAATGCAACTGGCAGTCAGAAAGCCTTATATTTATTTTTGAAAGGGGTTGAAGAGGCAAAGAAACATTTAAGGGACTATGATGGTGAGTACTACACTTTTTACGATTTAAAGAGAAACATTGCTAAGCCTTATTATCATAAATACCACGTTAAACTTCTGAGTTTCCTGTTTAACGTAACAAAGGATGAAACAATTGGGTTTTACCTTAAAAAATGGAGTAAATACAAGTAGAGATAGAGAAGAGAGCCTTTTCACATCTCAATATATTCCAAGTGATTTATTCGTTTTTTCAATTGACCTCATCTTATCTGTTTCTATGCATGCCACCGCCCTTATGGCATCTATATTTTCAGGTATAACAATGGCTTCGCTGTGGACAGCGTGAATCCAATGGAATTTACTGTTAACAACGGTTATAGATTCATCCCAGACTGCTACTTCATACATATCACTTCTAGGCCTTTTAAGATCCCTAAACATTTCCATAAGCTCCGATGTAGCTGTGAAACCCTGAGACTCCTTTATAAGTATGATTCTTGAGGAATCTTCAAACACTTCCCTTATTTCCTCGGCTGCTGCATCTTTTTTCGTTTTACCCCTAACCACATGAACGTGAACAGTGGTTGTTGGAACCTTTACAGCCATGGTTATAATGTTTATGTGGGGCAGAACTGTTTGTAGATCTGGTCCCTGATGAGATGGAACATGAACTTCTGGGATAACAGCGTTAACAGGACCTTTTTTCTCATTCCAGGGATCAGCAGCTCTTCTAACCAGGGCTGCAAATACTTCGCTCACACCGAAATGAGAATCCAGTGCATATATAGTCCTAGTTAGAGAAGTTGTATTACAGCTTACAACTCTGGCTGAAGGTGCATTTAAAGCTTTCTCATAATTAGCTACAGCAACGAAACTTATGGGTGCGATCACTGCTTTTTCTCCACCTTGATAAATTGATTTAACTCCATGTTTTTCATAAATGGGTTTATTTTTCGCACCTATTCCAGCAGGAGTGCAGTCAACAACTACTTCTACTTCCCCTGATCCTAGAACTTCCTCTAATATACCTTCAACCTGAAGCCCAGCCTCTTCCATGATTGGTTTTGCTTCTTTTAGGGAGCTGTAAAGCTTTGTCCCCCTTAAAGATCCATTTTTGCCCAGGAGAATTCTTAGAACTGATGTTGGAGCTATATCTGAAACACCTACCAAATCCATGTCGTCCTGCAACTTAACAGCTTCAGCTACTCTTTTACCTATAACTCCTATCCCATTTACAAGGACCTTTACACCCATTAGACTTAACCTCCACTTATAGTTAAAAGCACGGTGTTTACAGGCATAGCTAATATTTAAAAAGATTCTGAGGCATAAATATCTTTACTTTTTAAAGAGCTAACCTTCTTCATCAGCCATCGGTTTTTCGGGACCAGCGATGCAATTTAAATGAGCTGTGGCATTGATGAGGTACGCTGTGAAAATTTTCTATGATGGTGAACCATTTCATGGTTTCCAGCAGCAACCAAAACTTTTAACCATTGAAGGAGAAATAATCAAGGCTCTTAGAGACTCTGGATACATAAAGGATAAAAAGGAAGCCAACTTGAACTATTCCGGAAGAACAGATAAAGGAGTTCACTCTATAGGACAAACCATAGCTTTTAACTCATTAATAGATGAAATAGATATATTTTCCCTTAATGATTACCTACCTTTTGAAATAGTGGCATGGGCCTACATAGAGGTTGAACCTGGGTTCAATGCAAGGAAAAACGCTATTTCAAGGTGGTACCGATATGTTGCGCCTTTCTCAGGTGAACAAATAGATAAAATGGTGGAAGCCAGCTCTATGCTTCAAGGGAAACACAATTTCTCAGCTTTCTGTAAATCAGGGGAGGAAAGAGAAAAGGAGAGAGAGATAACTTATGTTAAACTTGTAAAAGATGAAGATAACATTGTCCTCGACATCGCTGGTAAAAGCTTCCTTTGGAGAATGGTGAGAAACATTTGGTCAGCTCTGGAAATGATTGGGAAAGGTAAATTGACAGTTAATGATTTCAAAAAAGTACTTGAAGGGGAAAGAAACATAGCGCTTTCACCAGCTGATCCTTTAAACCTTGTTTTAATGGATGTTTACTACGATACTCCATTCATTGTAAGCCGTTTCTCTGTGAAGGAAATAATTTATTACCTTGAAAAAAAATTAGGGGACCCCGAAAAGAGGAGACCAATTTATGAATACATGTTGTTAGACTTAAAAAGCAGAATCGAGAAGTTTAAGTAGAGAAGGGTTAGAGGACAGCACGTGATTAAAATGTCTAAATTAACCTTTGACGTTATTGTTGTTGGAGCGGGACCAGCAGGGTTGGCAGCCGCTAGGAAAGCAGCTGAGGAAGGGTTAAAAACACTTGTAGTTGAGAGGCATAGATCAATTAAGGCTTGGAAGCCGTGTGCAGAGGGGGTAAGTAAACCAACCTTCAAAACAGCGGGTATTGAACCAAGTGAACATATAATAGACAACGTGACCAAGGCAAGAGTCTACGCCCCCAATGGAAACTACGTGGAAATAGATGAGGAGGGATACAACATAAATAAATCTTCTTTTCTACTGGCAATGGCGGAAAGAGCAGCTGAGGAAGGAGCTGAAATAATGGTTAGTACAACGGTTAAATCGGTTTTAATGGAAAACGGCATCGTTAAAGGAGTTGTTACCAATAAAGGAACTATACGTGGCGAAGTAGTCGTTGGGGCGGACGGCTTCAACTCAACAGTGGCGAGGTCGGCTGGAATAAATAGGAAAGGACTTGAATTGATACCTGTTTACCAATATAAGTTTGTCAATGCAAAAATAAAGGAGCCAGACATAGCTAAGATATTTCTCGGGAGAAAAGTTGCTCCATTAGGTTATGCCTGGATTTTCCCAAAAAACGAAAACATGGCAAATGTAGGTATTGGCGTAAGGAAAGCTTCACCATTAACATATCTTAAAAAGTTTATAAAGGAACATAGAGAGGAATTTAAAAACGCAAAAATAGTTGAAGCAGATGGCTCCTCGGTTCCGATAGGTGGGTTAGTGAGGGAATTAGTGAGGGATAACTTAGTGTTGATAGGAGATGCAGCTGGAACAGTTATCCCGTTCACAGGGGCCGGGATACATTCATCCATAGCAGCTGGGGTAATAGCTTCAAAGGTTATTGCTGAAGCCATTAGTTCAGGGGGGGCCTCAAAGGATAAACTCAGTGCCTTCATCAAAAAATACGGGGAATACTGGGGTAATAGGATAAGGAAAAGCTTAAAAGCTATGAGAATATTCGAAAATCTTTCAGATGATGACCTTAACCTTTTATCAACTATTCTTAACAAACAGGACATTCTTGACCTAGCAAATGGCTTTGACCTTAAAAGGGTAGCTTTAAAACTGCTTCCCCACCCAATTTTAAGCGTGAAAATAGCTAAATCATTGTTAAGTTGAGGGAAACAACTATGAACAGGCTGTTACTTGAAGACTTACATAAAGAAATAGGGGCTAAATTCTTTGAGTTTGCAGGTTGGAGAATGCCTCAAAGCTATAATAGGCCGAGTCAGGAACATCTAGCTGTCAGAGACTCCGTAGGGATCTTCGATGTATCTCATATGGGGAGGTTTAAGGTTACCGGGAAAGATGCGTGGAGCTTCATACAACGCTTAACTACGAATGATGCAAACCTGTTAGCTGAAAGAGCTATGTATACTCTTCTCTGCAACGAAAATGGAGGAATAGTGGATGACGCAATTTTTTCTAAGACAAACAATGAATTCACGGTTGTAGTAAATGCTGTAAGTCGAGAGAAAGATTATAAATGGGTTAAAAGAAATATAGGTAGCCTAGATGTGCAGTTGAAGGATCAAACCTTTGAATCTGTGATGTTTGCTGTTCAGGGTCCTAGGGCTGAAGAAACCCTGCAAAAATTGACGGATTACGATTTATCAGGGATGAAAAGGTTTGGAAGAGCTGAGATAAAACTTTCAGGCCTTCAAGTCTCAATTTCTAGGACTGGCTACACTGGTGAGGATGGATTTGAAATAATATACTGGGAAGCTAAGAGAAACAGGGGAAAGGCGGAAAAATTATGGCGTGACATATTGAAAGCTGGGAAGGAACACGAAATTAAACCTTGCGGTCTTATAGCCAGAGATACCCTGAGGCTTGAAGCTGGAATGGTGTTATACGGTAGT
Organism: Thermoproteota archaeon; assembly: GCA_027491455.1. Classification (GTDB taxonomy): domain Archaea; phylum Korarchaeota; class JAOZGF01; order JAOZGF01; family JAOZFZ01; genus JAOZFL01. Next base: position 1,251 of record JAOZFL010000071.1, on the reverse strand, counting down.
GACATAGATGAAAACACGACTCCACTTGAGGCTAGACTGGATTTTGTCGTTAAATTTGGAGCCGGTGACTTTATTGGAAGGGACGCCTTACTTAAGCAAAGGGATGCCGGGGTGAAAAGGGTTAGAATAGGTTTCAAAATGATTGAAAGAGGGTTTCCGAGGAGGCACAACAAAATATACATCAACCGGGAAGAAATAGGTGAGGTTACAAGCAGCGCAAAAACACCGCTTATAGCTGAACCCATAGGAATCGGGTACATAAAAGCTGAACATTACGAGCTAGGAAAAGAGATAAAAATAAAGACTATTACAGGGCTGAAAAAGGCAAAAATAGTTAAAACCCCTTTCTATGACACAGAGAAATATGGTTATTCAAGGGAAAAGTAAAACTTAAATCAAAACGCCCAAGCATATATTTCATTAAACATTTTTTAAGCTTTTCTTTCAATCACCTCCTTTTTACCTCTAGGGCCACAATGTACAAGTTCCAAGGTCTGAGAGTCTATAGGTTCAATATAGGACCCTGAAAAGTCTTATTCTTCGATTATAACATGTTTTTCAACGTGATTTAACAGCTTTAAAACCTAGGGACATGGAAAAGTATTGGGTTTTAGTGGTTTTGCCCGAATCCTTCACTTAGTTGTTTTAAGGGCATAGAACCATTTTATGATTCACTAAAATTTGGGTTTTGATTAAAGGATTTCTCTGGAAATTAAAGCTGGAAACGGTAATTAGGTAGAAAATTTAAATAGATAAAAATTTCTTTACCTAATTAAATTTCACTTATTTCCAAAGATGAAACGTAGAAGGTGAGTTAGACTAATAACATTTTGTGTTTTCAATCAGATTCTCCCTAAACAAGTTCAGAGTAAAGCGATGCATGCTTTCTCTTTTCCTATATCTGTTTCACAGCTAATTTGAGGTGATACCATGGGTTCAAGTAAGGATAGCCTTCGGTCTAAATGGATTATCTGTTCAGCTTGGCCCTATGTACACGCCATTCCCCATCTAGGCAACTTAATAGGATCTGCTTTAAGTGCAGATGTTTTTGCACGCTTTAAAAGGCTTCAAGGACTTGATGTTGTGTTTGTCAGTGGAAGCGATGAGCATGGAGCCCGAATGGAGTACGAGGCTTGGAAGCAGGGAGTGACACCCAAGGAACTCGTCAACAGTAACCACAAGAAAATTAAAAAGCTCTTTGAGGAGTTCGGGATAAGCTACGATAATTACTCCAGGACAAGTGGGGAAAAT
>JAOZFL010000129.1 GCA_027491455.1 Thermoproteota archaeon | reverse complement strand
TTTCAATTTTCTATATCCCTAAATATGCTTTCTTTACATTTTCATTCTCTATTAATTCCTTTCCTCTTCCTTCAAGTACTATTTCCCCCTTTTTCGAGTACATATCCTCTATCAACTAACTCTAAAGCTTTTAAGTCCCTAACAAACCTTTTAGCTCTCAAACAGTTCACTTTGCCTCAATTGTCTTCCTTAACAAGTATCTAGGGCATAGAAGTTTTTAGCAGTTTTGCTTTTCCAAAGCAGATGTTTTTAGGTCTATCGTTAACCAGTATGCTGAGCCGAGTAGGTGTATTCATTTACTTTTAAAAAGAATTATTTAGTTTACTTTATTGAACTTTATATTGGTAAGAGGTGTGGAATTCCTTTGTTTTTTGATGAAAGAGCTGCTGAGATCCTTAAGGTTCTTTGCTTTGATAAGCTTAGTTTTAGTCAGCTTTATAACAGGTTATCTTTGAGTAGGAAAACACTTGCTGAGAAACTGCGTTTACTTGTTTCTTTAAAGCTTGTGGAACTTTGTGAGGGGAGAGAGAAACATTTTAGGGGGAGGCCTAGAGTTTATTACTGTGCTACTGGGGAGGGCATAGAGATTTCTAGGTTATGTGAGAGGTTTAGGGTTAGGTTTATGCTTCACAGGTTAAGGAGTGTCGAGGGGTTAAAGTTTGTTTTTGGCTTGCCTTTTTCTCTTGATGCGTATGGGACACCGATTTACTGGGCTACACCGTTGATCGTCTGCTTTGAAAAACCGGGTGAGGAGTTTAGAGGATTTGTTTTTGATGAATGGAGGGACCAAGAGGTTTATAGGAATGCATGTGCAGGGTTTTCTCAAGGTGAGGAGATCCCTGTTTTCTCCCTGGAAGATTTGGTTCTATACCTTTTTCTCAAAAGGAGGGAGGGGAGATTAGTTGCTTTGATTCCAGCGATTTTAGCTTTAAACCTTGATGAATTGAATGTTAGGTATTTTCTGCGGAGAATTTTAAAGTATGATTTAGTCCAGGAGATGGGTTTCCTTTTAGAGGTAGCTGATCATTTACGTCCATCTAAAAAGTTAAGGGATCTTCTAAATGAATTGAGGGAGAAGAGAACCACTGTTAGAAAGATGATTCTGGACATGAAGCGTTTTAAGGGGAAATTTTACCGGGAGAAAGTGGATAGGGGGATACATGATATTTACTCTTCGATTAAAGCCTATGAAATGTATTGGAATGTTACAGGGTCTCCTAATCTAGAAGAGTTTGAGGAGCAGTTCTTAAATGTTGCCCCAAAGGAGCTTAGAAAAGATCTTCTTACAAGGAGCAGTTTAATTTTTTCTCGCTTATCAAAGAGGTGAACCACTATATTACTTGGTAGGAAGGTTATTTTAGAGAAATTAAGGGTGATCGGGGAAAAGTTAAACTCAGATGTTGAAGTTGTTGCAATTGGAGGCACAGCGCTCGTCCTTAGGGACCTGAAACCGTCAACTATCGATGTAGACATTGCCACACTAAGTAATGATGACTTTGAAAAGGTGATTGAAGCTGCCTATGCCTCCGGGTACAGGGAACTTTGGAAAGCTTCATGGGTTAGAGTAACCAATGAGGTACCCATAGATATATTTCCTAGGAGAGTGGGGGAATACCTGATAGGTGGATCAATGGTTAAAAGGAGTAGAGAGTTGTTTTTCAAGTTGTCAAGGCTTACATTAAATGTTTTACATCCACAGGACATCCTTTTACTTAAATCTTTAATGGGGAGAGAAACAAAGGACTTTGAGGATATGAAAACAATCATTAAATGTGCATCAATAAATTGGAGAGATGTTATTGCAGAGGTGAAATGGCAACTGGATAACGGAGGCAGCACAAGGATAGTGCTTGAGCTTGGATACTGGCTTGAGCACTTCAAGCAAAGGGAGAAGTTGGGGGTTCCTGAGTGGACCATAAACGAGTTATGGCTCCTCCTTCAAAAACTTTAAAGTTAAGGCTAAGAAAGATTAGTGTTACATGTATTCCCCTTTAAATCCAGCAAAGTTGCTGTTTGTATTGGGTTTAATAGCTGAATGCTTCTTTAACGATGTGCAGCGAAGATAGGAATTTAACGCTGAGTTTAATCACTATCCACTGAAAGTCCCTTTTTGACATTCTTCACAGTTAAAACCAGGGGATTCTCGCTCCTAGAGATGTTTCGCGGCTCGGCGATCCATCGGTGGTTGCTTTGTCCTTCATTACTTATAACTTTGAAGCGGGGATGTGCCGCCACTCCGTTACCCTGTTCCATAAAGGGACTTGAGGGTTATTGGCACCCTAAAAGGAGCTAAGTCTTGTTTTAGTCCTCTAAGTCCTCAGCCACTGGCAGAATTAAAAAACACTGCAGATATTTAAATTTTAACCGGGGATTCATATCTAACTTCAGTAGGGGGCTTTCTGGGTGTATTCCATGTGAAGGGATGGAAATCTATGAGCTCTGAGACGGTTGCTTTCTTCCCTGTTTTCGTTTCTTGTAGGATTTATATATTAGGAATCCTGGAACAGCGATTGGACCGATAGCTATGGTTATGGAGATCATTGCTTGGATTAAATTTAAGAGTATGGTTAGCCCTAGTTCTAATGGGTAACTCCAATCTACTTGTGGAATTTGAAGCCAGGGTGGTTGGACAGGGGGTTCTTCAAGGGAGATTTCCACGGTTGAGTAATTTATTCTTCTCTGCAGAAATTTTATTTGACCAGTTAATGTGTCTATTTCAGTTCTCACCCTTTTAAGTTCATTTTCAACTTTAAGTATTTCGTCAACTGTTTTAGCTACTTCCAGTATTTGGAGAAGCCTCTGCTCCTCCCTTTTGCTGTTGTTTAACCTGGCTTGTAAATCAATGAATTTCTCAGTTACATCTTCCCCTTTAACTTCTTTGCCCTTCACCTTCCCTATCCCACTGATTTCTTCAAGGAATTGCTGGAATTTTCCTTGTGGAACCCTGACAGTTACATACCCCTTTTTCCTCTCTGTCCCGTAAACTTTTATGTTTTGAACGAAGCCGTTAAATTCCTTTGTTAGGGAAGTTATTTGTTTCACTGCCACAGTTAAATTTTTTACCTCAAGGGACATGCTTGCAGTGTAAATCATTAACCTGTTAGTTGTTTCAAGGAGAGGAGCCCCCTTCTCTACACCGGTGAGAGAGGTAGGTAGGGGAGTGGGTAAAGGGGTAGGTGGTAGAGCTGGAGGGGAAAGTTTCTCTTGTGCAACATAGAAAACCTGTGGAGTTGAAACCATGAAAAGTGAGAAAAGGAACCCAGTAATTATTACAGCTACAATGAAAACCGCTGAGTAGAGGATTTTCCTTTTATTGGTAATCTTCAAATCTTAACACCTGGCAAACCTTTTCCTGAAATTAATTTCTTAAACCCTTTTCAGTTAAGGTTTAAAATCTATTCTTTTGAATATCTGTTCGATTCTCTTGAACAAGTCTTTTAAGGGTTATTTGTTCTTTAAGTTTGTGGTTGTTAGGGGGACCCCTTTAATTGATCTGTAACTATGGGTTTGAACCCTTACATCTACAAATTCTCTTAGCTTTAAGTTTCCCTTTATCTTCACGATCAACGGGTAAGTTCCAAGTTGTCTTCCAAATGTGTAGCCATCCCCTTTTTTCTCGGTGAAAACCCTTCTTAAAATGGTTCCTTTTGGAAGCACTTTTCTCAACATGGGTAAGTCGATTTCTTCCCTGATCCTTTTCCTCCACTTCCAGAAAACCTTTTTGTGTTTAAAAACGTTTTTCAAGCCGAATCTATACATAGGGGTCCCCTTAAAAACCATTACTTGCCTAATGTTTATCCTTCTAACAAGTAACCCGTTTTCAAGTATTCTTTTTAGGAATTCAAAGTTTTTAATGAAGGTTTCTTTTGTTTCCCCTTTTAAACCATGGACAAAGTTTATCCCTGGGAGAAGCCGAGGCAAACCGTTCCATCCCCTACGAGACCCCACTTCGTTTATCAGTTTTATAGCGAAAAAGGATTCCTCCGGTGAAGTCTTCAAGTTGTTCTCCCTTATAACTCTTTCATCTGAACTTTCAACTCCAAGGGCTGCTACATCCCCTGGTGTACCCATTTCAACTATGATTTTCAGGATTTCTCTGCTTTCAAGGGGCCAATTTGCAATTGTCCCTGGGTTTGCATTGTCCATGTGTAAAACCTCTAGTTTAGGAGCAACTCTTCTCACCCCTACATACAGTTTTTTAAGTGCCTCTACGTTTGGTTTAGGGAACTCTGCTTCTCCTATATTGAAGCCTTTAAAGGTTAAGAGATCGGCTTGGCAGCCTAATCTAAAAAATTTAATGTTGTTCTCGTAGAGAGCTTTTACCTCTCTGCATATCTCTTTTTGATCTCTGAAGTCGGGTTTTCCATAAAACGGAGTTGTGCAAAAGGAGCAGCCGCCAACTATGTATCTTGGGCAACCCCTGTACGTTTCGATTTCACAGATTACATAGGGGTAAAAGGGGTGCTGTTTAACAATGGTGGAACCTGTTATAGGTATATCCCCTAGATCTGTTCTTTTCAGGTAAAGACTAGTTTCTGCTTTCTCCGGTCCCTCATCTAAGAGATCTTTTATAAAGGCCTCTAAGTCTCCACTTACAATGAAGTCGAAGAACCCTTTGTATTTAGAAATTTCCAGGCTTGCCTTTCCACCTTCACTTACAGCTCCAAACCTCGCCACTGGTCCACCAATAACTTTTAAGGGTTCCTCTATTAAGCTAGAAAAGAAAATGAAATCCTTTATTGTAGCTGGTTTACCAGATAAATATTTACCTGGAACAACTGTGCCTCCAATCATTATCACGAGGTCTGATCTTGAACAAACAGAAAGGAAATCCTTTCTACTCTCCCTTGCCTCATCTATTGTGTAATAAACAACATCTATGTTTTTATCATGGGAAAGCAAAGCCCCTGCAACATATCTTGGATAAGGGGAAATGTAAGGTGGAACACCTAAACATGTAGGTTCATCCACATATCCATCCAGGATAACTGCTCTCCTAACCTTCATCCAAACCCCCAACAAATGGAAACTAAGGGACCATGGATACCTTTAGTTATGTAGATTATTAAGGGTACATCGATGCAATAATTCTAGTTGTGAATGTCAACATGCAAAGGTGTAGATAGTTTTGTATGTTGGAAGTGAATGTTTGATGTAGTAAAAAATTTGCCATTACCCTTAAAAATAAGGGGGCACCTAGAAGAAAAGGTTCACCTTAAAAAGGTAAAGCGAGAGGAGAGGGGCTTAGCGTATTGGAAATGATTACAAATGAAACTAAAGAGAGGAAAATCTGAGTTGAGGCTCAATGGGATAAGAGAGAAGACATAACTGGCTAAGTAATCATGTTTCAGCTGCTTGGGACATGGAGAAATAGCCTTTTACCGGTGGGTAAAACCTTTTAAGGGTTAACAGTTGAAGAATTCCAATGGATGATTAATAAACTCCTCAAAAACCAGCTGAAAGAGAACGGCTTAATAGTATGGGTTAAACCAGTGGTAGTCGTTGAAGTAGCATTTAACGAGACATAGAAGTCAACTCTTTATTCACTCTTCTATTGTTTTTAAACAATGAAAAGTTTTTGCGCACTGGGGCAATGTTTCAATTTTTCTAAGAGGGGGCTTGGAATAACTGTAATGTCTGCCTCTATATCCAATTTACCCTTACACGTTTCAGCCTCTTTGGAGAGTGGTTTGAAGAATCTGATTTTTAAAGCCGGAGCAGGAGGCGAGAACTGTTCTTTATCATATTTTATTTTTAGCCAAGTTTTTCACCTGGCTATTTCAGGTGAAGGTATCTCCAAAACCTCCTCTTCCTCAACAACTTTGTCCATGTATATTGGGACATATCCAAATTTTCCATAGACTCGCTTAGCCAGTTCCCCAAGGTCCTTGTCGCAGTCAATTAAATCTCCTTTATATATAGCGACAAATTTCCCTTTATAACTTTCTTTCCTCAGGAGACCCCTCTTCATCTTTGCAAAGGCTTCAGCTTCTCTTCTAAATTCCTCTTCTAAGTTTTCTTCTAGGGCTTCAACGTATTCCCTGATTAATTGCTCAATTACTTTGTTTTTCTTTCTGTAACCCTTCAATTTTATTACAAGGATACTGAACTTCCTCCACAGGTCTTCATCAATACATAGTGTAGTCTTTACGTTCCCCATACATTTTCACCAATGGAGAAACAATTACTTATAAAAATATTTCCATAAAACCTTTTATGTGTATAGATTTCTTTAAGGTTTCCCACTGGGGTTTCTGTCCAAGGTTTCCGTTAGACTATTTAGATGGATCGGCTGATGAATAAAGTTTATATGTAAATTGATTTATCCATGTAGGCCAGTCCCTTCTCTCTAAGATTCACGATGTCTATTTCCTCTATTCTCCTCCCCTTTCTCATCTCTTTATAAATGTCTCTTTCTAAATCTAGTTCTGTGTATAAGCCGAGCATGTTTAGCTTTTCATTGGCCTCCTCTATGCTTCTGGTTCCTTTAATGACCTGTGAAATAGGTGAAACGTTGTAAAGGATCTTTGTGTCGATTAAATATGTCACTATAAGTACAGGGTTAACGGTTATTTTCCTTGTTCCCTGTCTTATTTCCTTGACAGTGAGCATCCCTGTCATGGCTTCATAGGGGGCACGGCTCGCCTCTGTAACTGAAAATGAAAGGATCTTTTCAATTGAATCTAAATCGCTTCTTGAAAGGCCATATACACCTATTATCCCCTTTTCATTTGCAATTTCCGATAGCCTTTTCAAAAGCTGATCCAAGGAGAGTTCTCCATCGCTGTTTAAGCCATGCACTGCCACTATCGTCGGTTGATCAGAGTTGTAAAGAGCTGAAGCAGATAAGTTATCCATGAGTGGACTCCACAGATTTTCCTCCTCGCCTATAGCTAGAACATCCCCGCCGACATCTACACCTATCACTAAATCCACATTTAAACTTTTCTTCAATTTATTGAAGGCTGAACGAAGCCCTTTCTCCCCTTTGGAGGCGTCGAAAAACAAAACATCTATGTTTAATGCTTTTGCCAATAGTGAAGCTTGGGGATAAATTTTCCTTCCTTCTCTGAAGGCATATGTTTCAGAGTCTCCAACAGCAACGTTTTCACAGATCATCTTTGAATTTTTTAGTTTTTCAATTGGTATAGGGCCAGGAACAGGGTCAGATACATATCTCTCCCATGGAACAGCCCCTAAATAAACATTCCTTTTCAGCCTCTTAAACCAGGAGTAAATGTGATAGGCACCTACAATGTCTCCTCCTCCACCCATACCGAAAACAACGATGTTTCCACTTGACTTCAATAAATATTCTTCAATTGAATTAAAAGGGAAACCAGTCAAGTTTTCCTCCTCAAAGAACCAGGTTAAAAAGTTTTATTTAAGGGTTTGTTTTCAGTGAACTTCCTAGTTTTTCCCCGGAATCTCCTTTTAAGAGCGTTTATTAGAGCCGGTACAACTTCGTAGAGATCCCCTACAATTCCGTAATCTGCAACTTTAAATATTTCTGCTTCAGGGTCCTTGTTTATCGCTACAATGATCTTTGACCCCCTTATCCCAGCTATGTGCTGTATTTTACCTGAGATTCCGCATGCGATGTAAACGTTAGGCTTCACTTTGTGTCCTGATAACCCAATCCACTCTGGGAACCATTTGTAATCAACCGCTATTGGTCTGGAGCAACCTATTTGTCCTCTAAGCATGTTTGCTAGTTCTCTAAGTATTTTAAAGTCTTCCTTCCTTTTTACACCTGCCCCTCCTGAGATGATAACTGAGGCATCCTCTAGCCTCTCCTCTCCCACTTCTCTCTTTTTAGTTTCTATAACTTTAACTCTTGGCTCTGAAACTCTAACGGCTACCTCCACTTTTTCTCCTTTCCTCTCCTTGTATATGGGTTTCTCAAAGGTTTTTGGGGGGATGGTGATTATAGAGGGTTTCTTTGTAAATTTTTCCTTTGCCAGTGCATTTCCACCGTAAATCCATCTCTCAACAATTAACTCTTTTTTTTCACCTTCAAGGTATATTTTCACACAGTCTGTGGCGCAACCTGTTTCTAGTTTTGCCGCTAATCTGGGCGCTAACTCTTTTCCTCTTTTAGTTGACCCGATCAATATTATTTCTGGTTCCCTTTCCTTTGCAATAATTGAAATAGCCTCTGCGTATGTTTCAGCTTCAAACTCACCTAAACCTTTAAGGATATATACTTTGTCAGCTCCGAAACCAAAGTGTCTTTCTGTTTCTCCTCCTTCCACTGTGATAGCTGAAAGTGTAACATTCATTTCCCTGGCTAATTTCCTTCCCTCACCTAGAAGCTCATAAGTTGTTTCCTTTTCCTCGGAGTAAACCCATATTTCCCCTTTCAAGTTTTTCACCCGACAACTCCTTCTTTCACAAGGGCTTCAGCGAGCTTCTCAGCTTTCTCCTCAACTGTTTCCCCTTCAATAACTATGTTTTTCCTCTCCACTGGAGGTGAATAGAGACCAACAACTTTAACACCTGACCCCTCCTCCCCTGCCTCCTCTTTTTTCACCTCTATGTCTGCCAAAGACAATGTTTCAAGGGGTTTCTTAGCTGCCTTAACAATGTCCATGAAGGTAGGGGTCCTAGGCTCATTTATCTCCTTTGTAACTGTTATCAAGACAGGTGTTTCGGCTTCAACCACTTGTAAACCTTCCTCAACTGATCTTTCAGCCACTACTTTCCCATTTTTAACCTCAAGTTTATGGACATATGTCACCTGTGGTACACCTAGCTTTTCAGCTAGTCTGGGCCCCACTTGAAACGAGAAACCGTCAATGCTTGCCTCCCCGCAAAGAACAATGTCGAAGCCCCCTATTTTCCTAATGACACCCACCAATATGTTAGATAAAGCTAGGGTGTCAGATCCCTCAACAGCTGGATCCGTGACTAGATAACCCCTGTCTCCACCCATGGCTAAAGCTTCCTTGACCGTTGAAGTGGCCTCTTTAGAACCAACTGTAACAATTATTACCTCTCCTCCAAGTTTTTCCTTAAGTCTAACTGCTTCTTCAACTGCGTTTTTATCGAAGTCAGATGTTTTAAGCGGTACGCCAGCCGTTACAGGTACTCTTCTCTCCTTGTCGATTTTTATTTCAGCTACATCGAGCGCCTGCTTTACACAAACTATGATCTTCACCATAATATCTTCACCATAAGGGTCTTAAAGTAAGTAATAGACTTGAATTGAAACTTTTTTTAAATTAATTGGATCACAACTCTGATACCCATGAAACCTGGGAGCTTGTAATATTCACCTGCCTAGCTTTTAATTTTTTGGAGAAGTTCTTCAATTATATTTAAAAACACAGCTTAACTTTTAACGAGTTAAACATAACGCTCTTATCTATGGTTCCAGTGCCATCCATATGTTCAATCAGTTCTCTTTCAAGTTCAGCTATACATGACGCCTCTGCCTCCCCTGTAACAGCTTCCATTGCTCTGCTCCTAGATGCACTTTTGGCATCTAATAAATGCCTTAAAACTTTTATTTAATGAA